>URDS01000110.1 GCA_900546635.1 uncultured Eubacteriales bacterium | reverse complement strand
CCCGACGAGCTACCAACTGCTCTACCCCGCGATATAAAATGGTGCCGGAAACCGGGCTCGAACCGGTACGAGTGTTACCTCACGGGATTTTAAGTCCCGGGCGTCTGCCAATTCCGCCACTCCGGCACGATTACCTTTCGGCAACATATCTATAATAGCATATTCCGTTTCAGTTGTCAATACCTTTTGTTAAAAAAGCGCATTTGCACATTCGACACAAAAAATGTTTTTGCGCGCTCCCCACGATTTTTTACTCTGCGTTAAAAAAACAAAAAATCGGGTTGACTTTTTTACACATATGAATTATAATCCAAAAGGAGCATTGTTTAAAAATTCAAATATATGCGGATTTTATTGCCAATTCAGCGACTTGTGTTTTTTTTCACTGTACTGTTGGCTTTTCGGAGGCAGCGATGAACGAATATAATATTTATCGTCTGGGAACGGAGAAATATGCATACACCAATCCATATGTTGAGTATGAGGGGACATTTTGCATAGAAAAGGCGGGAATCACCTATCCCGACAAAAGTTACTATATTGACCGCAAAAATATGGAAAGTCTTTTCTATAAGCATATGTATGTTTTTGAATATGTGATTTCCGGCTGTGGATACGTGGAGTGCGACCGCGAAGTGTACAAGGTAAAGGCCGGGGATTTTTATGTATTGTCAAGCCGCCATTTGCACAAGTATTATTGCGATCCGGAGCATCCGTATACGAAAATCTGGATCAATGTCGGCGGCCGATTGCTGAATGAAATGATGCTGCTGTATAATTTGCAGAGCGGAATTGTGATAAAACCGATGGACTGCCGCAAGACTTTTGACGCGATCCTTGAGGAATGCTCGCGGATTGATCCGCATACCAAACAAACTGCGTATCGAAATGTTTTTAAATGGATTGTGCGTTTGCTCGATCAGCTGACCTGTGATTCGCTTTGCGACGCGCATGCGCCGGCCTCCTATAAAATTCGGGATTTCATCGACGCCAATATTCAGTCTAATTTAGGACTTGGGGATATATCCAATAAGTTCTTTTTCAGCAAATCCTATATTATTACCTGTTTTAAAAACGAATTTGGTTTATCGCCGAAGCAGTATATTTTGCAAAAAAAGATTGAGACAGCCAAAAATATGCTGGAAGAAACGGATATGAGCATTCAGGGAATTGCCGAAATGCTGCATTTTTCGGACAGTCATCATTTTTCCAATACATTTAAAAAGCAAATGGAGATGACGCCGATGGAATATCGGCGCAAAACGCTTAGCTTAACAGCGGGAGGCGCGCGCGAATGAATATTGTTTTAATCGGAATGCCCGGATGCGGAAAAAGCACCGTCGGTGTGGTGTTGGCGAAAGCGCAGGGAATGGATTTTTGCGATACCGATCTTGTGATTCAGGCGCGGCAGGGTAAGCGATTGCAGGAAATTATCAATACGGACGGCATTAAGTCGTTTTTGCGCTGTGAAGAGGAAGCGCTGCTTTCAATTTGCTGTGAGAATACCGTAATTGCTACGGGCGGCAGCGCAGTTTATTCGGATCAAGCCATGCAATGGCTGAAAAAAGACGCTGTTGTGGTATATTTGCGCGCAGAGGTGCGCGAGATTGTCTATCGGTTGTCCAATCTTAAAAATCGCGGCGTGGCGATCGGAGAGGGAATGAGCATTTACGATCTTTACCGTGAGCGTGCTCCGCTTTATGAACGGTATGCCGATATTACGTTGGATGAAATCGGTTCATCAATTCCGAAAACGGTGGAGCGGCTGTCAGAATTGCTTGCTTCCTATCTGGAAAGCAGGGGACAGGCAGGGAAATAACTCGGTGCGGGAATGTTTTCGCAGTTTCTTTTTACTTTTACGAAATTCATCATCATTTTGTCACAAAAACAGTTTATGATATAAAGCGTAGAGGCACTACAACAAACCGTCCGCCGCGCTGAAACGGATGGATATGTGCATTGCCTACCCCCCTATGGGCAATGCACATTTGGCGCGGACAAGCTATGATACGTAATAGTAGGTTCTTGTGCCTTTCATATTTTTTCTCCTGAAAATAAAAGAGCGGATTTCCCGCTCTTTTTGACCGTCGAAAAACTAAGGTTTTTCGACGATGGGGCGCGTTCGC
>URDS01000109.1 GCA_900546635.1 uncultured Eubacteriales bacterium | reverse complement strand
CCTGCGCTCTTTCAGGGTGGAGAGGCTTTGAGCCAGTTGTGGATTTTCATTGTAGGCCCGTTTATCGGTGCGGTGCTGAGTGCCGGGGCATGGAAGATAGTTGCCGGCGGAAAGGAATGAGCCGGTGCCTGGCCTGAACCGGGCCGCTGATATTTGAAGAGGATATTTAAAGAGGATGTTTCCCGATTGCGGCAGAACGCAGTGTTTGGGGAACATCCTCTGTTTTTTTACTCTTTCGACTGGTGTACGGTGAGTTGCGGGAACGGGAATCCGATACCTTCTTCATTGAATGTCTGGTAGACGATTTCGTTGATATCGTACAGTACACTCCAGTAGTCGGCGCTTTTTACCCATACGCGTACCGTGATATCGACGCTGCTTGCGCTCAGTGAACCTAAGACGATGAGAGGAGCGGGGGTGTCCAATATGCGGCTGTCTGCATTGATGATGCGTTGCAGCACGGCTCTTACTCGCTTCACATCCTCGCCGTACTCTACGCCGAACACCCATTCGACACGGCGCTTGTCCTGCTTGCTGTAATTGGTGACGGCATTGCCGCTGAGGCTTCCGTTGGGCACATAAATCATACGGTTGTCGAGGGTGGACAGTATGGTGTGGAAAATCTGTATTTCCTTTATCGTGCCGCTTACTCCCGGTCCGTCTATGTAGTCGCCTACCTTGAACGGCTTGAAAATCAGTATAATCAGTCCGCCGGCAAAGTTGGACAGGTTCCCGGAAAGCGCCATACCCACAGCCACACCTGCGGATGCAAGCAGCGCCGCAAAGCTGGTGGTTTCCACACCGAGCTTGCCGATGATGGCAAAGGCAAGAATCATATTCAGCAGAATCTTTATCAGGCTCTTCAGGAAGGTCTGCACACTGGTTTCAATCTTCCGCTTTTCGAGTATTCTGGCTACCAACGCGCTTATCTGCCTGATGATGAAACGTCCGATTACATAGATTAAAATGGCGATTAATATGTCCTTGCCGGCATCCATTCCAAAATCTATCAGTTTTTCCAATGCCTGTTCGAGTTTCCCACCGGTGGCGGGAGTGTTCAATAAAAGTAAATTCATTTCTTTTTCGCAATAAATAAAATAATATTATAAAATAATCGCGCCGATTGCGACACTGCGCATAAAAATTTTAACAAATTTTTGTGCTCGTGTCGGCGCGAACGCCAACGGGACGGCGAACAGCCTGTTCGCCGCCGGAATGAAGCAAGACAACAATGTTCGCGGACTTTCAGTCCGCTCTGCATTGTTTTCTTGAAAACTTTCATGCGTTTCCGTAAGGAAACTACTTAAAAGGTCGCTCAGTCGGCAAAGCACTCCCTCGCTTCCGATCGATCCCTTATCCTTCGCGAAGGCTTTCGCTCGTATAAGGGCAGCCCTTTGCGCGCAAAGCGCGCGAAGGGGATGACGCGCCTGCGGGATCTTTCCGGTGCATAGATCACGGATTTTGCCTTGCCGCCGTGAGGCAGGCTGCGGCGACGTGCGCGCTGCGCGCGTACAAAATCCGTGCCTCTGCCCTCGGAAATCTTCCCGCATTCGCTGCTTATGTACGTTCACAAGAAAGCAAGGTTTCAATTTATAGCAATCGTTAAACGATCAAACAGTTACCCCGAAAGGCACAACCCCGGATACTCTCATATCCGGGGTTGTGTATCAATTTTCGGTTCAATACGTCACACGGAAAAAGGAATGTGATATAATCGAAGAAAAACGGAGGTAAACAAATATGAAGCACTATATCGATATCGATTACGTAAAAAGCCTGATGAGAGAAATCGGCATGAGTGTCGGCGAACTTGCCGAAAAGATGGGATACTCGAAAAGATCGGTCAAAAAATATCTCGACGGCGCAGATCAAAGCCATTTGCGGCTGAACTTTCCGCGCAGAATGGCGTTTGCGCTCGGAGTTCCGATACATTATTTGTTTAATAATAATCCTCAATGCTAATGCAGCTTATCCGCCGACAAATTTTTTCATTTGCTTGAAAAAAATGAAAAAAAATATTATTTTTTTCAATCTGTTGAAAAAAATTGATTTTCGGCAATAATTATGGTATCATAATACTCGGGAGGTCGTTATGATACTCAGAGAACAATATCTTGCAAAACTGAGAATGTTCCGCGAAAAGGACGTCATAAAAGTCGTCACCGGAA
Organism: uncultured Eubacteriales bacterium; assembly: GCA_900546635.1. Taxonomy (GTDB): domain Bacteria; phylum Bacillota; class Clostridia; order Oscillospirales; family CAG-272; genus UMGS902. The sequence goes on along the minus strand of URDS01000109.1, from coordinate 41 downwards.
TACGAAGGTGCGGAAAGTCTACGCTGCTCGAACAGTTCAGG
>URDS01000108.1 GCA_900546635.1 uncultured Eubacteriales bacterium | reverse complement strand
TTTTTTTACTCTCAAATATTGTCTAACTTTTTGGGGTCACTTCATTTGAGTGCGGTTGTAATTTTTTGTTTGCCGTGATTTTGCAAACGGCGGATACAAAAATCAAAGGTCATAAGCGATCAAATCTTCAAAGGTCTCGCGGCGGACGCCGAGCCGGTCGTGTCCGTCTTTTAAAATAATGATGGCCGGACGGCACACACGGTTATAGTTGGAGGCCATGGCATAGTTATAGGCGCCGGTGCAGAGTACCGCCAGAATATCGCCGCGCTGCGGTTTCGCAATCGCCACGTCTTCCTGAATCAAATCTCCGCTTTCACAGCAGCGTCCGGCAATTGTGCAGATAAAATCCGCGGGGCGATTCGCTCGGCTGGCATTCAGCACGGTGTATTCGGATTGATACAGCGCGTAGCGCGGATTATCGGTCATGCCGCCGTCAATTGAGACATAGCTCTTGTATCCGGTAATGGTTTTTACGCTGCCGATTCTGTAGAGCGTCGTGCAGCAGTCGGCGACAATACTGCGCCCCGGTTCCATGAGAATCGCCGGCGGTTTCAGCAAAAACTGTGCGCAGCGCGCATTGATATGCGTTGCGATTTCGCGAATGTTGGCCTCGTAATCAATCTTGGGATGAGAGGCGACATAAGGAACGCCGAAGCCGCCGCCGAGATTCAGCACCGATGCTTCAAAGCCGAAGTCGCGCTTGATTTCCGCAATGTAGCGCAGCATAATATCGGCGGCATCGCAGAAGGGCGCGCAGTCAAAGATTTGTGAACCGATGTGGCAGTGAAAGCCAATCAGTTCTATATTTTTTAAGGTCAGGGCAAATTTGGTGAGTTCCCGCGCTTGACCGGTTTCAATCGCGGTGCCGAATTTTGAGTCCACTTTTCCGGTGGAGATTTTCGCATGGGTATGGGGGTCGATACCGGGCGTCAGACGCAGCAGCACTTTTTGAACTTTGTTGCGCGTTTGCGCAACATGGTTGATGCTGCAAAGTTCATCGCGGTTGTCGGCGACAAAGCAGCCCACTCCGCTGTCCATGCCAAATTCAATATCTTCGTCCGTTTTGTTGTTCCCGTGAAAGTAGGCGCGCTCAAGCGGGAATTTGGCGGCGCGCATGGTGTACAGTTCACCCGGAGAAACCACGTCGCAGCCCATGCCCTCGTCGGAGACAATCCGGTACAGTTCCTTGAAGCAGAGCGCTTTGCTGGCAAAAAGAGGGCCAGAGCCTGCCGGAAAATATTTGCGCATGGCATTTATGTAGGTGCGGCAATGCGCGCGAACCCGGTCTTCATCCAGAACCATCAGGGGAGATCCGTATTTTTCGATCAGCCGGGGCGCGTCAAAGCCCGCGATAGACAAATGTCCGTGTTCATTGACGGAAAGATTTGAATACAGCATTATGACTCCTTGTTTTTCATAGATTGGGAAATCGGAATTTGAATGTCCGTGTGCGTCCTCAGAATAATTTGCGCATGCGATTGGCCGCTTCCGCAGTAGCCTCGCGGCTGCCGAACGCGGTCAGGCGGAAATAGCCCTCGCCGCATTGACCGAATCCCTCGCCGGGGGTACCGACGATTTGCGCTTCGTTTAAAAGATAATCGAAAAATTCCCAGGATTTCATGTTTCCGGGACAGCGCAGCCAAATGTAAGGCGAGCATTTGCCGCCGGTATAAAATATGCTTTTTTCATCAAATACATTCGCAAGAATCTTTGCGTTTTCTTTGTAATATTCTATGGATTTCATGCAAGCGGCCATGCCGTCCGCCGAAAGCGCAGCTTCGGCCGCGCGCTGTACAATGTAGGGGACGCCGTTGAATTTGGTGGCTTGGCGGCGAGACCACATTTGATTTAAGCGGATGCTTCCGCTTTCGAGTTCTGATGGAATGATCGTCCAGCCGCAGCGTGTTCCGGTAAAGCCGGCGGTTTTGGACAAACTGCAAATTTCGATCGCACAGGTGCGCGCGCCGTCGATCTCAAAAACGGAATGTGGATAGTCGCCTTCAATGAATGCTTCGTAGGCGGAGTCAAACAGGATCAGTGAACCGGTACGATTGGCAAAATCCACCCATTCCCGCAACTGTTTCCGATCGTAGACCGCGCCGGTCGGATTGTTGGGCGAACAGAGATAAAAAATCGCGCTCTCTTCGCTTTGCGGCGGCATCGGCAAAAAGCCGTTTTCTTTGGTAGCCGGTAGCAGTGTGACTGTGCGGCCGCTCATAACATTGCTGTCGATGTAGA
>URDS01000107.1 GCA_900546635.1 uncultured Eubacteriales bacterium | reverse complement strand
CCACGCCATCCAGCGTGGTCGTGAGCGGTGATATAAGACTCTGCCCGAACAGTGCAATGACGAGAAAGAGCGTTACCGCGCACACCGCGAGCGCAAGGCTCATCATCGTAGTGAATTTGGGGCGGCTCTTATAGTTGAGTACGCCGATATGGATCGTGTTTTTGAAATTATGAAAACGGCTGACGGCTATCTGCTCCGTCTGTTCGCCCCCGGAGTACGGCGCGGGAGGTTCGATCTGCTTATCTTCGCTCACGCTGCCGTCATATATACGCACGCGGCGCGTGGCGTACTGCTTGAAAAATTCGGGGTTGTGCGTGACGACGATGACAAGTTTATCGCGGCTCACCTCTTTCAGAAGCGCCGCCACTTCTTTGCTCGCCTTGACGTCGAGATTGCCCGTCGGCTCGTCTGCGAGGATGATGGGCGCGTCCTTTGCGAGTGCGCGGGCGATAACCGTTCTCTGCTTTTCGCCGCCCGAAAGTTTGCTTCCCCGCCTGTTCATCTGCTCGGTAAGCCCAACGCGGGCGATGAGTTCCTTTGCCCGCCTGCGGCGTTCCTTTTTATCGTCCAGCCGCAGCAGCGCAAGCTCCACGTTTTCCAGTACGGTCAGGTTCTCGATAATATTGAAGTCCTGAAAGATTGTGGCGATATTCTTTTCGCGGTACTTCTCCCAATCGCTTTCAGAGTAGTGCGAGGTCGGCTCGTCGTTGAAGTATAATTCCCCTTCCTCGTATGTATCGTTCGCTCCGATGACGTTCAGAAGCGTGCTCTTGCCAGAACCGGACTCTCCCTCTATGGTCACGAATTCGTTATAGTCAAACCCAAGCTCGACATTGCGTATGCCAATGGTCAGAATGTCGTTGCTGTCATATATTTTCCCTATGTTCCGGAGTCTTAATAACACGCCGTTTCCCCTTCTCTCTTTGCTTCTGTTTCAACCGCGCGGGATTTGTTTCATGAAACATTGATGTTCATCCACCGACACCCCAAGCAGCAGCCTCCAAGTTCCCCCAGCTTATATTATAACCAAAGTTAGCCTCGGCTAACTCTTTTGCAAACAAGAATATCGACCAAAACGACCGATATGTTATCTATTCAAGTTCAAATAGTTAGCATATGCTAACACAGCCGCATTTTTTTATCGGTCTTTCGACCGAATCATTTTGCGAAATTTTCAATTCTTGCAATTCTTGTTTATTATATCATAATATCTCCGGTTTGTCAATACTTTCCCTTAAATTTTTTTGAGGTGCAATTTTAGCGAAATTTTCAAATTATATCCCCGGCAGATATTTTGTTATTGCTTGCGCTGTTTATGCATGATGCGATGGATGCTGCAAGCAGCACACCAAACAACACGATTGTCGATGCGTATTTTAAATCGGTCTAACCAAACGAGGCATATTATACCATATTTCTCGATTTACTTCCACTACCTGTTCAACATGTTTTCAGCCCAAAACAACAAAAAAACAGCCCGAAAAATTGCAAAAACTCCATTCTGATTTGCTTACAGCCCAAATCGAAAAATATCTTATAGCCGGTGTCCTTCATCGCCGCTTCGATTTCTTCTCTTGTGATAGGAGTTTCGGAGATAATTTCCGTTACGCCCATACTGTGTGAGGAGGTGACTTTCTAAACCTCCATTGATTTTCAAAGTGATTTTTACTATTGCTTCACACCTCTTATGTAATTTATTTTTTTAGCCATTGCCAACTGAGTATAGCAACCGCCGCTTTTGACGGTTGCTGATTTTCTTATTTTATTTCTGTTTGGTCAGTAATTTTGCTTACCATTTTTGTATTTTCAGTCTTTTCATCTGTCGGAGGAGTATATTTCTTCACCCCCAAAATGAAGTAAATAATGTGGAACAGCCACACACCGCCGAGAATGGCACAAGGGATATACAATTCCTTGCGGAACATCATAAAGAAGCCGAAGCTCATCAGAAGCGTGACGGTGATCATGATCTTGATCTTTTTTTCCACGAAATAAATCTCTCTCTAATAGGTAGGCGGCGAGATTGGCAAAAAGGCAACCTTTATCTTCAAAAAACTTTCCTTCACTTGACAACGGACAATTTTTCATTGAAATCGGGGGTAATGCCAGCATGGGGCGCAGTGCCCACCGACGGGTACAGGGGTGCGGTTTGTGCCATCCGAGGAAGGTTGTTTTAACTGAGAATAAGTTTATAGGCTTTTAGCACGCGGTTGCTCAATACCTTTTCGGTAAAGAGCAACCGCTTTTTTCATTTTTAA
>URDS01000106.1 GCA_900546635.1 uncultured Eubacteriales bacterium | reverse complement strand
GAAATGTCCTCTTTAATCAGCATACGGAGCATGGTCGGGGGGGCGCAGAACGTGGTGATATGATATTTGGCAAACATCGGCAGGATGTCGGCGGCGTCAAAGCGGTCGAAGTCGTAGACAAAGGTTGCCGCCTCGCAGAGCCACTGCCCGTAGAGCTTGCCCCACATGGCTTTGGCCCAGCCGGTGTCGGAAATGGTAAAGTGCAGGCCGTCCGGGTCCACGCAATGCCAGTATTTGGCCGTATGGAAATGTCCGAGCGGATATTTGAAGTTGTGCGCCGCGATCTTCGGATAACCGGAAGTGCCCGAGGTGAAGAACATCAGCATCAGGTCGTCGCCGCAGGCGGTATCCTCGCTCCGTTCAAATTTGGAACTGAACATGTCGTATTCTTCATCAAAGCTGCGCCAGCCCTCGCGGCTGCCGCCGACCAGAATGCGGTTTTGCAGTCCATCGTACCCCTCGCAGCCAAGCTCGGCCTGGTGCGCGGTGTCCCCGTCGGCGGTGCAGAGGATCGCGCTGACGCCCGCCGCACGGAACCGGTATTCAAAATCGTGCGCCTGAAGCTGGTTGGTCGCCGGAATGACGACGGCGCCGAGCTTATGTAAGCCGAGGATCGCAAACCAGAACTGATAGTGCCGCTTGAGCACAAGCATGACGCGGTCGCCGCGCTTGATGCCGATCGACTTGAAGTAGTTTGCGCACTTGGCCGAGGCGCGCTTCATATCCTTAAAGGTAAAGCGGCGCTCATTTTTGTTCTTGTCGATGTGGAGCATGGCGAGCTTTTCGGGGTCTTTGTCTGCAATGGCGTCCACAACGTCAAAGGCAAAGTTGAAATGCTCGGTGTTTTTGAATTGGATGGAGATCGGCGTGCCGTCGGCGTTCAGCTGAATGTCGGTAAAGCGCTTGTAGACGCGGTCCGCCTCGTCGGCGCTCGGCGCCGAGATCCGGCGAACGGCGCTTTGCTTTGCGCCCGCGAGTTCGGGAATCGGCTCGCCCGTGGGATTTAAAACGATGGCGTAGAATATGCAGTCCTCGCCGCCGACCGCGATCATGCCGTGCGGCGTGCCGCTGTCGTAGTAGATGCTGTCGCCCGCATGCAGTGTTTCGGTGTGTCCGCCGACCTGCACTTTCAGCTGGCCGCGAACCACGATGTCGCATTCCTGCCCTTCGTGCGTGGTCAGTTCGATGTCCCGGCGCTGCGCCTCCTCGTTGTACGCGCTGACCACGTAAAGCGGTTCGGCGATACGGTTCTGAAACGCCGCCGCCAGGTTGTAGTAGACCATGCCGTGCGCCTGTTCGATGCGCTGCCCGGCGCCGCTGCGGGTCACGGTATAGGAACGAAGCTTCGGGCTGCTGCCCTCGATGATGTCGGTGACGTCTACGCCGAGCGCCAGCGCGCAGCGGTAAATAAAGGCAAAGTTCAGGTCGCTTCCGCCGCTTTCGCACAAAAGATATTCCTCGGTTGTCACGTCGGTTTTCTGCGCCATCTGCTCCGGGGAAAAGCCCTCGATTTCGCGCAGTTCCCGAATACGGGACGCCATCTCCCGTATTTTGTAGTCAAGTCCAGTAATCTGATTCAATATCCTGTCCGTCCTTTCATAAAAATGCGGATTTTCAGGGGGAAAGTAACAAAAAACGCTCGCCCCAAGACAAATCCCTTGAGACGAGCGATTCAAATACACCCGCGGTACCACTCAAATTGCGGCTGGGGCCGCCACTCATCGGAACCAGACAGTTCCTATGCTTTCACGCAGCAATCACGGGGAGGGTCTACTCGGCGCAGCCTTTCTTCCTCCCGGCTCGGAAGTTACAGAATTTCGGGCGCGCATCACGGCTTGCACCTACCGCCGTTTCTCTGCATACGCGTTTGCCGCATTCCCTCTTCGTCACAGCCTTTTTGTATTGGTAGGAGTATATCACACTCTCCCTGATTTGTCAAGGTTTTTTTCAGTTTCGACAGGATTTTTTGCTTTTTCAAAAGGATCAGAGCTTATTTCTCTGAATCTTTCCGCTGATGGTTTTGGGCAGTTCGTCCCGGAAGACGACGATCCGCGGATATTTGTAGGGCGCCGTCTTGGCTTTGACATAGTTTTGAATCTCTTTTTTGAGTTCGTCTGACGGAACCGTTCCTTGTGTCAGAACGATGCTGGCCTTTACCACCTGGCCGCGAACTTCGTCGGGCGCAGCGGACACGCCGCATTCCAGTACATAGGGCAGTTCCATGATGACGCTCTCGATCTCGAAAGGCCCGATGCGGTAGCCCGAGGATTTGATAACGTCGTCCGCACGGCCGACATACCAGTAAAAACCGTCCTCGTCCCGCCACGCAACGTCGCCTGTATGGTAGTAGCCGTCATGCCAGACCTCAGCCGTGCGTTCCGGGTCGTTGTAGTAGCCGAGGAAAAGTCCGCAGGGGATTTTATCCGAGGTTTTGATGACGATCTCACCACTCTCGCCAAGTCCCGCAGGCGTGCCGTCCGGCTTCAGCAGATCTACGTCGTAGAGCGGCATGGGTCTGCCCATCGAGCCGAGCTTGTGCGGCGCGCCGAGCAGATTGCCGATCGACAGCGTGGTCTCGGTCTGGCCGAAGCCCTCCATGATCTGGAGTCCGGTCGCTTTCTCAAATTGTTTGTAAACCTCCGGGTTGAGCGCTTCGCCCGCGGTGGTCATATGCTTGATGGAAGAAAGATCATATTTGGAAATGTCCTCTTTAATCAGCATACGGAGCATGGTCGGGGGGGCGCAGAACGTGG
>URDS01000105.1 GCA_900546635.1 uncultured Eubacteriales bacterium | reverse complement strand
GCGACGGCGCGAGCGAACGCGCCCCATCGTCGAAAAACCTTGGTTTTTCGACGGTTAGAACAGCCGTGAAATCACGGCTGTTCTGAATTTTGACGGAATATTTCATAAGCAAAGATTGTAGCCGCAGAAGCGGCGGAAAGGGAAGCGGAAAAATCACGGCCGTATTCTATGCGTACAACGCTATCCGCTTCTTTCAGTACAGATGCCGCTATCCCGCGTTTTTCTCCGCCCACAATCAAAAATATCGGCTTTATGAGGTCTGCATGATAAATGGAGATCGAATTTTCTTTTTCTGCGCAAAGTACTTTATATCCTTTTTTATGAAAAAAGCGCGCGGCTTCTTCGGCGCTTGCCATATACATCGGAAATCGTTCGGAAGCGCCGGCTGAAGCTCGCGCTACAATACCGGCGGCGCTGAGCCAGTTGCGGCGGGGAAGAATGATACCGTCTGCGCCCGCTGCATATATAGAGCGAAGGGAATAGCCGAAATTATAGGGGTCTTCTATTCCGTCAAGCATCATATAAAAGCCGTTTGGCACGATGGCCTCGGAAAAAGATTCGTTTAGTTCCGGAATGAGTCGGTCTGTGCATTTGGCTAAAATTCCGCCGTGGGTATTGCCGATTGCGAGCCGATCGATTTCTTCTTTCGTGCAACAGGTCATAGTAAAACCCAACGTCTCGGAAATTTTATGAAGATAGCGCAGTTCTTTGGAACGAGCATGGGATTTTTCCTTGCTGTACATAATTTCTACAATTTTTCGTGTGCTGATCCCATTTTGATATGCATATAAAACCGAACGGATCGAGGTCATTCCTTCAAAAATATTAGAAGGAAAAAATTTGTCGCTTTCTTTCATTTGTTTTGACTCCAAATTTATTTACTAAAATTATAACATATTTAATCACCGCCTGCATGAAAAAATACAAAAAATCATATATTTTAGTAAAACTTCATGAAAGCGGTACAGTGCTATGGATTTTAACTCATCGAAGGAAAGATGCGAAATTCTCGGCGAATATATTGCAAACAACAAAACGACTGTGCGTGCTGCTGCGCAAAAGTTTAATATCAGCAAGAGCACCGTACATAAAGACGTTACAGAAAAATTGATGAAAAAAAACCGTTTGTTATATGAAGAAGTAAAATGTATCTTAGATAAAAATAAATCGGAAAGACATTTGCGCGGCGGTGAGGCAACGAAGCAAAAATATTTGCTGCAAGGAAATAAGAACGAAGTTCATCAATAGAAAATGCGATCGAAAAAGCCCGGACTTGACAAGTCGGGCTTTTTCTGATAATATAAAAGGCAAAAGAAAAGCCGGAGCCGTCAGCCGGCGCGGCGCGCGAACAAGCGGGGCTTGTAGCATGGCATCCATACAAAAGCGCTCATTTTGCAGGCGATAGAGATAAACGGCGGCGCGGTTTTTTTGAGGGCGAACGATGAACGCGCCGGGGAAAAGCTGCCCTCAAAAAAATATCTCGCGCCTCCTAATTGACGGGCGGCAAGGGATGGAAAGCCTTGTAGCTGACAATCCATTATACAAAATGCAAATTTTGTATAATGGAGGGAAGCGGATTTCCGCGAAAGGAGTTTGGCCGATGATTTTTGCAGCGGATATTGAAAATACCGTTGTTCATTTCGGATTTTACAAGAATCATACTTTGATCCATAGCGGCATGCTGTCGTCAGGATCATCGCCGAAATGCGCTGACGAATATGCCATGATGCTTGCGCTGTTTTGCGAACAAAAAAAAATCTCGGTTTCCGAAATTACAGGCGCCGTTTTGGCATCCGTGGTTCCGCAACTCACAGAAGCCATTGTAGCAGCCGTACGCGCGGTATTTGATTGTACGCCGCTTATTGTAGCGCATGGGATCAAAACCGGTCTCAGCATACGTATCGATCATCACACGCAGCTTGGCGCGGATATTGTTGCAAATGCAGTCGCCGCGGCCGGAATTTTTGAAAAACCGTTTGCCGTTGTGGATTTGAAAACCGCAACAACCATTTCAATCGTGAATGCAAACGGCGAATTTTGCGGCGGAATTATTGCGCCCGGCGTTCGTCTTTCCGCGGATGCGCTCTCCAAGTCAACCGCCGAATTGCCATATATCTCTTTGGATATGCCAAAATCACAAATCGGAAAAAATACGGTAGATGCCATGCAAATCGGCTGCGTACTGGGTGCGGCCGCCATGGTTGACGGTTTGCTCAGTCATTTTCAGAATTTGTTGGGTACAAATCGTTTACAGATGGTTGCAACCGGTTATTTGGCATCAAAAGTGTTGCCTCTTTGTACCCAGGACATTGCGCTCGCCCCGAATCTGACTTTAGACGGATTGGAAAGACTGTATAATTTAAATATCGGAAAATAATTACCGAATAAAAAGCCACTTGGCTTTTTAGAATATATTTTACATTGCACCTCAATTATGAGGGCGATAGTAAGGAGTTGTTTGAAAATGGAAAAAAAGACATGCCTGGCAATGGGAATCGGATTCCCTGCAACTGACCCGGAGGTGGCAAAATGAAGACGACAGAAAAGACGCTTGCCCTTGCGCGCACTGCCCTGTTTGCCGCTATCGTTGTGGTTTTGCAAATTTTATCCCCTGTGATTTCAAGCGCTTTACCGGTCACAATTTCGCTCGTTATGATACCGATCGTGCTCGGCGGTATGTATTTCGGCCCGAAAGCGGGTGCGATTCTCGGCGGTATTTTCGGTATTGTCGTTACAGTTTTTACGGTTACGGGAATGGATAAAAGCGCCTTCCTGCTTTTTGAAGCCAGACCGATTTTAACAATTTTTCTTTGCATATTTAAGGGCGTTTTAGCCGGTTGGATCGCCGCTCTGATTTATAAAGCGCTGTGCGCGAAAAACCGTCTTATGGCCATTATTGTCTCTGCAGCTGCCGCTCCGGTGATCAATACCGGGATTTTCTGTATTTTCATGTACTTTGCGTATACAGATATTTTAATGTCCTGGGCGGGTGGTACGAACATAATTGTTTATGTCCTTACTGGACTTGTAGGCATTAATTTTATTATTGAATTTCTTTCTACCGTGATTTTATGCCCGGCGATCGCTTCCCGCTTGAAAATATAATGGAACTGTAAAAAGTCCTCTTTACTTTTTAAGTAAGGAGGACTCAGTCTGTCAAAAAAGCGAAAATCGTAAATTAAATACGTTTACAAGGCGGACATGTGCCGCCTTGTAAACACCTTACAGGCGCGC
>URDS01000104.1 GCA_900546635.1 uncultured Eubacteriales bacterium | reverse complement strand
TGATTGTTTTAAGCAGCGTACAGCCGCAAAAGGCTTCCTCACCGATTTCGGTTAGGCTTTCGGGCAGCGTGATACTGCCGAGCACGGCGCAGCCCTTGAACGCACCCTTGCCGATGCTTTGGATTCCCTCGGCGAACGTGACCGTTTTCAGTCCGGTGCAGTACGCAAAGGCGGAGTCCCCGATTTTTTCCATGCTGCCCGGCAGGGCGAGGGTTTTGATGTTTTGGCAGTTCTGAAACGGCTGGCCGTCGAACCCGGTTACACCCTCCCCGATGAGAACGGTTTCGATGTAGCCGGAAAAGGCGTGCCACGGTGTGCTTTCGGCGTTTGTGTAGCGCTGCATTTTGCCGCTGCCCGTGATTTGCAGCACGCCGTTTGTCAGATCGAGCGACCAGGTAACGGATTTTCCGCAGCCGCCGCTGTACACATCTGCATAGATAGATTCATAGTGGATTTTGGCGGCGTGAAGCGGAGAATTTTCTTCCGCCACGCTGATTTCCCGCCAGTCCGCCGCACTGCCGCCGTAGTGGAGTTCGGAAAGCTTATCGCAGCCCTTGAAAGCGCCCGTCCCGATTTCGCCGACGCTGTCCGGGACCCGGATACTGCGAAGCGCGGTGCAGCAAAAGAACGTGTACGGACTGAGCTTGTCAAGTCCGCTTTGCAGGATCACGCTCTTGAGTTGCCCGCAGCGCGCAAAAGCCCGCTCCCCGATGAATTTCACACCGGCCGGAATCCGGATGCCGGTTATCTTGGTATCGCTGAACGCGTTGTCGGCGATGCCGAGGGTTCCGTCCTTTATCTCGTAAGCGCCGCTGAGCGTGTCGCTCGCTTTGATTAAGTAGCGCCCGATATAGAGCATCCCGTTTTTGTAGTTTTTGGGATCTTTGTAGAGCGCGGTATCCATAAATGCGTGGATGCCGATGCTCGACAGACTTTCCGGCAGAAAAATATTTTCAAGCGATGTGCAGCGCAAAAACGCATGACCTCCGATGCGCTCGGTTTTTTCCGACAGAAGAATGTCTTTCAGCGCGCCGCAATCCGAGAATGCGTATTCGCCGAGGCTGACCTCGCCGTCCGAAAAGAGAACGCCGCTCAGCGCCGTGCACCGGGTAAACGCATGGCTTCCGATGACGCGCACACTTTTCGGGAAGAAAATTTTCGACAGCGAAACGCAGTTGTAAAACGCATAGTCGTCAATCGTATGCACATTGCTCGGAATGCAGACCTCCGCGAGCGAAACGCAGCGGTAAAATGCGTTTTTTCCGATCGCGGTCACACTGCCCGAAAGGTAAACCTCCGCCAATTCGCCGCAATAGGCAAACGCGCAGTCTCCGACGCCTGTTATGCCCGATTCGATCGAAACGGTTTGGATAAATGCGCGGTGGAGCCACCAGGGCGTGTCGAACGATGTGTCGTAGTGCTGCATGTCGCCGCTGCCCGTGACAGAAAGCAGACCGGTTTCAAGGTCGAGCGACCAGCGCGCGCGCTCGCCGCAGCTTCCGGAAACGGTTTTTTGCGCGGATGGGACATAGTGGAGGACCGCGTATTCCAGCGGCTGGCGCAAAAGGCCGATCCGGATTGCCTGATAGTCCTTCAACGTGCCGTCGTAATAGACATCGGAGAGGGACGGGCATTCCCAAAATGCGCCCGTTTCGATTTGCCGGAGACATTTTGGCAGCGTCACGCTGCAAAGCGCGTCGCAGCTGTAAAAGCAGTTCTCGCCGATGGCGGTTACACCGTCCGGCACACGAATATTTTCGAGCGCGTCGCAGTCGCGGAAGGTATTTTGCAAAAGCTCGCGAAGTCCGCTCGGCAGCGGGATGTCGATCAGCGAGACGCAGTTTTGGAAACAGGCGTCGCCGATGTGGGTCACGCTCTCTGGAATCGTGATGCGCACAAGACCGGCGCATCCCGAAAAGGCGCCGGCGGCAAGGAGTTTGGTGCCCGGCTTTATCGTGTAGGCGCCGCATACGGAATTTTTTACGTTCAACAGATACGCCCCGCAGTAGAGCGCGCTGTTCGACCAGTTGGCCGCGTCGCTGCTGAAAGATGTATTCATAAAGGCGTTTTGACCGATGTAGGTGATGCCCTCAGGCAAAACGATGTTGTTGAGCGCCGTGCAGTTTTCAAACGCGCTCGCTTCAATGCGGGTGACGCGCTTCGGAAACGTGATCTCCCGCAGTGCCTTGCAGCCGGAAAAGGCCGCGTCCCCGATTTCGGCGACGCTATCGGGCAGAATGACCTCTGCCAGCGCGCTGCAATGATAAAACGTGCGCTTGCCGATACGGGTTATACCGTCCGGCAGGGTGATTTCGGATAAATTTTGACAATGATCGAAGGCTTCGTCGGCGATGTCGATGGTGCCGGGCTTGATCGTAAAGGCGCCGTCGTATGCTTCGTCCGCTTTGATTAAATGGCGTCCGATGTAGAGTACGCCGTTTTCCCAGTTGGTTTTATTTTGGTAAAATGCAGTGTAGCGGAACGCGGAAGCGTCTATCCAAAGCGGACTTTCGGGCAGGCTAATCATTTCAAGCGCATCGCAGCCCCAAAAAGTATCGATCTCAATGGATTTCACACCGCTTGGAATCGTGATGCTTTTGAGCGCCGAGCAGCCGTTAAAAGCCGAGGCTCCGATGCTTGTGATTGTGTCGGGCAAAACGGCGCTTTCAAGACTGCTGCAATAGATGAACGCCTGTTCTCCGATGCTTGTCGCGCCCTTTTCGAGGATCAGGGACTTGATGTCTTCATTATATTTTAACCACGGCGGATCGTAAATGCCGTTTTCGATAAAGTCGCGCATCTCACCCGTGCCGGAAATCCGCAGCACGCCGCTCTCTGTGTCGAGCGACCAGGACAGATTTTCCCCGCAGCTTCCGCCGTATTGCTCGGCGCCGGCGCCGATGGTCAAAAGAAGCGCTGCCGCACACAGCAAAATCAGCGCCGAAAGTTTGTTGATACCCTTGTTCATGCTTGATCTGTCCTCCTTGCGTTTGATTTCATAGGCGGGACGGATATGCGCGAGATTCAACAGTTTGTATACACTTATTATATAGGAAGTCATTTTAAATTGCAAGCGATATGCAAAATATGGATGTCGAAAAAAGTAACGCCCTTTTTTGTGCAAATTTTCCTTTTTGCGGCGGTACAACTTGTAGTGGGTAAATTTGGCATGGATACAACATCCTGTGCACATAAAAATATGAAAAAATTTCCTGGCAAAAAACGAAAAAAAGGGGTTGACAAGGGGAAAAGAGAGTGATAGAATAAAAAA
>URDS01000103.1 GCA_900546635.1 uncultured Eubacteriales bacterium | reverse complement strand
GCGACGGCGCGAGCGAACGCGCCCCATCGTCGAAAAACCTTCGTTTTTCGACGGTTTGAAGGCTCCGGATTTTCCGGAGCCTTAGCTTGTGGATAAAGATAAGAATTGAAAATACAATACGTTTACAAGGCGGCACATGCGCTGCTTTGTAAACACCTTACAGGCGCGCGAGTGCCGCCAATGGGCGGCGCGACGGCGCGAATACGCCCCCCAAAGGGGGATCTCTTTGTGGCATAAGGACTCCTCCCGGCTACGCCGGGCCTTTCCTCATGCCTATACACGCCCTATCGTCGGAAAACCTTGGTTTTTCGACGCTCAAAAACGTGCAAATCTCAAAAGAGATTTGCACGTTTTCAGCAGATTCAATTTTGAAATCAGAGCGCTTTCGGTTCCGGAGACTTTTTCAGCAGCGCCGCGCGCGCTTTGTAGTCCGGTAATATCGCAGACAATGCTGTGTAGAATGCCCCGGAGTGGTCAAAGTGCAGCAAGTGACAAAGTTCATGTACGACAACGTAATCCTGCGCCGCCTCGGGGTAGAGCATCAGCCGCCATGAATAACAGATGTTGCCGTTTCTGCCGCAGGACCCGAATCGGCTTTTTGCATCTGTTATGCGGACGCGGCTGTAGGTCAGTCCCATATCGGCGGCGAAGCGGGCGGTTTTTTGCGGCAGAATTTTTTCCGCCTGTTTGCGTACATTCGCGATTTTTTCGGGACTCAGCGCGTCAAAAGCCGCCGCGCGTTTTCGCGCGTCCGCAAGTTTTCTTTGAATCCATGCGTCGTGCGCTGAAACGAAAGCTTCAATTTGCTGATTCGATGTGTGAAGCGGCGCTCGCACCAGCAGCCGCGCGTCCCGTGTAATTTCCAAAGCAAGTGTGCGCCGTTTGGAACGGATGATTTCAAATTGAGGCGTCATTTTACCTCGATCAGTTCATAGGACATGGAACCGATGCCGATGGCCTCGCCGTGTTCAAGCTGTGTACGCCAGGCGGTATTTGGCGAAATATCGGTAAAATGATCTCCGTGTGTGTGCTCGGCCTCGTCCAGCATCGAGCCCTTGAGAATCGGCGCTTTGAGTACGGCTTCTGCGCACGCGGTGTCCAGCGCTACGGGATCAAAGGAGGCGAACATGCCGATATTGGGTACGATGGGCGCATCGTTTTCGCCGTGACAGTCGCAGAACGGCGAAACGTCGATGACAAGGCTGATATGAAAGTTGGGACGGCCGTCAATGATCGCTTTTGTATATTCGGCAATTTTGCAGTTGAGTATTTCGCCCTTTTCGTCCATGGAAGCGACGATGGCGTCTTTGGGGCATACGCCGATGCAGCGGCCGCAGCCGACGCATTTGTCGTGGTCGATATGCGCAATTCCGTTTTCCAGCACAGCGCCGTTATGCGCGCAGATTCGTGCGCACGCGCCGCAGCCGATACAGCGGCTTGACTTGACAGATGGTTTTCCTGCGCTGTGCATCTCCATTTTTCCGGCTCGGCTTCCGCCGCCCATACCGATGTTTTTCAACGCGCCGCCGAAGCCTGCGCATTCATGCCCTTTAAAGTGATTGAGCGAAATGACAATGTCGGCATCCATCAGCGCGCGTCCGATTTTGGCTTCCTTTACATAGACGGCGTCTTTGATGGGTACGAGTGCTTCGTCGGTTCCTTTGAGTCCGTCCGCAATGATGGTATGCACACCGGTCTGAAAGGGATTGTAGCCGTTTTCATATGCGCTTTCTAAGTGATCGAGCGCGTTTTTTCGTCTGCCGACGTACAGCGTGTTGCAATCGGTCAGAAACGGTCTGCCGCCCAGTTCTTTTATGTAGTCGCAAACGGCTTTTGCATAGTTCGGGCGCAGATATGCGAGGTTCCCCGGTTCACCGAAGTGAATTTTGACGGCGGTAAATTTTCCCTCAAAATCAATGGTTTCAATTCCGGCTTGTTTTATCAGGCGTTTCAATTTTTTCGGCAGGCTTTCTCCCGATTTTGCGCGCATGTTTGTAAAATATACTTTTGACTTTTCCATTTTTTGCCTCCGAGGTTTTGATTTTCATGTTTTTATTATAGCGGAAATGACAGACGGTTGCAATAGAAAATTGCTTTGTATTTTGCGGTAAAGTTTACACCGGACGTACCCGTTGTCCGTCCTCGCGCGCTTTTGTTCGTTTTCCGAATTTGTCCGGATTTACTCGGCGCCGAACGTATGATCGAATTCTTTGCCGAGCGGTGTTCCGTCGGAAAGAAAACGGTGCATTTGGCCGATCAGCCGCAGAGAATATTCCGCCGCTTCTTCACAAAGTGAAGTCAGAACACGGTCGCTTTCCGCGCAGTTTGGATTTTCGTGTTCCGGAATAATCATACCGCCGATCAGCCGGCCGAGTCCGAGCAGCCGCAACAGCCGCAGCATACGTCTGCGCTTTGGCAGGGAAGCGGCGTACAGCAGATCTGTGATGGAAATCATATATTTTTCCGCTTTTAAAATTGTTTTGGGCGGGATGTTTTGATAAAACGGCGCAATGACTGCGGCACTGCGGCTGCTTGGCTGAATGTGTGCGCACGGACGGTGACAGAGCGGATTGAGTCCGTCCTTCAGCATCAGCGTACGGTCGAGCGAACTTTCAATTTCCAAGTGGTTGGCTCGCTGTGTGCGGATAGCTGTGTCTATATAGGGGTGGCATAGGCTATCCAGTGCAAAATGACAGACCAGCCCGTAAAGATAAGCAAGCGCGGCGTCGGGATTTGCGGAAGCGGCATAGGCCGCGGTTGCTGCTTGGAAAAATTCCCGTCCGCTTTTTTTATGAATGCCAAAACCGGCCACGCTTGCGCGCGTGCGCAGGTAGGGCTTGTAATAGAACAGCAGATCGGGGCCGTGCAGGCCCAGATCATACAGTGCTTGTTCTTTTTTAACAATGTTGTATATGTCTTTCGGCAACTGCGCCTGTACGGTATGTCCGACTTTGTAATGCGCGTATGCGCCCGGCATAAAATTCACCTTCTAAATTCAGTTTGTTTAAAATTGGATTCTCTATTCTATCATATAACAAAAAGGACCATTTAGACAGTCCTTTTCAAAAAAGTTATTTTGATTGGTCGAATGATTTTACAGCGTTGTTTTGTCTAAGAAAACCCAGGACCCGGCGCGCCTCTTTGTTCCTGATATTTTCCGCAGTAAGGATTGTCGGCTTTGCCGTCCATCTTGGCAATATAAGTTGTCCGGCTTTCCTGCCGGCTTTTCATTCAATGGCGCACCGATTGGCGTTATATAATTCAAGCGTGATTTCGCTTTTAAGTCCGGGGTCAACCCATCCGGCGTTTTAAATAAACAATCCCATTCTCCAATGTTTTATCGGACAATATCATTTGAGTTTTCCCCCGGATTCAAATTTATATCCTATTTTAACAGTCTAATTATATCACGGAGACAGGGCGTTTGCAAGGGCAATGCGTTTCTATTTCAGAGGGGAAATCTTGGCGATAAAAGTCCGCGGCAGGTCTTATAACCTGCCGCGGCAGACCGTCGAAAAACCAAGGTTTTCCGACGATAGGGCGTGTATAGGCATGAGGAGGGGCC
>URDS01000102.1 GCA_900546635.1 uncultured Eubacteriales bacterium | reverse complement strand
GATTAAAAAAGCGAAAAGCGCGGCAACCAGTCCGGCTAACAGAATCGAAACCGCCACCGGAAGCACAAATTGAACCAGACCGCCGAGTTCGGTTCCGTCCGCCGCTGTTACGGTATAATACTTATATACGGACAGCCTGTCCTCCACCGGGATCGTAAAAATCGCATATGTATACGCGCCAAGCAGCATAAAACCCGCCTGTCCCAGTGAAAACAGTCCGGTGAAACCGTTGAGCAGGTTCATCGAAACCGCGATCAGCGCAAACACGGCGCCTTTTTGCAGCACTTTGACCTTGAGGTCATAGGATTCCAGACTAAAGTCCGCCAAAAGCACAAGTCCGAAAAGCAGTACAAGGCAGAGCGCGTCAATCCATTTGAATGTCTTCTTTTTCATACGCCCTCCTTAAACCTTATCCGTCGATTTCTCGCCGAACAGACCGGTCGGCTTCACGCATAGAATCACGATCAGCAAAGCAAACGTGAACGCATCCGAAAAGATCGAAAGTTCCGTGCTGGATTTGATGATGTTCTCACAGATGCCGATAATAAACGCGCCCACGACCGCGCCGGGAATCGAACCGATTCCGCCGAAAACGGCCGCGACAAAAGCGCGCAGACCGGGCATTGCGCCGGATGTCGGAATGACCGACTGATAGCTGGAGAAATATAAAAGCGAACCTACCGCCGCCAAGAACGACCCGATAACGAACGTCATACTGATTACCGAATTGATTTTGATGCCCATGAGCTGCGAAGTCTCAAAATCCTTGGACACTGCGCGCATCGCCATACCGATCTTGGTATACCGAATCAAGGACACCAACAGAATCACCAACAAAATCGTCAAAATCGGCGTAATCAGCGTCACACGTTTTGTAGAAGCGCCGAACAGGTTGATCGTATCCGAAATCCACGGAAGCGCCGGATACACCTGCGGCAAACCGCCGGTGATATAAAGCGCCAAATTCTGCAAAAGATAGGATACGCCGATAGCGGAAATCATAACCGACATGCGGGGCGCGGCGCGCAGCGGTTTATACGCCGATTTTTCAATCACGACGCCGAGCAATACCGTTGCCGCCAGAACCAGCGGTATCGAAATATAAATCGGCAGACTTGCCGAAGCATACACCATGATCAGTCCTGCGACCATAAACACATCGCCGTGCGCGAAATTAATCAGCCGCAGAATACCGTAAACCATTGTGTATCCGATCGCGATCAGCGCATACTGACCGCCGACCGATATGCCTGCCATAATATGGTCAATCGTTAAATTCATGCGTGTTCCTCTTTAGGTGTAGATTTAAAATTTCATTTTTCGGGCGGTCTTGAAAAAGCGGGAACTTCCCGCTTTTGCAAAACGCCCGAAAGCACGCTACGGATAGTAAGGGCTTGACGCAAACCGTCAAGCCCTTACTATCCGTTTTACGCAATCAATTACTTAATGCCCTGTTCCTTTACAAAGTCCCACAAAGCAGTCTCGGTGTTGACGACCTTAATGTATGCCGTCGTTCTCACCGCGTCGCCGTTGACATCGTCAAATACGATCTGTCCGGTCACGCCGGTGTAATTCACATCCCAGATTGCATCCATGATCTTCGCAGAATCGGCAGAACCGGCCGCTTTGATCGCCTCAAGCGCTACGAAATAAGCATCGTATCCCATGGCGGACACCGCGGCGATTTTGCTGTCTCCGCCGTTGTCGGTAAGGTTCTGCGGATTCGACTCCAGCCATGCCTTAAAGCCCTCGTCAAAGTCCTTGTTGCCGCCCTCCTGGTAGAAAGTCGTAACCTTGATATCAATTTTTTTGCCCTGCGCCGCAGAGAGAATTTGGTTTGAGTCCCAGGTATCGCCGGCCATCAGCGTAGCCTTGACACCCTTTGCGGCAGCCTGCTCGATAATCAGCTGCGCATAGCTGGACGAGGTCGGCGCAAAGATAACTTCCGCCCCTGCGTTTACCGCATTGGTTATGTAGGAGTTGAAATCCGAGGTATTCTCAGGGAAGTTTGCGTTTTCAACCGTACCGCCGAGCTTTTTGAACGCCTCGGTGAAGTAGTTGGCCAGTCCCTCATCATAGTCGTTTCCGTTTTCAGCCAGCGTATATGCTTTTCTGTAACCGAGTTCGTTAAACGCATAGTTGGCGAGAACCGTACCCTGGAACGGATCGAGGAAGCAGATACGGAAATAGTGCTTATTGCCCTCCGTAACCTGCGGGTTGGTGCAGGTGATGCCGATTGCCGGCACATTTGCATCGGCGAACGTCGAGGAAGCCGCAATCGAAACGCCCGAACCATAGGAACCGAGAACAATGGACGCGCCTTTATTAATCAATTCTGCCGCAGCAGAAGGCGCTTTGTCATTGGAAGACTGATTGTCAACCTGAACCAGTTCAACCTTATACGTTTCTCCGCCGATTTCAACGGTCGGAGCGATGGAATGCGCATACTTAACACCAAGCGTTTCCTGTTTGCCGCCCGCGCCGTTGGCGCCGGATGCAGGCTCAAATATGCCGATCTTTACTACTTTTTCATCGGATTCGGTTTTACCGCAGGATGCCAATACAGGCACGAGCATCAGTGCGGCAAGGAGCAAAGCAACGATTTTCTTCATAGCTAAATACAACCTCCAAAATTCAAGTTCGATTCGCTTTTTTCCTGTGCAATGCCCAAAGTTTCAGAGCAATTACTTTCTCATTATAATATTTTCCAAAAGCTTTTGCAATAGCTTTTGTGAATTTTTGTGAATTTTCCGACGCTTTTTTTCTTTTTTTTATTCTCTATGCTGTCAAGATTCTATTTACACTGCCCTCTCTTACATGGTATAATATCCGAAAAGCAACCGAAAAACCGCGCAATTTGCTCTGCATTTTTCATTTATTCTTTTCTTTTTCGGTACGTTTTGAACGGATTACCTGTTCACATTTCAAAATCAAGAGGTCATCATGCTTACCGGAACCATTATCAACAGTCTTCTGATCCTTGTCGGCGGCGGCGTCGGCCTGCTGGTAAAAAAGATTTTACCAGCCCGACTCAAGGACAGCGCCATGCAGGCCGTCTCGCTGGTCGTCATGTTCATCGGCATCAGCGGCGCGGTCAGCGCGTGTCTGACCTTTCAAAACGGCGTATTCGGCACCAAAGATACGCTCATTATGATTCTCTCGCTCGTACTCGGAACCATTTTAGGTGAACTGATCAACATTGAACACCATTTGGACAATCTCGGCAGCTTCTGCCGCAAAAAACTGATCCGCGAAAATGACGCTTCCTCCTTTACGGAGGGCATCGTAACGGCTACACTGCTGTTTTGTGTCGGCGCCATGGCCGTTGTGGGCGCGCTCGACAACGGCATCCGCGGCAATTACGATATTCTGCTTGCAAAAGCCGTGATCGACTGCATCGCCGCCCTGATTCTGGCTTCCACGCTCGGCGCCGGCGTGCTGCTCGCCGCTGTTCCCGTCTTTCTGTATCAGGGACTGATCTCCCTCATAGGGGTTTATATCGAGCCCTTTCTTACCGAAGCGGTCATCAGTCAGATGACGCTGACCGGTTCCATACTCATTTTCGGGATCGGAATCAAAACCCTGAACATCGTCCGGCTGCGTCTCGGCAACATGCTGCCCGCGGTTTTTATGCCGATCGTATTGGACCTCATTCTCCGGCTGTTTGAAAGAATTACAGGCTGAATATACGAAAACCGGGCGCTGCAAAACGTAGCGCCCGGTTCAGTCTGTCAAAAAAGTGAAAATCGTAAATCAAATACGTTTACAAGGCGGACCTGTGCCGCCTTGTAAACACCTTACAGGC
>URDS01000101.1 GCA_900546635.1 uncultured Eubacteriales bacterium | reverse complement strand
TTTGCTGTAACTGATTTTCAAGCGCAGCCTTTTTCGGAGCTAAGAAGTTCTCTTTCAGAAATTACGAAAAATGATCGTTTCCCTGAACTTTTAAATCTTTGTACAAGGTTTGAGAACTTTACCACGATTGGAAATCTCGATTTTCGAATTGTTTTAAATGAAGAGGGGAGAATTGAGACCTGTTCTCTTATAAACCATAACTATATTGAAGATTTGTCTTCACAAAAATTTGGTTTGTCTTTTAGAAAAAATCGTATTGTATCCAAGTCTTCAGAAATTAATGGACACTTGCAAATCCACACATACGCTTCAGCGCTTGTGCAGTTCGCTGCTGATTTGAATGAGATCGCAACATTTTTCTTAGATAAGTTTTCATTTTTAAAAAATGAATTGCTTTTTTACAAGATTGCCGTAAAATATTTTGATTTGCTTGAAAAATCCGGTGTGGAATACTGTTATCCCGAAATTGTTTCCGATAATGGTTTTTGCTTTGAAAAAGCTTACGATCTTTTATTACTTTTTTCTGCTGATAAGGATAAGGTGGTGCCTTACAGCTTAGATATCATTGGTGCCGGTAAAAAGGGAATCTTGATTTTGGGGGATAATCATAGCGGCAAGACGACTTTTTTGAGAACAGTTGCTATACTGCATATTTTGGCTGCCGCCGGTCTTCCGATTCCTGCAAAAAACGCCAAATTATCCGATTTTTCGCTTATTATGACAGTATTTGCCGAATCGGAGAAGAAGATGACGGATGCAGGGAGATTTGAGCAGGAAGCCAGTCAGATAAGCGAGGCCATAGATAATATAGTTCCCGGATCTGTTGTATTGTTAAACGAGCCTTTTCAGTCTACAAACTATGACGAAGGCGCCTCTTTCCTTAGCGATATTTTGAATATGTTTATCAAAATGAATGTGCGTTTCATTTTAGTATCACACATACGCCAAATCGAGAATTTCATAGATAAAAATGATGTTCTGATTATCCGCACCGACAGCAATTATTTAATTAAACCTGATTAAGTATTTTCAAGTTATAAAACAAAATGGCTTCATATATTCATCAGTTAAGAAAGGAAAAATTGTACCTAAACTAACGGTCTCAATAATGGATTGCAATCCAAGTTGAAATTGGGCAGATTTTTATGATGTTATGTGTTAGCCTCAAAAAACAATTTTATATAATACTGTGGCAGACTGCATACTTGTGATGCGGTCTGCCGTTCTTTCATTTTGCGGGTAGCGTTGTTCATACAACTTGACGGCAAGATTTTCCGCCGGGGGCATTACTTTCTATTTATCTCATTCTCACAAAGAACCGTTCCAATCAACAATGCCGGCTTTTGCAAACGAAAATTCATGCTTCCTGTATGGTCACTGCTATCGTGTCACCCGGATATTTGTTTATTTCTTTTTGTATATCTTTGCGAACGCCGATAATATAACAAATAGAACCGTCGCTATTCTTTATTCCCATATTTACTACGCTTCCGTCATAGGGGATTCCATCAAACGTAGCCTTTACTTTTATCCGCCCTTTTCCAAATTCTTTTCTGATATCATAAGGGAATCGGATATAAGCGCCTCCTTTCTTGGGTACGGGTTCTATAACCGCTTGAAATTTATATATTTTTTCATTCATGATTTTGTTCCTTTTCGCTGTTTCTTTTTACGGATGATTGCCTGTTTCATTACACCATATTGCAATTTCTCTGATTAGCGTAAGCGGTAAAGGCTTACTATATGGGAATTGAATCGTGCCTTTGCTTGTTTTATAGTCTTTTAGTTTTTCGGCAAACATCAAAACCGCTTCTGTTCCGGTATATAAACCGATGTGGCGCTTGTGTGCGGCAAATTGTATGATGTTATGTTTTTTCCAATAGGTCGGCATACTCCATGAAATTCGCTCTTGCGCATCTGGCAGCGCGGCACGAATTGTATCCCTTATGTCATTCAAATACGACTGTAATTCTTCCGGTTGAGATATAATATATTCTGTAATATTTTCGGGCTTTTTTCCGCAGTAATGCTGCTGATTTGTGTTTTGGAAAGTGCGCCCGCATTTCGGACATATCCACATTGTACAAATCTCCTTTTCAATACCGAATGGCCAAACTTGTTGTTTTTATAATTTAACATATAAAACGCCGTTATGCAACTATGTGTTTGAAATAATTTGGTACACCGGATAAAACTTTAGAGTAAAGTATCTGACAATCGGCGTGGAAGTTGCTTTCAAATAAATTTATCGCTCTTGATTTTTGTGATAAAAATGTATATAATAAAATCAAGATATACATGTTCGATATGGACTGTTATTCGTTTTATGAAAAATTTTATCGTTTGTTTGAAAAGTCAAAATTTTGAATCGCGAATATCCGGGATGAAAGGAGCTCGTTATGATGAAGTCCATATGCGGATTGGACTGCGATGCATGTAGGCAGCGCGGTATATGTGCCGGATGCACAGGAACAAAGGGGCGTCCTTTTGGCGGGGACTGTGTTTTGGCACGGTGCTGTCTCGGCAAAGGACATACGCATTGTGACCGATGCAATGAAAAACCCTGCGAACTCAAAAAAACTTTAATCCGGGAATTTAATGCGCTGAATATTGAAGATATGGAGAGCGTTACAAGTCTCAATGCGCTTGAAGGCGCTTATATCAATCTTGAATATACCCTTCCGAGCGGACAGGCTGTTCGATTTTGGGAAGATAATCGGGTTTATCTCGGAAATCAACTGTGTAAAAAGAACAGTGATCGCTGTTACGGTCTGGTTGCTGATGAGCAGCATCTCTTGGTTTGCGAATACGGTGCCGATGGTTCAGATGCAGAAATTGTGGCTTTCAAAAAGCGTCATATAGAATGAAAAATATATCTTAAAAAAACAAGGCTGCCCGCGGGCAGCCTTGTCAGTCTATCAAAAAAGTGAAAATCGCAAATCAAATAAGTTTACAAGGCGGACATGTGCCGCCTTGTAAACACCTTACAGGCGCGCGAGTGCCGCCATCGGCGGCGCGACGGCGCGAGCGAACGCGCCCCATCGTCGAAAAACCTTCGTTTTTCGACGGTCAAAACAAGGCTGCCCGCGGGCAGCCTTGTTTTGGACAAGTCCGGTATCCGTTTAAGTAAAAGCGTTTTATTTGTGTTTTTTCTTGGTGATGACAATCACAATGGCAACAATAGCGACAACCGCTGCGGCGATGCCGACGATCAGTCCGCTCTGGATGCCGCCCTCATCCGTCGCTTGAGGATTGTTTGCGGTGGTAGCTGCGGAAGCGGCGGTTGTATCGGCAGCTTTGTCCGTATCTTTCGGAGCATCGGTTTTTTCAGTCGCTTTAGTGGTTGCCTCAGACGCTTCGGTTGCAGTCGGTTTTTCCGTCGTTACGGCTGTGGTCGCTTCGGTTGTAACCGCAGTCGCTTCCGTTGCAGTAATATCAACCGTTTGCCCGTCTACGATAACGGTGCCGTCTCCGGTGATGGTCAGTTTTTCAAAAGCATCTTTTGAACAGTAGAATGTCGCGTCCTTTTCCACTTCTACCGCCCAATAATAATCATTGCCCGGTTTTGTCGCTACAATTACCGAATCGGTAATTGTCAGGGAAAGTCCGGCGGGTACATGAATTGTATTTTGCGCGTCCTCTTGAAAAAGAATAATATCCGTAAATGTAGTATCGGTGCCGAGCGTCAATGTGGCGCCGCCTGCCGCTTTGAAAGAGCCGCTTGCCGGGTTTTCAATAGGAAGTTCAATGCGGTAATCAACGCCTTCCCATACGGCGGTAATGGTCAGAGGGCCGGTCATTGCGGGAAATGTGTAATCGCCTCCGGGTCTGCATTTCCCGGATACGATCATCGTGCCGCCGGCTTCGCCGAGAACCGCCATTGTCTGATTGCTGTCGAATGTTCCGAGCGCTGTTTTCGCTTCATCTGCGGTAAGGCCGCTGTAATTCACATTGCCGCTGGAAACATCCATAAATACATAATTCCCTGCAGCAAAAGCGTTCATCGGAGCGAATACCGCCATCATCAGTACGATTGAAAACAATATGCAAATCTTTTTCATAGTTCCTCCCAAAATTGAAATGATGATTTCAATACCGCCAGTAACGGAATTGGTATTGTTGCACATGAACAGTATAACACTTTGGGTTTCAACAGTCAATATATCTAAATTCTATTTTCAAGAGAGCGGGAAATCAGAAATTTTTTTACTGAGGGGGAGCGGATTGAGAGGAGCGGTATAGACGGTTTCAATATCTGCGGGATGACGGGTGCCCTCGCCGATGA
>URDS01000100.1 GCA_900546635.1 uncultured Eubacteriales bacterium | reverse complement strand
TTTCCATTGAAAGCCAGATTGAGTTTTGCAAATACGAATTGAAAGGCGGGAACTGCAAAGAGTACAAGGACAAAGGGTATTCCGGGAAAAATACGGAGCGTCCACAATTCCAACAGCTTATGCGGGATATTGAAAGCGGCCTTGTGCGGAAAGTGGTGGTTTACAAGCTCGACCGCATCAGCCGTTCCATTCTCGACTTTGCGAAGATGATGGACTTCTTCCAAAAGTACGAAGTGGAGTTTGTGTCCTCTACGGAGAAGTTTGACACCTCCACCCCGATGGGGCGGGCTATGCTGAATATCTGTATTGTGTTCGCCCAGCTTGAACGGGAAACGATACAGAAGCGGGTGCAGGACGCATGGCATTCCCGCTGCCAGCGTGGTTTTAAGATGGGCGGCAAAACGCCTTACGGTTTTCGGACAGAGCCGTATGTCATGGACGGGGTACGCACAAAGAAGCTGGTAATCGAGCCGACGGAAGCGGCCTTTGTGCGGCAGATGTACGAGATGTACGCCGACCCGCAGGTGTCCCTGCATGACATTACAAAGAAGCTGACAGCGGACGGTATGCGAACTTATCACGGCAGGCCGCTGTCAAGAGCCACTCTTGGCGTTATCCTGCGCAACCCGATTTATGTGATGGCAGACCTCGACATATACGATTTTTACAAAAGCCAGGGGACGGACATCTACAACGACGCCGCTGACTTTGCGGGGACAAACGGCTGCTATTACTATCAGGGCAAGGGAAACACGGAGGATAAGCATAAGCATTTACAGGGGCAGACGCTGGTGCTTGCGCCCAGCGAGGGCTTTATCCCCTCTGAACTATGGTTGAAATGCCGCAAGAAGCTGCTTGCCAGCCACACCTACCAGCCGGCGAGGAAAGTCCGGAACACATGGATGGCGGGAAAAATCAAATGCGGGAAGTGCGGCTATGCGCTGATGTCGGCGCGCGCCAACGGCATCCTCTATCTGCGCTGTACCGTCCATGCGGACAGCAAGGCCTGCCCCGGCTGCGGCTGCGTAAAGCTGCATGAACTGGAAGCGGTGGTATACGGGGCGATGGTCAAAAAGCTGAAAGACTTTAAGACGCTGACGGGCCGAAAGAAAGCGGCGAAAATCTCCCCGAAGCTGACGGCGAAGCGGCTGGAGCTGGCGCAGGTGGAAAGCGAGATTGAAAAGCTGCTGGACACGCTGACAGGCGCAAGCCCTGTGCTGCTCTCCTATGCAAACAGCAGGATTGAGGAACTGGACGCAAAGCGTCAGACCATTTCCAAAGAGATAGCAAAACTCTCTGCGGACGCTGTACCCATGGAACAGATAGAGAGCATTTCCGGGTATCTGGACGACTGGGAGAATGTCAGCTTTGAGGACAAGCAGAAAGTCGTTGACGCACTGATAACCGTTATCCGGGCAACGAATGAAAAGGTAGAAATCGAATGGAAAATCTGACGGGCTATCCCCGCCGCACACAATCCCTTTTGTGCTCTTGTCTATAATAGTGAGAGTTTCTTCGCCGAGCGCGATATTCGCTATATCGCCATCAACGACGGTGTGGACAGCGACAAAGGCGACAACGATTTTACCCCTTTTCGTAATCTGTTCAACGATTTTTATGCTCGCGACACCAGCAAGAAAATCCGCGCCGTTATGCGGGCAAAGGGCAACGCCGGGGAACACCTCTGCACAATCCGCCCTATGGGTATGTGAAAGACCCCAATGACCAGAAAAAGTGGATTGTGGACGAGGAAGCCGCCGAAATAGTCAAACGGATTTTTGACTTGTGCGTTGCCGGGAAAGGGCCGATGCAGATTGCAAAGGCGTTGACCGCCTGCAAGGTTTTGACCGTCAAGGCGTATTATGCAAAACGGGACGGGAAGCCCATGCCGGATAACCTCTATCGGTGGGATTATAAATCTGTTTCCGGCATTTTGGAACGCCCCGAATATACGGGGTGTACGGTAAACTTCAAAACCTACTCCAAGTCCCACAAACTGAAAAAGCGTCTGCAAAACGCCCCGGAGAATTACCGCATTTTCCCGGACACGCAGCCCGCCATTGTTGACCGCAATGTATTTGAACGGGTGCAGGAACTACGGACAAACAAACGCCGCCCCGCCAAACAAGCGGAACGGCAAGGGATGTTCTCTGGACTATTGTACTGCGCAGATTGTGGCAGCAAACTGCATTTTGCTACGGGCAAGAACATGACCTCGGAGCAGGATTGTTACCGCTGCGCGAGGTACAAAAGCAATACGGGGGATTGCACCATGCACTTTATCCGCGAGGAAACGCTGAAGCGGTTTGTACTACGCCGGATATTCGATGTAACCGCCATGTTTTTTGAGGACATTATGCGTTTTCAGAAAGCTGTGTATGAGCAACGGTTTGAAGAAGCGGAAAGGGCGGCAAAAAAGCGCAAGCGGGAAATCGCCCAAGCCGAGAAACGGATTGCGGAACTTGACCGGATTTTCAAGCGTATCTATGAGGACGATATATCCGGCGCAATTTCTCACGAACGGTTTTTGAAGTTATCCGCCGAGTATGAAGCCGAGCAGAAAGAACTGACGAAAAAGGTCAAGGCAAACCGGGAAATGGTAAGCACTTACGAGCAGGACAAAGCGGATTTTGACAGTTTCGCGGTGGTCATTCGGAAGTATGTGGGAATTACCGAACTGACGCCCACGATTGTCAATGAGTTTGTGAAGAAGATTATCGTCCATGCGCCGGACAAGTCCAGCGGCCACCGGCGGCAGAAAATCCAGATTATCTGGAACTTCGTTGGGGAACTGAAACAGGACGAGGACAAGCAGACCATTGAACGGCAGAGAAAAAGCAGGACAGCATAGCAATTTGCCATGCTGCCCTGCAAGATACCATTACTTCCTTATGGGTGGGCGGCCAAAACGCGAAACTCCTTTTTATCTTCAGACTGAGCGCTTGCAGAATGCAAGCGCTCAGTCTGTCGATAAAGATAGGAATTGCAATAAAATTTGTTTACAAGGCGGACATGCGCCGCCTTGTAAACACCTTACAGGCGCGCGAGTGCCGCCATCGGCGGCGCGACGGCGCGAATACGCCCTTCGGAAAGGGGTTCTCCTTGTGGCGTCAGGACTCCTCCCGGCTTGCGCCGGGCACCTCCTCACGCCTATACGCGCCCCATCGTCGAAAAACCTTCGTTTTTCGACGGTCAGAAGCGCTTGCGGAATGCAAGCGCTTTCCCATTAGGCGATTTATTTCTGCTGTTTTTTCTTTGAAAAGACAATAACGACTATCACAACGGCCACGACGCACACCGCCGCAATGATAATGCCAACCATCAGACCATTGCCTGTACCGGTTGCATCATCGGACGGAGCGGTCGATTCGGGTGTTTTTGACGATACATCTGCAGATGTATCGGGTTTTGCAGTTGTTGCAGCCGGCTTTGATGTATCCGGCGCAGACACCACCGTAGTGGTAAACGGCTTGGAAGTCGCCGGAGCAGACGTGGCAGGGGCAGAGGTGGCCGTCGCTTCCGTCGCAGCAGGCGCGGACGTAGCAACAGGAGTGGACGCCTCTCCGTTCTCGCCTAAAACAACGTCAAAATTTCCCGCAATCTCACTGTATTTTTCCGTCTTCTGCACAGCATCCGACGCTTTTAATACCGTTTTGTCCGTGACCATAAAAAATTTCCCCGGCGTATACGAACACGTCCATTCAAATACGCCGATCGTGCCGGATTTCCATGTAAGTTCAAAAGAATTTTCCACCGTATCCTGTGTACAACCGTAGAAATTTCGTACATTCGCCTCACCCGACAACTCGACTTTTACGTCTCCGACAATGACGCCGTCCGGATAAGCGGCGGAACCATGCAGAACCGAAACATCCGCATTACCGCCGATTTTGATATGCGCAGTTCCCGTATATGTACCTAAAATCTGCCTGGAAAAAGGTACAATGTACAGCTTGCTGCCGGAAAGCACGGTAATATTTGTATCCTTATCGCTTTCAAACGGAGGATCATCCTGACTGTTCTGATAACCGCCCAAAATCGCAAAAGCTTTCGCGATGGAGCCTCCGGTAAATTTGCTGTCATCGCCGGTCATTGTAACGCCCTCACCGATCGTTACCGGATGATGCTGTCCGATAACCAACAGATTGGTACTGAGCGCCTGAAAATCCATATTTTCAAAGCGAGTATCTCCGAAGCATACAAATCTACAGGCGGCAAACTGATAGACAGCACCTGAATTTCTGTAATCGGTGCCGCCATACACCGAGGTAAACGTCACGCTTCCCGTATAATCTAAGCCATACGAAAAAGACAATTCCTGCGTAAATGTTCCGCAAAGAACAATCGTGCAGTCTTTGGAAAGATCCAAGGTGTCATATGCCTTATTCAATGTTCCGACCGCTTTATCAGGTGAAGAACCGTCTCCGGTGCCGCCGTCCTGCAAATATACAACCGTCGTGCCCTCCGCTGCAAAAGCGGTTAGAAAAGACAGCGACGCGACAACGGCCAATGCAAACAGCATTCCCAATATGTATGCCAGTCTTTTTTTCATAATTCAATCTCACTTTCCGCCCAAAGGCAATTATTTTAAAAGGGTAAGCTAAATCATATTTTTAAGCCGTCTAAGGCAAAAATATCGAAAACAGATCTGTTTCGAGCATTATTTGGAAACAGCCTCCAGTTCATTTGCATGAAATGCGCATCAGCTATATGAAATCAGTCACTTTGTAATCACGACAGTCTGACGATCCGCCATCCAGTTCACGTCGGCGCCGAGCGCTTCCGCGATGAATCTCAGCGGCAGATAGGTGCGGTCTTCCCGAATGAACGGCGCAGCGTCCA
>URDS01000099.1 GCA_900546635.1 uncultured Eubacteriales bacterium | reverse complement strand
GCACTCGCGCGCCTGTAAGGTGTTTACAAGGCGGCACATGTCCGCCTTGTAAACAATATTTATTTTATTTGCGATTTTCACTTTTTTGACAGACTGAAAGAGCGGATTTCCCGCTCTTTTATTTTTTTCTGTTCGCGCTAAAAAAGAATAGTTATATTTAGGTCAATATATCTGCGCTGAAATGCAGCGTACGGTGATTATTTTGTATTCAGCGAGTTTGCCCGGCTTTGAATCTGCTTTGTATAGTTGATAATCGTGTGATCGTACTCCTCATTCATGAATTTTGAGGTTATAATAAAATCCGCGGAAGCTTTGTTGTTTGCGATCGGAATGTCATAGACCTGCGCGATGCGCAGCAGCGCCTTGACGTCCGGGTCGTGCGGCTGCGCGGTCAGCGGGTCCGAGAAGAAAATCACAAGGTCAATTTTTCCCTCGACGATCTTTGCGCCGATTTGCTGGTCGCCGCCGAGCGGACCGCTGTTGTAGCCTTTGACCGGAAGATCGGTTGCCTCGGTAACCATGCGCGCGGTCGTGCCGGTGCCGCACAGAAAATGCCGGGATAAAATCTCCCGATTTTGTTTGCACCATTCAATCAGTTCTGCCTTTTTGGAATCATGCGCGATCAGCGCAATATTTTTTTGTCTGCCGATCGTCAGAACAAGAAAATCATCCTGTATCATATATCCTCCGAATTTACAGATTACATGTGTCCGACACTCCGGTTGTCGGACAAAATTTTTTGATAGGACTTCAGCGCTGTGGCAGATCCACGCGGTTTCGGGCGCCGCCGGAAAGAAAATCTTCGATATTTTGTACGATTTCAGAGAGACACCGCAGCCTTGCCTCCAGCGCGCCCCATGCCATATGCGGGGTCAGCAGAACGTTTGGAAGTGTGCGGAGCGCATGGAACGGGTGTGTGACGGGGAAAGGTTCGACCGAATAGACATCCGTGGCAAAACCGCCAAGCGTTTTATCAAGCAGCGCGGCCGCGATTGCGGATTCGTCGGTGACAGCGCCGCGCGCTACGTTGATGAGAATGGCTTCACGCTTCATTTGTGAAAGTTCGGGCGCGCCGATCAGTCCGCGCGTTCCGTCATTCAGCGGAGTGTGCAGGGAAATAATATCCGACTCGGCTAAAAGCGTTTTGAGCGGAACGCAGGTGAGCGCCTCGGTCGGCGTGCGCGTATATGCGAGCACATGGCAGCCGAACGCTTCGGCGACTTTCGCTACCTGTTTTCCGATCGCGCCCGCCCCGACAATGCCCCATGTTTTGCCGCAGAGTTCGCGGTAGACAGGGGAGAGCAGGTTGGCAATGCCGCTTTGCTGGTATACGCCGGTACGGATGGCTTCCGTATAGGCATTCAGCTTTTCAAGCAGTGTGAGCGCCATCAAAACGGTAAGCTGCGCCACGCTGTGCGTGGAATAGCCTCGGACGTTGCAGACGCCGATGCCCTTAGCGCGGCAAGCGTCAAGATCGATATTGTCATAGCCGGTTGCAAAAACGCAGATCAGTTTTAATTGCGCGGCGTTTTTTAAATTGTCCGCTCCGAGCTTGATTTTATTCACTATGGCAATGTCTGCGTCTGAAAGGCGCTTGGCTGCGTCTTCGGGTTTTGTATTTTCATAGATCGTAAGCTCGCCGAATTGTTTGAGCGCCTGAAAGTTTAAGCCTTCGCCGAGCGTGGCGGCGTCTAAAATAACCAGTTTCATATCAAATACTCCGTTCCCGGCTGAACAGCCAGTCGTATAGTCCTTTTGTATCTGCAGTCCGCGTCCAGATGCCGTGTCCCGCGCCCTCAAACGCATCAAAGCGCAAATCGCGTTTGCCTGCGTCAAGCAGTGCCCGCTGCATCGTCAGCGCGCTTTCGTAGGGAACCGATTTGTCCGCAGTGCCGTGAAAGATCCAAATCGCCGTGTCGATCATCTTGGCGGCTTCCTTTGGGGAGCCTGCGCCTGCGACCGGTATCGCGGCCGCAAAGGTATGCGGATAGCGTGACAGCATGTCCCAGACCGCAAACGCGCCCATGGAAAGCCCCACGGTATACAGCCGTGCGGGGTCGGCGGGAAGATTGGCAAGCGCATCCGAAAACAGTTCCACGGCCGCCTGCATATGCGCGGTCTGCGGCAGTGTGCCGGCATCAAAGGTGAGGCCGTTCCAGCATTCGACGCCGACCCATTTGTCGGTTTTCGGACAACAGGGAGCGAGTATAATGGCCGAATCTTTGTAGCGGCCTGCCTCAAAATTTCGCAGAAATTTTGCTTCGGCGGTATAAATATGCGAGTTGTCGTCACAGCGCACGCCCGAACTGTGCATATAAAGAAGCAGGGGATAGCGGGATCTTCGGTTTAATCCGCTTGGAAGATAAAGTTGGTATTGCAGGCGAACGCCGTTTTCCGCCGGGTATTCAAGCGCATTCCAGCCGGCGCGCAAATGTTCGGGGAGTTTGGAAGTTTTTGTGTAATTCAGCGTTTGATTTTGCATGACGCCCCTCCGTGTTTTATAAATTGCAGATATATGGAACGGTCGGGAAATACAGTTTTTTCGGAACCATGCGTTGACGTGTCTGTATTCATAATAGCATAAATTTTCAGCCAGTGGAATATAAAGCCGGAAATTTTGTGAAAATTTATCGGCTTATTGCTTTTTTGAGGCGCAGGCACTCCGCTTTCATGCGCAGAATGGCCGGTGATTTCCCAAGCAGCGCCGCCGCTTCGGTGACGGTGTTCCCGTTTTGAAAGGATTCCAACAAATCATCGTCTGAAATGAGCAGTTCCGCGGCGAAGAGATTGGCTTCATATTCCCGCCGTCCGTTTTGCGGAAATACGGATATGTCCGTGAAACCGGATTCCGCATATGGGCGGTGCAGAATATGGTGTCCGAGTTCATGTGCGCATACAGCGGCGGCTTCTTCTCTGCACAGCGAGACGTTGAGCGCGATAAATGCGTTTTGCAGTACGATTTTGTAAAGCCCTTTTAACTGGCCGAGTTCGCAGATCATGATTTGCGCGCCGCATCTCGGCGCGATTTGAAACGGATCACGGGTTTGAAATCGACTGTGCACAGCACTTGCCAATTGTAAAATTTCATTTGCCGAATGCATACGGATCACCTCCCAAGTACAGTATAACAAAACGAAAGACCGATAAGTGGGACTTGCTTTAACGCCGTAAAAAATTTTTTTAAATGTCTTTTCTTTCTTCCGTCCCGGTGCTATAATAGGAACGTGAAAAAACAAGCGTTCAAAGTGAAGGGCCTGACATGAACAAAGATTTAACGGTGGGCAAACCCGAACGGGTTTTGCTGCAATTTTCACTGCCGCTGCTTGGCAGCATTATTTTTCAGCAATTGTATAATATTGCGGACAGTCTGGTTGCGGGGAAGTTTATCGGTGACAATGCATTGGCCGCGGTTGGAAATGCCTATGAGATTACACTGATTTTCCTTGCGTTTGCATTCGGGTGCAATATCGGATGTTCGGTGATTGTGGCCCGCCTGTTCGGTGCCAGAGAATATCAAAGACTGAAAACGGCGGTTTATATGACACTGATTGCAACCGGCGTCCTCTGTGTTTTGTTGATGATTTTGGGACTTTGCTTCAGCGATCTGCTGCTTCGCGCAATATTGACGCCCGATGAAATTTTCGCGGACAGTCTTTTGTATTTGATGATTTACATATGGGGACTTCCGTTCCTGTTTTTCTATAATATTTCAACCGGTATTTTTTCCGCGCTCGGCGATTCCAGAACGCCGTTTATCTTTCTCGCGGTGTCCTCCGTTGTCAATATTTTTGCCGATATTTTGTTCGTTACGGCGTTTGATATGGGGGTTGCCGGTGTCGCATGGGCGACTTTCATTTGTCAGGGCGTGAGCTGCGTGCTGGCCGTCATTTTTGTGTTTCGCAAGCTGCGCGCCGTCGGCTCCGCGCGCGCGCCGCTGTTTTCGTGGGGGCTGCTCGGCGAGTTCGCAACGGTTGCGGTGCCGAGTATACTTCAGCAGGGCTTTATTTCGATCGGCAATATTTTGATCCAGGGGGTAATCAACAGTTACGGCACGGTTGTGACGGCCGGCTATGCGTCGGCAATTAAGCTGAGCAGTCTGGTGATTACTTCATTTACCGCGCTTGGAAACGGCATATCGAATTTTACCGCTCAAAACCTGGGCGCGGGCAAGCTCGATCGTGTGCAAAGCGGTTATCGGTGCGGACTTTTTATGATTTATGCCCTTGCGATTCCGGTGTCGCTTTTGTATGTTTTTGCCGGAGAACCTTTTTTACGGCTCTTTTCCGATGAACCGACAAGCGGCGCGATTTCGGTCGGTCTGCGTTTTTTGCATATTGTTGCGCCGTTTTATTTTGTTGTCGCTTCCAAGCTGATTTCGGACGGCGTACTGCGCGGCGCCGGCTCTATGCTTATCTTCATGATTTCCACATTTGCCGACCTTATTTTGCGTGTTTTATTTGCGTATGTTCTTTCGCCCATTTACGGCTCGGACGGCATTTGGTATGCCTGGCCGATCGGCTGGGTTTGCGGAACCTTGATTTCGGTTGTTGCCTGTCTTTGCGGTGTTTGGAAGCGAAGATGGCGTCAGGAAATCTGAAACAATAGCGGCGCCGGGGCTTTTTGAGAACGAAAAAGAACTGTAAAAAGTTCCGAAAAGAAAAAAGTGAGAGGTTGAAAATTAACCCCTCATTTCAGTCTGTCAAGAAAGTGAAAATCGCAAATCAAATACGTTTACAAGGCGGACAAGTGCCGCCTTGTAAACACCTTACAGGCGCGCGAGTGCCGCTGAGGCGGCGCGACGGCGCGAATACGCCCTTCGGAAAGGGGTTCTCCTTGTGGCGTC
>URDS01000098.1 GCA_900546635.1 uncultured Eubacteriales bacterium | reverse complement strand
AAGGCTTCGCCCGCCGCGTCGTCCCGCGTGGAGCCGACCTCCTCAAAGTCGGTGTAATCCCGGACAAGGTAAAAGGAGGTATGCCCGCCCGAAAGCACCACGCCGAGAAACGGCGGGGCAAGCTTTGGATGGGCGAGATAGGCGGCCGCGATATGCGCGCGCACATGATCGACGCCGCACAGCGGGATCCGGTTGGCAAAGGCCAGCGATTTTGCAAAGTTGACGCCCACAAGCAGCGCGCCGATCAGTCCCGGATGCGAGGTCGCCGCGACAAGGCCGATCGTATCCAGCGAAACGCCCGCCTCGCCGAGCGCGCGCGCGGTGACGTTTGAAATCGCCTCGATATGCGCCCGCCCCGCGATTTCGGGGACGACGCCGCCGTACAGGCGGTGCACGTCGATCTGCGAAGCGACGATATTGGAGCAGATGCGGCGGGTATGCCCGTCCATTTCGACGACCGCCGCGCTGGTTTCGTCGCAGGAGCTTTCAATTCCTAAAATATACATGCAGGTATTCCTTACAGCCGTCCGCCCGGCGGACAGACGAATTTACGTGAAATTTTACGCGCCGGCTTCCCCTTTCGGAAAATCGAGGCGGTAGAGCGCCGCGTCCTCGGCAGGTTTTTTGTAATAGCCGCGCCGCGCGCCATAAAAGACGAAGCCGCAGCGCGCATACAGCGCCCGCGCGGCGGCGTTGCCCGCGCGCACTTCGAGAAAAACCGTCTGCACGCCGCGGCTTTGCAGCCGCCGCAGCGCCGCCGAGACAAGCTGAGTTCCGACGCCGCGCCCGCGCGCGTCCGGCTCGACGGCAAGCGTCATGATTTCCGCGCCGTCCGGCAGGATATACAGACCGATGTAGCCGAGGCAGACGCCGCCCAAAACCGCGCAGAGCAGCATTTTATCGCCGTCCGCGCGCATGCGCTCAAAATCGGAAAGCCGCCACGGAAACGAAAAATTTTCCCGCTCTAAGCGGCTGATCGCCTCGAGTTCCGCCTGCTCTGCGGGTCGAATCTCAGGCGTTTGCATCTGAATCAAACAAATAGGGGAACCATTCGCAAAGCGAATCGCGAATCTCCCCAAGGCAGGCCGCGTACTGCTCCGGTGTGCCGCCGTAGGGGTCGGCTATATCGCCGAGAACCTTTACCTTGCCGGCAAATTCCGGGAACGCAAGCAAAATCTGCTGCGCATGCGCCGGCGTCAGCGCAAACACGCCGTCGCACGTTTCGAGATCCGCGCGCGTGAGCGGGGACGCGCGGTGCTTGGTGTAATCATTGCGTCCCGCAGGACTGATGCCCGCGTCCCGCAGCGCCTTTACGGCGTTTTCGGCAATCGGCGCGCCCGGCGCCGCCGCCGTGCCGCGGCTGAACGCGAAAATCCCGCGGCTCTGTCCGAGATGGTTGAGCAGCGCCGCCGCCATCGGAGAGCGGCAGGTGTTGCCGGTGCAGACAAAGCAGTACATGCGGATTTCCTTGGTCAGCGGGTGTTTCAAAATCAATACGTTTTCTTCGGTTTTCAAGTTATCACCTTGCCTTGCGCTTTTGCGGTCAATATCCGAGCTTATCGCCCAAACTGTCGTCGTTTTCAAGCCAGTCGGCCACGCGGATGCGGCGGTACTCCTCTTTTGTGTCGCGGATGACCACCCACTCGATGCCGGCGTTGATGATCTGGCGCTTGCACATCATGCAGTTGGCCGTACCGGCGGCAAGCTCGCCGTGCGGCGGGAGCGTGCAGCACATATAGAGGGTCGAACCGAGCATATCCGCGCGGGACGCGGCGATGATGGCGTTGGCCTCGGAATGCACCGAACGGCAGAGTTCATACCGCTCGCCGCGCGGAATGTTGAGTTCGTCGCGCTTGCAAAAACCGAGGTCGGTGCAGTTTTTGCGGCCGCGCGGCGCGCCATTGTAGCCGGTCGAAACAATCACGTCGTTTTTTACGATGATCGAACCGAAACGGCGGCGCAGGCAGGTACTGCGTTCCGAAACGGTTTCGGCGATGTCCAGATAATAATTGTCCTTGGAAACTCTCTCCATATTCCGCTCTCTCCTTCTCAAAAGGACGCCGCCAACAAAGACCGGCGCGCCGCGTCCGTTTTTTGGTTTTGCCGCCTTGGGTATAAAAACCCAAGTATACTTTCATAACATCATTATTATAGTCCCTGGCGGGTCAAAAATCAACTGCATTCGCACGTCTTTTCCGCAAATTTCTCAAAAAAGCTTATATTTATGTAAAAATTCTATTGAACTTGCGCGCGAGGCTGGGTATAATAAAAGTATTGAGTTCAATCCGGCGCGCGTCTCTCCTTGACGCGGAACGCCGAAAAAATACAATGGGACGCTTTTTGGGGGAACTATGCCAAGTTACAGACGGGGAAGAATCAATGATGAGGTGCGGCGCGAGCTTTCCGTACTGCTGCGCGAGGTCAAGGATCCGCGCGTACAGGGGGCGATGGTCAGCGTCACGGCGGCCGAGGTCACACCCGACCTGAAATATGCCACGGTCTATTTCTCGGTGCTTGCGGGCGACCCGGAGGAGACAAAAAAGGGTCTGGAAAGCGCCGCCGGCTTTATCCGGCGCGAGATCGCCGCACGGCTGAATCTGCGCAATACGCCCCAGTTCAGCTTCCGGCACGACCGCTCGATCGAACACGGCGCGCATATCGCAAAGCTCTTGTCCGAGATCGACACGGAAAAGCGCGAAGACAATGGAGACAACCATGAATAGTTTGGACTTTCTGCGCCTTTTCGATAAGGTTTGCACGGCTGAAAACGCGCTGATTATCGGCCATCGGCGTCCGGACGGCGACTGTGTCGGCAGCGCCGCCGCGCTTGCGCATCTTCTGCGCTGCATGGGGCGGCGGGCGGAGGTCTTGTTCCCTGACCCGGTCCCGAAACGGCTGGCCTTTCTGCTCGGCGGCCTTTCGGTCTGCCGGTCGCTGCCCGATGATCTCGAAGCCCGGCAGGTCATCTGCGTGGATGTCGCATCGCCCGACCAACTCGGCGCGCTGGCCGAACCACTCGCTGGGCGGGTATATCTGCGGATCGACCATCACGATGTCGGAAATCCGTACGCGCAGTTTGAGTTTGTCCGCACCGAAGCCGCCGCTGTCGGAGAGATCATTTTTGATTTGTGCGAGCGCGCCGCCGCGCTGGAACTGATTCCCGCCATTCCCTCCGCGGCGGTCGCCGCGACCTTTGGCGCGGTCAGTTCGGACACGGGATGCTTCAAGTATTCCAATGTGACGCCGGGTACGCATTTTCGCGCCGCCCGCATGATCGCGGCCGGCACGCCCGCGGCCTCGATCAATCTGCAGCTGTTTGACACAAAAGAGCAAAGCCAGCTTCACGCAGAGGGCATTGTGCAAAGCTCTATAGAGCTTTATGAGGACGGCCGCGTCGCGGCGGTCGTGATCGACCGGGACTGCTTTTCAGCGGGACTTACGTATACCGATTTTGATACCGCCGTGGACATTGTACGCAGCGTGCGCGGCGTGTGCGCCGCGATTGTCGTCAAGGCTACGGAGGAGGCCGGCGTGTACCGTGTTTCCCTGCGCGGGAACAATCAGACGCGCGTTTCGGAGATTGCGGCGGCGTTCGGCGGCGGCGGGCATATTTCGGCCGCGGGCTGCACAATCCACGCAAAAGACGGGCGCGAAGCGCTCAAAATGCTGCTTGAAAAGATCCGCATGTCCGACGTACTTGGTTTTTGAGTCAGAAAAAAGGCTTCCCCGCGGGGCAATGTCATGCGGTCAAGGCTCGTGCCCGATTTTTTGCGCGGTGCCCCCGCCCGGCTGCCGTTTCGGGAAAGGCGGTGGCCGCGCCTTTCACCGTTATTTCCGGCTTTTGCGGGGATTTTTGCCTGATTTGCGCGGGCAATTTACGTATCCAAACACATTTTTGTTATGGTTCATCAATATAAGGCATCTCGCGGCTTTTTCCCGGTTTTGTTTTACAGCGCGTGGAAAAATCGGCCGCCTTCCCCAAAATCCGCAAAACTGACCTATCGGCGGAAAACACAACAAAATGGGGCAAAATGGGAATTGACATTGACGTTTGAGGCCGCCTCTTGTATACTGTGGAAAAGCAATGCGCAGACAAATCGGGATTTGAGGAGATGGACAATGGACATCGTGATTCGAGCCGCAAGGACAGATGATCTGAAACGCCTTTTAGAGATATATGCCTACTATGTTGAACATACGGCTATCACATTTGAATACGACGTGCCATCCTTTGCCGAGTTTCAACGGCGCATGGAGAACACCAAAAAGAAGTACCCCTACCTCGTCATTGAGCAGAACGGAGTCATCCAGGGCTATGCCTATGCAGGTCCCTTCGTGGGGCGGGCCGCCTATGACTGGTCCTGTGAACTGACGATCTACCTGAGTCCCGCCGCTCAAAGATGTGGATTCGGACGCAAACTGTATGAAGCGCTGGAACATGAACTTCGGGACATGGGTATCTTGAACCTCTACGCCTGTATCGGCTACCCTGTCACAGAGGATGCGTATCTGACGAAAAACAGCGCAGATTTCCACGCCCACATGGGCTTTTCCAAAGTCGGTGAGTTTAACCGCTGCGGCTATAAGTTCGGACGCTGGTATAACATGATCTGGATGGAGAAAATCATTGGAACGCATTTGGACGAACAGCCCCCGGTCAAATTTCCTGTTTAGAACGAATACGCAGCTTCGGGTTTGAGGGGAAAGTTCAATATTTCGGCGTAAATGAAAAAACGCCGCGTCCAGCGGCGAAAACGGATTGCTTTGGGACGATGTTCCGGGGGCGCGGATTTGCCGTTAAGGACCCATCATGACGTCCCTTTTTCGCAATCCGGTGAAATGGAAGCATGTAT
>URDS01000097.1 GCA_900546635.1 uncultured Eubacteriales bacterium | reverse complement strand
ACTGCTTAAATTTTTTTTACTCTCAAATATTGTCTAACTTTTTGGGGTCACTTCATTTGAGTGCGGCGTCAAAGAGCAATTAATTCGATTTTGCGGCATGCCGCTGAATCGCTTTAACCAGTTCAACAATCGGAATGGTGAGCGCTGCAAGGCCAATGGCAATGATATACTCAAAGAAATCAACAGAAGTGAATCCGAACGCATTCGCGAGGAAAGGCACTTCGCAAACCAGCGTCGTGGCAATAAGGCTTCCGACCGCCGCAAAATTCAGCACCTTGTTTACGCTGCCCAGACGGAAAATGCTGCCGCGCTGCGAACGCATATTGAAGCTGTGGAAAATTTCCGCCATGCTCATCGTCAAAAACGCCATGGTCATGCCGTCCGCACTGTTCGTAATCTCCCATACGCCGCTTTCAATATAATGCCCGATAAAATAGGAAGCAAGCGTCAGCACAGAAACCATCACGCCCTGATACGCAATATCGATTCCCATGCCGCCGGAGAAAATTCCGGCTTTTGCCGAACGGGGTTTTCTCTGCATAATGCCGGGCTCAGCGCGCTCCATGCCGAGCGCCAGCGCCGGGAAACAGTCGGTAACAAGATTGATCCACAGCAAGTGAACCGGCTGCAAAATGGTAAATCCGAGCAAAGTTGCCGCAAA
The DNA here is from genome assembly GCA_900546635.1 of uncultured Eubacteriales bacterium. Taxonomy (GTDB): domain Bacteria; phylum Bacillota; class Clostridia; order Oscillospirales; family CAG-272; genus UMGS902. The sequence goes on along the minus strand of URDS01000097.1, from coordinate 4,673 downwards.
AATGCTGATAACCTCGCTCATATTGGAACCGAGCAAGAATTGAATCGCCTTGCGGATATTATCATAAATGCGGCGTCCCTCTTCAACCGCACCGACAATGGTTGCAAAATTATCGTCCGCCAGAACCATATCGGCGACGTTTTTCGTTACATCGGTACCGGTGATGCCCATTCCGACACCGATGTCCGCCGATTTGATTGAGGGCGCGTCGTTTACACCGTCACCGGTCATGGCCGTCACATATCCCGCGCCGCGCCATGCATTAACAATCCGCGTTTTATGCTCAGGCTGAACGCGCGCATAAACCGCAATATCACGGAATTTCTCCGAAAATTCCGCATCGCTCATCTCGTCAAGTTCCGAACCGGTGATGGCGCGCCGGTCACCGGACAAAATTCCGAGTTCCTTGGCGATCGCCACCGCAGTGTCAATATGGTCGCCGGTAATCATGATCGCACGAATACCTGCGCTCTTACATTCTTCAATCGCATCCTTAACTTCCGGGCGCACGGGGTCGATCATCCCGCAAAGACCGATAAAGCACAAACGGCTTTCAAGCGCATCCGGCTCGTAGGAAGCCGGCGCCGCATCATACATGCGGAACGCCGCCGCCAGCACGCGAAGCGCACGATCGGCCATCGTTTTATTGGCTTTCAGAATCCGCTCACGGTATTCCTCCGTCATCGGCACCTCTTTGCCGTCTTCCAAATAAGACGTGCACCGGCGTATAATCTCGTCGGGCGCACCCTTGGTATACTGTACAAATTTGCCGTTTGCCGCATGTACGGTGGACATCATCTTGCGTCCGCTGTCAAACGGCGCTTCACCGGTACGCGGGAATTTTTCTTTCAGTTCATTCTTCTTCAGATCCAATTTTGCGGCATAGGCCACAAGCGCGGCCTCAGTCGGTTCTCCGGTCACGGCGCCGTCCGCCGAAAGTTCCGCGTCCGAGCAGAGCGCCATGGCGCTGGCAAGCAGTTTTTCATCGCCGCCGAATGAATCGACTACCGTCATTTTGTTCTGCGTAAGCGTACCGGTTTTATCGGAGCAAATAATCTGGGCGCATCCGAGCGTCTCCACCGCGGTCAGGCGGCGAATAATCGCATTGCGCTTTGACATATTGGTCACGCCGATCGAAAGCACGACCGTTACAACCGCCGCAAGCCCTTCAGGAATGGCAGCCACGGCAAGGGACACGGCCACCATAAACGAATCCATAATCGTTTCAAATGCAAAACCGTCGCGGAGCAACTGAACGCCGAAAATCAGCACACAAATGCCGAGTACCAGCCAGGTTAAAATTTTCGAGAGCTGGGAGAGTTTGATCTGAAGCGGCGTCTGTCCCTCTTCGGCACGCGCCAGCGCGTCCGCGATCTTCCCCATCTCGGTATCCATACCGGTAGCGGTTACGACAAAGGTGCCGCGGCCATACGCGACCGTGCTGCCCATATACACCATGTTTTTGCGGTCGCCGAGCGGAACTTCCCTTTTGTCCCGAAGCTCGATAATATCAATAAATTTCGTAACCGGAACGCTCTCGCCGGTCAGCGCCGCCTCTTCAATCTTGAGACTTGCATTTTCAATCAGACGACCGTCCGCCGGCACCGAATCACCCGCTTCAAGCAAAACGACATCGCCCTTTACCAGATCCTCGCTTTTGATCTGACAAACCTTGCCGTCACGAAGCACTTTTGATGTTGCGGCGCTCATTTCCTGCAGCGCTTCAATCGCCTTTTCCGCTTTGTTTTCCTGATAAACGCCGAGTACCGCATTGACAATGACAACAAACAGAATGATGATAACATCCGCGACGCCCTCTCCCTCATAAATCGAGGTCACCGCGCTGATTGCCGCCGCCACCAGCAGAATAATAATCATGGGATCGGCCATCTGCTTGAAAAACTGTTTGATGATCGAATCCTTTTTCGCCTCGCGCAGCTTGTTTTTGCCGTTTTCGGCCAGCCGCTTCTCCGCCTCGGAAGAGGTCAGGCCTCCGCGATTTGCCGAAGTTTCTTCCAAAACCCGGTCAACGCTCTCGGAGTAAAATTTCATCTTGACAAAACGCTCCTTTTTACATATATATTTTTTATTGTTTTATTTGCCTACTTTAAGTACATATCAAAATCCGCGCCGATTTATGCCAAGTTATATAAAAGACTCATGGATAGGAAAAACCTATCCATGAGTCTTGTCATTTCATTCAAGCCAGGCCGATAACCGAATGTTGAACTTGAAGCGCGAAAGCGCCGACTACTCCCTCACGGAATAAAATAAGTATATCACAAACTTTGCATATTGTCAACCATTCCAGAAAAATTTTCCTCTTTTTTGTACGTGTTGCACTTATTACGGATTGCACTTATTTTTCTATTTTGCCCTCAATGGCTTCAAGCCCCTCTTCAAACACAGACCAGTCGGGATGCCAACGCAGATTTTCCAACCGGAACGCGCAGGGCCATGCGGGCAGCCATTGAGACGGTCCGAACGGTTTGACGCCGTAACGTCCCCAACGGGTATGGAAAATCGCCTCATCCTGTGCGCCCGCAGGACGAATCCGGCCGTTGATATACTGTGTGCCGTCCGAGATGCACTGGCAGGCATTGCACCAGAATGCGATCGCACGTTCACGCCACTGCGCAAAGCCCGTCAGTTCATACAGTTTTAAGAACGAGAGCACATCGCGCAGCGCGTACTGGTCCAGCGCCTGATGCGCGGTAGAAACAGAGGTGGAACCAAACGTATCATACCCCATTTTTCCGATCAGAGAATCTTCGGGATACCGAACGGTAAAGTGCATCATCCATGTACACAGATACCATGCGATTTTTTCAGCCGCACGCACATAGCGCGCGTCTTTCGTCACATCATAAAGCGCCAGCGCATCGCGGAGCAGCGGACTCGAAGACTCCTTGTCGATGCAGTATGTATCCAGCGCGCCCGCCGTCGTAAAGCCGTCGCGCTCAAGCGCGCCGTAATAATAGTCGAATGCGCGCACCGCGCCGTCAAGATACTTTTGGTCTTTTGTTTTGCGATACGCCGTAATCAACGGCAAAATCAGGAAGCATGCAATGGTTCCCTTTTTTGTCAGCACCTTGCCCTCTTCATCCCACGATTTTGCAAAAGCGCCCTCCTCGTCCTGATTGTTCAGTGCAAAATCACAGATGCCGAGCGCCGCTTCAAGATACGCCGGCTTGTCGATCCCGGCCTTCTGCAAAAGATCGTACGCTTCAAAATAACCGTCGGCCGCGCCGCCGATATTACAGGCATCGTTAGAAATCAAAATCTGACCGTCGGCCGCACGACGGAATTTCTTCCCTGCAAAGCTCATATGCGTCTCGTAAGAGCATTCGCCGAGCTTCCAGCGGTCGGGTTTGAAATCCGCCGGATACTCGCCGTAGCGCCAATCGTCAAAATCAACACGCGCGGCGACATGTCCCGCCGGGTACCGGCCGAACTTCAGCCAGCTGTCGTGCGCTTCCAGCGCCTGATCCAGTTTTTCGCGGTCACCGGTCTCCAAATAATCCCAAATGAACGCATTGGCCATCGACGCGCTCTGCCCGACCCAACTGATTTCATACCGGTGCTCGGTTTTTTTATACGAAGTGGTGCCAAGATGCCACTGCGCGCCCATTGTAAAGGCGGCAAAACCGTTCTGCTCCCGCTCAAAAAGGTACCGGCTATAGGCAATGCATAAGCGGTAAAGCTCTTTCGCGGAATATTCGGGACGGATCGAATGGCCGTAATAACGCCATGCAAAGTCAAGCAGCCCCGCATAGCGATGCTTGGCGCCGTCCGACGGATAGGCCTGCAGAATCGCCGTAAACTCACTGCGCGGCTCCATGTGTCCCTGAAACGCTTCTGCCCAGAAATGCCGCTGCAGGGTCTTCGGTCCTTCTTCTTCCGGGAACAGGATGACGTGATGTTCTCCATCCGCCTCCAGATACAGAGAGCAGGCTGTGTTGTCGTTTGCCTCCGCCATCAGGGCAAAGCTTCCGATTTCATTTTCGCTGTATGTACAAGCCGGAATGGTGCAGCGATGCGATGCGAATGTCCAGGGCGTTCCGTCGCAGCGATCTCCTACGTATTCGGGCGTCGTTCCCCAGCCGTTTCCGTTATAGCTCACCGACGGAATCATCGTAAAATCCGGTTTCCCGCATACAACAACCTCCATGCGCATCCGATCTGTCGGCGCCGCAGTATGCCGTTTCCAGCGCCACGCTCCCGCTTCCAACGGCTCAAAAACGTCCTCCGCGCCCTCGGCGGCGAGAATTTTTGCAAACGGCTTGCCGTCGATGCACAAAAGCGTTTCTTTGCCGTTTTGAATGATTTCTGTCATGTGTATTTTCCTCCCAAGCGATTCCGAAAGCTTAAAAAGCCCCGGTATTTTTTTCTTTCGACGCTATACACTTATCTATAACTATAACGATCTCACAACGGTAAGTCAACCGATTTTGCGCAATTCTTTTCTTTTATGTTTAGTTTGCGGAAAAACGAACGCCCGCCGCATTCTTTTTCGTACCGAAGGCGTTTGCGCTCTTGAAAAAACAGAAAAATATGTTATAATCATATTACTGACCGTCGAAAAACCAAGGTTTTGCGACGATGAGGCGTGTTTGCTCGCGCCGTCGCGCCGCCATTGGCGGCACTCGCACGCCCACAAGGTGTTTATAAGG
>URDS01000096.1 GCA_900546635.1 uncultured Eubacteriales bacterium | reverse complement strand
ACCAGCGTTGATTGTTGTATTATTTCCTGGACGCAAATAAGTATCAATATGAATATTATTATTGATATTGATTACCTTTTTTTCATTCCCTTCCATTAAAAGATTTAATGCTCGGCGGTTATCGGCTGCATTCCCAATAGGAACGAAGTTGTAAACAGAGCCTGTTCGGTAGGCGATTACTTTTCTTTTAAATGTGACAGCAGTACCAGATGCAGCAGTTACTGTTTGTGTACCAGCTGTATTTGCAAAAAAAGTAGTGCTGACAGTGAGTGCAAAGATGGTGCTAAGTAAGATTTTTCTTAATTTTCTCATAGTATTCATTGTTACCCCTCCTTTTTATGAACGACAAGTGAGAAGCACAAATTGATAATCAAAACGAATACAAAAAGAACTGCCGCCGTTGCAATAAGCGCACGCCTGTGAAGACCCGAAGCATAAGCCATTTCAAGAACAATATTGCCTGTAAGCGTGCGTACACCGGAAGTGATTGATTTAGGAATAATCGCCTGATTACCCGCAATCATAACTACAGCCATGGTTTCGCCGACCGCTCTGCCGATACCGAGAATAATTCCGCTGACAATACCCGATTTAGCAACAGGAAAAACCGCCTTAAATATACTGTATTCCTTAGTTGCGCCAAGTGCAAGCGAGCCTTCGTAATATGATGGAGCAACACTTTTGAGCGACGATTCACAAGTATTAATAATCGTCGGAAGTATCATAATTCCCAAAAGGATTGAAGCGGTTAAAACACCCTTGCCGCTTGTATTTGTAAGCTTTTGGATAACGGGCACAACTGCAACAAGGCAGAAAAATCCATAAACTATTGACGGGATACCCGCAAGAAGATTAACAACCGGTTTCATAATCGAATACAGCCTTTTAGGGCAATAAAATGCAAGAAACACCGCTGTAAAAATACCTATGGGCACGCCGATAATAATTGCCCCTGCCGTAACGTAAATACTGCCGAGAATCATAGGAAAAATTCCGAATATTTCCCTGCTTGGCTTCCACGTTTTGCCGAATATAAAATTTTTAAATCCTATTTCCTCTATTGCCGGAATGCCGTTTTGAAAAATAAATTTGCAAACAAAGATAACGGCAATTACCGATAGAAATGCGCACAGCAAAAACAATATACGCATTGCAATTTCTTTTGCCTTTTTCAAATTATTTTATAACCTCTTCCCAAGTCGAAACATTACCTTCAAAGATATTTTTTACCTGTTTGCTTGTCAATGTATCCAAAGAATTTGAACTGTTCACAATAACTGCGATACCGTCAAGAGCAATCGTCTGCGATTTAAGAGTTTTTGCCTCATCATCCTTAAGCTCTCTTGAACTCATTGCAATTTCAACTGCGCCCTGAATTGCAGATTCAATACCTGCCGACGAACCTGATTCCTGAATTTCGATTTTAACGTCGGGATTGAGCTTTTTATAGGCGTCGGCCAGCTTTTCCATGACCGGCGATACCGAGGTGGAACCCGCAAGCGTAACTTTTCCGCTCTTTCCGCTCGCCTGATACGCGCCGTTTGACTCCACTTTGATGTATCCGCTTTTTTCCACGATCGCCTGTCCGTCGTCACTGAGGACAAATTGGATGAAATCCTGCGCAACTTCGCTCACATCGCCGTTTGTGGCAAGGATAAACGGACGGGATACCGCGTATTTTCCGGCGTTGATGTTGTCCACAGTGGCTTCCACTCCGTCAACGCTAAGCGCTTTTACAATACTTGAATCCAACGATCCGAGCGAGATGTAGCCGATCGCATTTTTATTCTGTGCAACCGTCTGAAGCACAACCGAGGTGCTGTTGGAAATCTCAGCCAGTTCCGTCGTATGGTCGCCGTCGTCATCCTCAATGCCCATCAGTTCGACAAACGCGCCGCGGGTACCGGAACCCTCTTCTCTGGAAATAACCGTTATGTTCCCGGTCATGCCGGACGGTTCGCCGCCGGAGGTGCTGTCAGTCGTTGTATTCCCCTGTTTTTCATCGCCGCAGGACATCAGAGCGCCGAGCATCAAAACGCAGGTCAGCGCAAATGCAATTATCTTTTTCATGTTCAAAATCTCCTTACAAATTCTTTCCTTTCGGTTTACGTTTTCATTGTACAGCGCCAATGTTAAGTGTAAAACCCTGCTATTGTTAAATCTGTGTTAAATAGTATTTGCCCCGGTTAAATGAATCATCCGCGGCGGCGAAAAATAAAAAAGCCCATGGCGATCCCATGGGCGCGGCCCGTCGAAAAAACAATTTTTCGACGGCAGAGCGATATACGCGCATATTTGCGCTCTTTTGATGTGTATGCCCGCATTTCTCGGACGCATATCCGCACCGCCTTTTCATGACGGCATTTTGCATGTGCTGTCGATTAAAACGCCCGATTTTGCGCCAGCAGAAAAATCCATACCGTCATCCACAAAACCGTCAGGCAAGCGATTTTCAACAGCAGAAGATTATGCGAGCGCGTTTTGTGCCGCGCAAGCAGCATTGCCAGTAGCACGCCGGCGCCGCCGCCAAACGCCGCAAAGCGGACAAAGCATTTTTCCGGCACGCGGCGCACACTCCCGCGCGGCGCGCGGCTGCGGCGCTTATCAAAAAGGACGACGCAGGCGCCGATAAAATTGACCAACAGGAGCGCAAGAAGTAAAAACAAAACGCCGTATTGCCCCAAAAAGTCCGTCACAGACGCAAAAAGCGGATTCATGCTTCCTCCATATCCGAAAAATACGGCGACTGCCGCAAAAAATCATACGGTCCCGGCAGGGTGAGCGCATAGGCGTATTCAGCCTCGAAACGCGACGCAAACTGCGCAGCCGCCGTCTCCGGCATTCGCCGGTACGCGGCCGGCTTTGTCAAAAAGCAGAGCGCGCCATGTTTGCGCCGCGCGGCAAGGACATGACAGCCGCGCGGCGTGGCCGCAAGCACGCGCGTACAGCGTACCGGCTCTTCAAGGGCGGGCGCCTTTGTGCGCAGCAGCGCGTACAGCGCGCACCGGCGTATCTGCGCGTCCGTATACCGTTTGGAGGCGGCGGCTTCAAAAAGCGCATCCAATGTACGCGCGCCATACGCGGCATGTTTCAGGCGGCCAAGCAGACCGCCGCCGCTGAACGCGACCGTCTCCGAGCTACTGCGCAGAGCAAGCAGCAAAGCGGATGTCAGGCGCGCGAAGTCCGCGCCGAACAATCCGTCATCCGCAGCGCGCGCAAAGACCTGGAAAGCCTGCTTTGGCAGATCCTGCCGAAGCGACGCAAGCCCCTCTTTTGCATAGAGCATACGCAGTTTCCCCGCCGAAGCGTAGCCGTCCCCGCCGTCCAAAGCATAGCTTCCCCGCCGCTTGATCGCAAGCGGCGTTATCCGCGCGCCGAGTTTGTCAAGCGCGGCAAGGTATTCGAGCGCGAGAATGTCGTTCGGCCTTTTCAGAAGCAGGCTTTCGCCGTATCGCTTTGTATAGGCGCGCTCAAACGCGCGGATGTGTCCGAGCGGCGCGCCCCCCTCCGCGCGCAGAAGCGTCTCGGCCTCCGCACGCACAAGCGGATGATCCAAATTCCGGCGCGCAGCAAGCAGCGCGTCAAGATCGCCGCACTCGCTTCCAAAAGCCAGCACATCCGCGCCGGCAGCGGCGGCGACCTCCACGCCCGCGCGGGCGAAATACGCCGCGGGCGCCGCCGACCACGGATACGGAAGCTCCAGAACAAGATCCGCGCCGCAGCGCACCGCAGCCTGCGCGCGGACATACGGCGGCGCGATATACGGTTCGCCGCGCTGGGAAAACAGTCCGCCCAGCACGGCGGTGATGCAGGCATCCGCGCCAAAGCGCGCGCGAATCTGCGCAATCTGGTAGGCATGCCCCAAATGAAAAGGATTGTATTCGCAGATAACAGCAATCTGCATGGGGATTCCTCCTGTCCGTGCGCGAAATCAAACGTATGCTTTTCTGCAAAAGCAAGCGCTTTCCGGCGGCGCGCACGCCGCCGGCATTTTATACTTTCTCTCTGAAACCGATCCCCAAAACTGCGGACGTTTTTCTGTGTTACCGCAGTTTCGGGCGCAGGTACTTTCCGGTATAGGAGCCTTCAACCATGGCAACCTCCTCCGGCGTTCCCTCCGCCACAACGCGGCCGCCGCCGTCTCCCCCTTCGGGGCCGAGATCGATGATATGATCGGCTACCTTGATAACATCCAGATTGTGCTCGATCACGACAACCGTGTTCCCCGCGTCGCACAGACGGTTCAACACCTCGATCAGCTTTGCCACGTCAGCCGAGTGCAGACCCGTGGTCGGCTCGTCCAAAATATAGATCGTCCGCCCCGTAGAGCGCTTGGAAAGCTCGGTGGCCAGCTTGACGCGCTGCGCCTCTCCGCCCGAAAGCGTCGTGGAGGACTGGCCGATTTTCACATATCCGAGTCCCACGTCAAAGAGCGTTTGCAGCTTGCGCTGGACCGACGGTACGCCTGAGAAAAATTCAAGTCCTTCCTCGACCGTCATTTCCAGCACTTCATAAATGTTTTTTCCTTTATATTTCACGTCCAGCGTTTCGCGGTTGTAGCGCCGGCCGCCGCACACGTCGCACTTGACGTATACGTCGGGGAGAAAATGCATCTCAATGCACTTTACGCCGTCCCCCTCGCAGGCCTCGCAGCGTCCGCCCTTGATGTTAAAGGAAAAACGACCGGATTTATAACCGCGCGCCTTGGACTCGCGCGTCTTGGCAAAGAGTTCGCGAATGTCCGAAAACACGCCGGTATACGTCGCCGGATTGGAGCGCGGCGTGCGGCCGATGGGGCTCTGGTCGATATTGATGATTTTGTCCAGATACTCCACACCGTCAATGCCGTCGCATTTGCCGGGGCGGAGCTTCGCGTGGTTGAGCTTGCCCGCAAGCGTTTTATACAGTACCTCGTTGACGAGCGAGGACTTGCCCACGTTCGGCCGGCCGGCGAGCACGATGCTCGCGCCCTCGCGCAATATGCGCGCGCTCTTCGGGTCGCAGCGGCGGGACAACTCGGCCTTCAGCGCCGAAATGCCGGAAAGAAGCGCCTCGGCGGTCGCCTGCTCCTCCACCTCGTCGGGGAAGTCCGTGCAGGCCTCGATCAGCGACAGCATTTGAATCAGTCGGTCGGAGGCCGCGCGCACAAATCCGGTCACGCCGCCCTCCAGCTGGCGAATCGACGCGCGCGCGGCGGCCTCAGAGGTCGCACCGATCAATTGCATTACGGCCTCGGCGCGGCTCAAATCGATGCGGCCGTTCAGAAATGCGCGGCGGGTGAATTCGCCCGGCCCGGCGGCGCGCGCGCCCAGCTCGATCACGCGCCGGAGCACGCGCTGAGCCGCAATTTCGCCGCCGTGGCAATGAATTTCGGACACGTCCTCGCGCGTGTAGCTGTGCGGGCCGGGCATGAAAACGGC
>URDS01000095.1 GCA_900546635.1 uncultured Eubacteriales bacterium | reverse complement strand
GGTACAGGCGAACCTTTACAAGGCCGACCTTCTCGCCCTTGGCGTTCAGGTAGTCGATGACTTCCTCGCAGACGTCGCAGATCGAACCCATCGCGACGATCACGCGCTCGGCATCCGGCGCGCCGTAGTAGTTGAAGAGCTTGTAATCGGCGCCGATCTTTGCGTTGACCTTGTCCATGTATTCCTCAACGATCGCGGGAAGCGCGTCGTAGTAACGGTTGCAGGCCTCTCTGTGCTGGAAGAAAATATCGCCGTTTTCAGCCGATCCGCGAAGCACGGGGTGCGCGGGATTGAGCGAGCGGGCGCGGAACGCCTCGACCGCGTCCATATCGGTCATTTCCTTCAGATCGTCGAAGTCCCAGACCTCGATCTTCTGAATCTCGTGCGAAGTGCGGAAGCCGTCAAAGAAGTTGAGGAACGGCACTCTGCCCTTGATGGTCGAAAGGTGCGCAACAGCGCTTAAGTCCATGACCTCCTGCGGGTTGGTCTCGGCCAGCATGGCAAAGCCGGTCTGACGGCAGGCGTACACGTCCGAATGGTCGCCGAAAATGTTCAGCGCATGAGACGCGACGCAGCGCGCGGAAACATGGAACACGCAGGGGAGCAGCTCGCCAGCGATCTTATACATGTTCGGGATCATCAAAAGAAGACCCTGAGAAGCCGTGTAAGTCGTTGTGAGCGCGCCTGCCGCCAAGCTGCCGTGTACAGTGCCCGCGGCGCCTGCCTCAGACTGCATCTCCATAACCTTGACAGTCGTGCCGAAGATGTTCTTCAGCCCCTGCGCCGACCACTGGTCAACGCTGTCCGCCATCGGGCTGGACGGCGTAATCGGGTAAATACCCGCGACTTCCGTAAAGGCATAGCTTACGTGCGCCGCGGCAGTATTACCATCCATGGAAAGTTTTTTTCTTGCCATTGGGAATACCTCCAAAAAACTAAAATTTATATTTAAATCATATAGATCACTTAAATACCACCGTACATTATACCATCGCGGCTCTGAAAAGTAAATAGAAAATCCGCAGTTTTTGCATATGTGTCCCGATTTTTACTGGGTTTTTACGCAAATTTTTCAAAAGAACCGAAGCTGCGTGGTCTCTTTGTACATCACGCGAAGCTCGCGCGGCGTGATATGATCGTGCTTTTTCAAAAGCTCGCCGAAATACTTGGCGTTGCCGAGTCCGCATGCCGCCGCGACCGCGTCAAGGTCATACTCGCCGTCCGCAAGCATACTTTTTGCCTTGTCCAGCCGGACGCGGATCAAATACTGGATCGGCGTACAGCCGTACATCTGCTTGAACAGGCGGGAAAACTGGCTCTCGCTCATCCGGCAGCTGTAGGCCAGCACCCGGACCGTCAGCGGCTCGGCATAGCGCTGTTCGATTTGCAGCATCGCGGGCGACAGGCGGTCTGTGAGCGCGTCAAAGCGCTCAAAGCGGCTGAGCATCCGGTCGCGGGCAAGCTTTGCCAGCGCGAAATACACGGTCGCGCCGATTTTCAGGCAGTCGTGCGCAAATTCAAGCGCGTACGGATTCATCCGGACAATGCCGGCAAGCGACGCGCCCTCGCCCGCCTCGCCGATCAGCGCGTCGGGCAGGTCCAGATGCCGCATGAAGTCTGCGTCCGCGTCAAAGCGCACAAATTCGCAGACCGTCTCCCCGGACACGTCCTCAAAACGCAGTACCGCGCCCGCGCGCACATACAAAAGAGAACCGACCGCCAGACTTTGCGCAGTACCGTCCGGCAGATGCGCGAGCGCCCCGCCCGACCGCACGGCAAGCAGCAGATGCGCATTGCCGCCGGACGGCATTTCGGGAAGCCGCGCGCAGGTGCCGAACGCCGTCGGGCGCAGCGGAAGCGCCGCCGGATCCCTTGAAAAATCCTCGGTTGTGTTTGCAAAGGTTTCCATACCATCACCTCCATATGCGGCGCGGCAAACGCCGCGTCCGAAAATCGAAAATCCGATCCCGTATACGAAAAAGCGCTATGCGCTCAGAGCGTGCGGAACACGTCGTCGGCGATTTCAATCGTTTCCGCAATATCGGCGTCAGAGAGCGAATAATTCAGAAAATGATTGTGGTGGTTGGTGAAATAGACGCCTCTGCGAACCATTTCGGCGACAAAGCGCTGATGCGTCATCAAGCTGTCGTCGTTTGCAACGCGCAGATAAAAGAGCGCGGGCGCGCCCGAAACGCGCAGATCATAGCCGTGCTTTGCCGCCGCGCTTCGGAGTCCGCCGCAGAGCTTTTCGCCCTTTTCTCGCAAAAGCTTTGGCAGATCCAGCCGCTTCATTTTTTGGATGCAGGCGATGCCGGCGGCAAACGGGACCGCGCTCATCCAATAGCTGCCGGTGAACGAAATGCCGCTGACCGTGTTTTTGAGAAAATTCTTGCCGCACAGCGCCGACACGTTGTAACCGTTGGCCAGCGCCTTGCAGAAGCAGATAAGGTCGGCCTCAAAGCCGAAATAATGATCCGATCCGGCAATGTCCAGCCGGAACCCGGCGCGCACGTCGTCTATGATCAGCACCGTTCCCTCCGCGGTGCATTTTTCGCGCACGCGCTGCCAAAAGCCCTCTGCCGGAAGCTCGTTGTCAACAAAGTTCCCGTGCATGTACGGCTGGGAGATCACCGCGGCGATCTGCCCCGGATTCTCGGCGAAGACCCGCTCAAGCGCCGCGAAATCGTTCCACTTGACATACAGATTGTTGCAGACCTCCTCCTCCAGCACCCCGGAATAGTCGAGCTTCTGCGTCCACGGGGAAACGCCGTGATAATAGCCCTTGAAAAAGACGATCTTCTTGCGCCGCGTGTAGGCGCGCGCCGTCATGACCGCAAGTGAGGTCACGTCGTTGCCGTTCTTGGCGAAAAAGCTCCAGTCGGCCGATGCCACCGTTTCGGTGAGCAGTTCGGCAAAATCGACCATCACCGACGAAGGCGCGGTGACGCAGTTCTCCTTTTCAAGCTGCTTTCTTGCGGCCTCGTCCACCTCCTCGTCTCCGTAACCGAGAATGTTCGGACCATAGGCGCACATGTAGTCGATAAAGCGGTTGCCGTCCACATCCCAGAAGTAGCTCCCTTTTGCGCGCTCGGAATAAAACGGAAAGGCGTCTACCGGGATAAAACAGCCCTCTGCGGGTCCCTGATGCCCGTAGATACCGGAGGGAATCACGCGCGCGGCGCGTTCAAAAAGCGCGCGGCTCTTGTCATAGCGGTTGTATTTCGGTTCCATACAATATTCCTGCCTTTTCGCCGCGCGGCCGGCCGCGGGAATATCCCCGACACGCCGCGCGGAATTTGAAATTTCCATCTGGGTTCAAACGCAGCGCCGTCTGAACCCGCGTCTGAAAACAGTGTATCACAGATCGCGGAAAAAAGCAAATTCAAATAGACGGAAAATGCGCGTCCGGTCAAAAAAATTGACTTTCCGGCCCAGATACGATATACTTTTTATAAGGTAAGCGGTCTGCGCCTGCGAAAAAACAGCCATAAACCGTTTATCTATACGAAAGACGAGACGCGGAGGACGCTCTTTTGCAGGGCGCGGCAGGTCTCCCGCTTTTGGATTCCATCTCTGCCCTTGGCAAACGCACCGCCCCCGGCTCGCGACAGAAAACCGTCCATTCGGTTTTTGAAAAGGAGGATTTTATGGAATTTTTAGCAAAAGCCCTGCCCTATTTCGTTGTACTGCTTGCCGTTGTCGTTATCATCTGTATCGGGTACGTAAAAGCGCCGCCGGACACGGCCTTTCTGATTTCGGGCTTCCGAAAGCCGCGGATCCTGATCGGACGGGCGGGCATCCGCATCCCGTTTTTGGAGCGGCTGGATAAGCTTTCCCTCAAAATGTTCTCCGTCGATGTCAAAACGACCGATTTCGTTCCGAACGCGGAGTACATCAACGTCAAGGTGGACGCAACCGTTAAAATCCGAATCGGCCAGAGCACGGAGATGATGACGCTCGCCTCCAAATTCTTCTTAAACGAAACGGAGGACATGATTATTCGCCGCGTCCAGGACACGCTGGAGGGAAACATGCGTGAAATCGTCGGTCAGATGCGGCTGGAGGAAATGGTCACCGACCGCAAGGCTTTCGGCGAGCGCGTACAGGAAAACGCAATCCCGGATCTGGGTAAAATGGGACTTGAGATGATCTCGTTCAACGTTCAGTCTTTCTCCGACCAGAACAACGTGATCGAAGACCTCGGTATCGACAACGTGTCCCAGATCAAAAAGGGCGCCGCCGTCGCAAAAGCGCAGGCGGAACGGGACATTACCATCGCGCAGGCCAAGGCGGCTAAGGAAGCGAACGACGCCAAGGTTCAGTCCGAAATGGAAATCGCGGAAAAGCAGACCACGCTCGCCATCCGCCAGGCCGAACTGAAACAGCAGTCCGATGTGAAAAAAGCGGAAGCGGACGCCGCCTATTCCATTCAGGAGCAGGAGCAGCGTAAAACCATCGAGGTTGCCTCGGCCAACGCGAACATCGCCAAAGCCGAGCGCGAAGCCGAACTGAAGTCCAGAGAAGTGGACGTTATGAAGCAGACCCTTGACGCGGAGATCCGCGCGAAAGCGGACGCCGAACGCTACCGCGAAGAGCAGGAGGCGCAGGCCGAACTGTTCAAACGTCAGAAAGACGCGGAAGCCCGCCGCTACGAAAAAGAGCAGGAAGCCGCCGCCGAAATGAAGATAGCCGAGGCGCAGAAATACGCCAAGGAGCAGGAAGCGGAGGGAATCGCAGCGGTCGGTAAGGCCGAGGCCGAGGCCATCAAAGCCAAGGCGCTCGCGGAGGCCGAAGGTATCGACAAGAAAGCCGAAGCGATGAAGAAGTACGGCGAGGCCGCGGTTGTGGAAATGATTATGGCCGCGCTGCCCGAAATCGCGAAGAATGTGGCCGAACCGCTCTCCAAGGTCGATAAAATCACCATGTACGGCGAGGGCAACAGCGCAAAGCTGCTCGCGGACATCGTTAACGGCACAACGCAGGTCACCGAGGGCATCAGCGCCGGAATGGGCATTGATCTCAAGAGCTTGCTCGCGGGCGCGCTCGGCGGCAAGCTCGCGGCCGACAAGAATGTGACGCCGGTCGTCGTCATGCCCGCGCAGGCCGCGCCCGAAAAGGAAGCGGACACACAGGCAGATTCCGACATAGATAATTCGCTGGAAAAGTAACATAAAATGATACAGCCGCAGGCCTATTTGACGGGTCTGCGGCTTCAGGCCGCCGCAAAACTAAAGTTTTGCGACGATAGGGCGCGTTCGCTCGCGCCGTCGCGCCGCCCATTGGCGGCACTCGCGCGCCCGCAAGGTGTTTACAAGGCGGCGCGTGTCCGCCTTGTAAACGTATTTATTTTATTTGCAATTCTTATCTTTATCGAAAAGCTCCATCCGCAGGCCCGTAAAATAGGTCTGCGGCTTATTGCAGGAAAGACGGGGGTTTTCGGCGGTTCCAAAACGATTTTGTGTTCCGCAACTTTGCGCCCCGCTTCATCGCCGGAAACGATCGGCTTCAGGCAGTCAAATCGCCCCCGTCTCGTGTACACGAGACGGGGGCGATTTTGATAAACCGATTAAAATTTTTCAGCCGATTGGGGTT
>URDS01000094.1 GCA_900546635.1 uncultured Eubacteriales bacterium | reverse complement strand
CAGAGGCTCAGGACTGGGCAGAAATGCTTTACAGAATGTACACCCGTTGGGCAGAGGCTCACGGCTTTAAGGTTAAAGAAGTTGACTACCTTGACGGCGATGAGGCAGGACTTAAAAGTGCCGTGCTTCTTGTTGAAGGTGAAAATGCTTACGGCTACTTAAAGAGCGAGGCAGGCGTTCACCGTCTTGTTCGTGTATCTCCGTTTGACTCGGCAGGCAGAAGACACACAAGTTTTTCATCTCTTGAGGTTATGCCGGAAATTGCAAAAGATACAGAGGTTCACATTCCGCCAGAAGATATCAAAATGGATGTTTACCGTGCCAGCGGTGCAGGCGGTCAGAAGGTCAACAAGACTTCATCTGCTGTTCGTCTTACTCATATTCCTACAGGTATCGTTGTTGCCAGTCAGGTTGAGCGCAGTCAGTATCAGAACCGTGATGTTGCTATGAATATGCTTATTTCAAAGCTCGTTGAAATCAAAGAGCGTGAGCATCTTGAAAAGATTGAGGACATCAAGGGCGTTCAAAAGGAAATTACCTGGGGTTCACAGATCCGAAGCTATGTATTTATGCCGTATACAATGGTAAAAGACCACAGAACAGGCTTTGAAACAGGTAACATTCAGGCTGTTATGGACGGCGATCTTGACGGCTTTATCAACGCATATTTAAAAATGATGGCAAAATAATTTTCGCTGAAAAAGGAAGCACTTGCTGCTTCTTTTTTCATATTCCCCTCTTGACATCGTTACAGAAACATGTTATACTCTGTAAAGTGTTTTGGTTTACACCGGAAGCGGAGGGGAAAAAATGTTTGAAAAAAATCTCAACATCTCCTTTCTGCTGGACTTTTACGGAGACATCCTGGGAGAAAAGCAGCGCGAACTCGTTGATTTATATTATAATGCCGACCTCTCCCTATCCGAAATTGCGGAAAGCTTCGGCATGACCCGTCAAGGGGTTCGTCACAGTCTGAAAAAAGCAGAAGATGATTTGATTTTTTTAGAAAACAAATTGGGATTGGCCAATCAATTCGTGCAGATCAGGGAAAATAACCGCAAAACCGTTGTTTTGCTGCTTTCCATATACGAGCAACTGAAAAACTGCGCAATTCCAAACGATATTACAGAGCAACTGCTGGCCGTCATAGAACAGGTTCGGTCGCAGGCGCAAATCGGAGAGTAATATGTTCCAAAGTTTAAGTGATAAACTGGCAAATGCATTTAAAAAATTTAAAAATAAAGGCAAACTTACCGAATCGGATGTCCGCGAGGGCATGCGCGAAGTTAAACTGGCATTGCTGGAAGCAGATGTCAATTTCAAAGTGGTCAAGGACTTTGTAAAAGCCGTCACAGAACGCGCTGTCGGTGCAGAAGTGTTGGAAAGCCTTCTGCCGGCACAGCAGATTATTAAAATCGTCAATGAAGAATTGATTGCCTTGATGGGCGCTGAGAACGCAAAGCTTGAGATTTCCTCCGCCCCGCCGACCGTCGTCATGATGGTTGGATTACAGGGCGCCGGAAAAACCACGCACGCCGGCAAACTCGCCGCCTATTACAAAAAACGCGGAAAAAATCCGCTGCTTGTCGCCTGCGACGTTTACCGCCCTGCCGCTGTGCAGCAGCTTGAGATTGTCGGCGGAAAACTGAATATTCCCGTATTTAATATGGGCACCAATATTTCCCCGGTAGAGATTGCCAGAGCAAGCATCGCACACGCCAAAAAGGTCGGCTGCGATATGGTATTTATCGATACCGCCGGGCGTCTTCACATTGACGAAGCGCTCATGAATGAACTGAAAGAGATCAAATCGACCGTACAACCGACCGAAATTCTTTTGGTAGCGGACGCAATGCTCGGTCAAGATGCCGTAAATGTTGCCGAAAGCTTTAATGAGCTTTTGGATATTACCGGGGTCGTACTGACAAAAATGGACGGCGATACACGCGGCGGCGCGGCGCTTTCGATTAAACACATTACCGGGAAACCCATTAAATTTATAGGAACCGGCGAAAAGCTGGACGCGCTTGAACCCTTTCATCCGGATCGGCTGGCGTCCCGGATTCTCGGTATGGGCGATATGCTCACACTGATCGAAAAAGCGGAACAGGCCTACGACGAAAAAAAAGCCGCCGAATTGGAACAAAAGATCCGTCAATCGTCCTTTACCCTCGATGATTATCTTGAACAAATGGCACAACTCAAAAACATGGGCTCATTGGAATCTATGCTGAGCATGATGCCGGGCGTAAAACCCGGCGCCTTGAAAGATGCGAAAATAGATGAAAAAATGCTCGCGCATATGGAAGCAATCATCCTCTCTATGACGAAAGAAGAGCGCGCAAAACCCGAAATTTTAAATTTTTCACGCAAAAAACGCGTCGCATCCGGCAGCGGTACGACCGTGGAAGAGATCAATAAAATTTTAAAGCAGTTTGACCAAATGAAAAAAATGATGAAACAATTTGCAACCGGTTCAAAACAAACCGGCCGTATGTTCGGGCGCAAGATGAAAATGCCGTTTTAACGGATTTTTATAAACAATTTATACATTTTTTGGAGGAAAAAATCAATGTCAGTCAAAATCAGACTCAGAAGAATGGGCGCTAAAAAAGCTCCTTTTTATCGAGTAGTTGTAGCGGATTCCCGCTATCCCAGAGAGGGGAGATTTATCGATGAAATCGGTTACTACAATCCTCTGACGGAGCCCGCCGACATCAAAATCGACGCTGAAAAAGCAGAAAAGTGGATGGCCAACGGCGCGCTGCCTACCGATACTGTAAAAGCTCTGCTCAAAAAGAGCGGAATTGTAAAATAATTCGCATCGGCGAAAGAAAAACAAATGCTTATACTGAAAGACGTGCTGACCGACATGGCTAAAGCTATCGTGGATGATCCCGACAGCGTATCGGTCACGGAAACCGAAGGAGAAAACGGAGATGTTCTTCTAACGCTCAGTGTTGCACCTGACGATATGGGGCGCGTTATCGGCCGACACGGGAAAATTGCAAAGGCGCTCAGATCCATTATGAAAACGGCCTCGGCCTCCGTAAATAAGAAGGTTACCGTTGAAATTAAATAATTGAAAAATTCGGGGATATGTTTCACACATATCCCCGATTTTTTCTACTCCGTCATCATCAAAATGAAGTTATTTGTTTTGCTTTCAGTACATTCAATTACTGCTCCACCCATTCGGAAACAGCCACCTGATAATATTGATTGATTACTTTCAAAAGATTTTGTGCGGAATTCTTATACGTATCATACATGGAAGTAAAGTTCCGATTGTATTCACGCACCATCAGAATAAGATTTTTATTGTACGGTCCGATCTGATAGTAATATCCGATATCAAACACAAGCGAATCAAAGATGATATCCAGCATATCCGATGATTCCTCATCGCGCGTACTCTGACCGATCAGGTTAATATCGTAATAAGCGGGCGTTACAATGGTTTTTCCGTAATAAGCCAGCGCCTCTGTAATAACGCCGGTACGCTCCAAATCGTTTTGAATGAGCGGCACACAGATAAACTGAGAATTATAAGGCGCTATCGTCGTATAATAAGAATCCTGCGCTTCCGTCAGTTTCGGATACGGAAGAACGCCGAAATCGCTTTCCATTTCACGCAGCGACGGAATGTTCCCCATGGTCGTCATCCAAAACAGTCCCTGGTCGTTTTGCCACATCGATATGGGATCTTTTGTTACTCTCTGATACGTGATCGCATACTGCGTATCAAACGCTATATCAAAATATTTTTCCAACGCCGCAATGGTCGTCTCGTTGTAAATGGTCAATTCGATCGTGCCGTCGTCGGCGATGGTGCAGCACTGCTGTCCGGCCGCGTTTACAATGCCCATAACGGAATCGTCCCAAACCATCACACCGAAGCGATCACTTTGATTCATCAGGCCGTCCTGATTCAGATCCTCGGTCACTGTTTTGCAAAGCTCCGCAAATTTATCCAGCGTCCATTTTCCGTCATAAACAAGCTGATACGGATCCTCTAAAGAGTAGGACTCATGCAGATCTTTGTTAAACAGAATAACAAAAGCGGCATTGTTATCGGAAACCGTAATTTCGCCGGTTGTGAAGAACATAACGCCGTTTACGGAGAGATTTTCATTTGCTTTTTGATCCCACCAGCTTTTGGTCAAATCTACGCCGGGAATCGAATTCAGGTCATAGAGGAAATTGCTGTACGCCAAAACGCTGACATCATATCCGGCAATCAGCGCAAGATCAAAATTGCAGTCACCGGCATTGCAATCGGTGCTGATTTGCGTATAGCCGGGACCTCCGCCGCTTGAATACGCTTTTTTCACCGTTTGCACAATATCAACATTGTAATTTTGCTCTACAAGCGCCTTGCGTTTATACTGTGCGTTTTCCAAAGCTATAGACGATTCCTCATCGAATTTAAAATCTTCATAGGCCACGTTGCCCGCCGTCAAAATATTAAATGTTTCTCCATTATAATTTGCCTGTTCCGGAACCTCCAGCTTTTCTTCCAAGGAGGTACTCGTATCTGACACATCGACGGTGCCGCTGGCATCGCTCGTTCCGACCTGCGCGTCCGAATCTTTGCAGGCTGTCAGAACATACAAGCTTGACAAAATCGCCAAAATCAAACATATTATTCGTTTCATACTTGAATCCCTCATTTATTTATCTGTTTTTCGAGTTTTCATCACACTTTCATGCAATGTCTGCCGCCGTCAATAAAATAATTGGTTCCGGTGATAAAAGATGCTTTGTCAGAAGCAAGATACGTAATCAAATCTACAACCTCAATCGGTTCGGCCGCACGGCCAATCAGCGTTTTCATGTTCGCCATTGCAGGCCTTGTCAGCACAGGCCCCGGCGATACACAGCAAGCGCGAATGCCGTATTTTGCGCCGTACTGTGCCATGGACTTTGTCAGCCCATACATAATTCCGCTCTTTGCCACACTGTAATCGCAGGACATTCCGCCGCCGCCCTCTTCTCCCACAATCGAGCCGAGATAAATCAGCACGCCGCTTCTCTGTTCAATCATCTGACCTATCACAGCACGAGTGAAATAGAGGGGGCCTTTCAGGTTCACATCAATTCCCCAATCCAGAGCCCAAAGCGGAAAATCTTTAAATTCTTCTTTTACATGATTGATTCTGCAGGAAGCGCCGCCCGCACAGTTCACCAAAATATCAATACTGCCGAACGCCGCAAGTGCAGCGTCACGCGCCGCTTCAATCTGCTCAAACGAACGGACATCCGTCACAGCCGTGATCACGTTTCCGCCTGCCGCACGAATCGTGTCGGCAGCCGCTTCAAGCGCGGTATTATCAATATCTGTTAAGACTACGTTCGCGCCCATTTCGGCGAAGCGCTGTCCGCTGAGTTTTCCCATTCCGGAAGCCCCGCCTGTAACAATCACGGTTTTTTGATCAAATTCCATCATTGCCTCCTAAAAAACAATTTTGACATAAAAGCCGTTACTTCCGTATGACAATCGTCTTCGTCTGTGCCATCCAGTTCACGTCGGCGCCGAGCGCTTCCGCAATGAATCTCAGCGGCAGATAGGTGCGGTCTTCCCGAATGAACGG
>URDS01000093.1 GCA_900546635.1 uncultured Eubacteriales bacterium | reverse complement strand
TTTTGCGTATATCGGCCGGTAACGACAATCGTACCGCCGGTACTTCCTACCGCGGCATAAGCATCCTGCAGCGACGCCCCCGCCTTTTCCGCGCTCGTTCCGTCCCCGTTCCCTCCGTCTCGCAGATAGTAAACAGACGGCGCTTCAGGGGAGGTCGAATCGTCTGTGTCCGTGCTGGTTTCGGTACCCTCGTCCGTTGTCATTTTTACATCGCCGCTGTTTTTCATAAAATGCACCACGCCTGCAACGACAGCGCCGATCAGTACAATCGCAATCAGCGCCGATACGATCGCAATAGATTTCCTTTTCATATTCTCTCTCCGTATACTCGGTCTGCGTTTACTGCGCTATATCTTGTGCAAAAAGCTCGTTGATGGATTTCATTTTGGACTCGGCCGCAGAACGGTTGGCCTCGTAAATGGTCGTAAGGGACATGTTGTTGATCAGAATCTTGCCGATCAAATCCTTATAGCCGCCGAGCGCGTAATAATACCCGACGTCGTAAGCGCGGGTCGCAAAAATAATGTCGAGCATCTCGCCGCTTTCTTCATCGCGGGTATTCTTACCGATCAAGGTGTTTTCATAATATGCGGGTGTAAGAAGCTTTTTCCCCTGATATGCCAGAATTTCCAGGATCATACCGGTGCGTTCATAGTTTTGGCTGCCCTCGGGTACGCAGACAAACTGACTGTGCCACGCGCTTACCAAATGGCCGAAATCTTCCTGTTCGGCGTTATATTTAGGATACGGAATGATGCCGAAATCAGTATCTATGTTGCGCAGTTCATCCGTGATGAACAGCATATGAAAGTAAAACAGGGCACGGTTTGTATTCATCATATCGGCAAGCTCGCGAGTCGTCGCCACATTGCCGTATGTACCTTTTTGATAGTCCATCTGCCAGTTAAACGTGTGCGTGTGGTCTTTTACGATGGCGAGATAATCGTCGTAAAGATTGACGGTACGCTCGCTGTAAAGCGTCAATTCAATCTCGCCCTCTTCATTAATGGAGGCAATCTTTTCACCGGCCGCGGCCAAAATTGCAATGTTATTGTCCACAGCGGACAGAAGTCCCACTCTGTCCACCTTTGTATACACGCCGTCTTGGTTTATGTCTTCGCCTACAGCCTTTACCATTTCGCCGAACTTCTCCAGTGTCCACTGGTTGTTTTTAACCAGCTCATACGGGTTGTCGAGACCGTACATCTGAATCATTTCCTTGTTAAACATCAGCGCGTGCGTGCTGCGGTTGTCGCTGAGGGAAATATCGCCGGTAGAATAATACATTCTGCCCTTGATTGAAAGGTCCTCGTTGGCTTTCTGATCCCAATAATCCTTTTTGAGATTGATATACGGCATATCGTTCAGATCGTGCAGAACACCGCTGTACGCAAGGTTCGCAACGTCATAGGTACCGATCATGGCGGCATCGTATGTGTTATCGCCCGACATATACTCAGTGTACAGCTTCTTGAATCCGGTGCCGCTGCCCATCGCGCTGGAGAATGCGACAACGTCTTCATTGGTAATGTTTACATCGTATGTATCGAGCATATACATATTGCGGCGATAAATCGCGGCGTCCACTACGGTGCTTTCAAGTCCCTCGGATTCATAGTCGTTCCACGCCCAGTTCCCCGCCACGAGAAAGTGGAAGTCGCCCTCAATATTTGCTTCATATGCGTCCGGAACATCCGGCGTGTCTTCCGCCGGCTCCGTTGTTGTGACGGCAGTATCGGAAGTCATGCCGGTTTCATCAGGCTGATCGGAATCTTTGCATGAGACAAGCAGTCCGGATACCAGCATACAAAGCGCCAGCAGAAATGATAATTTTTTCATAATCTCCTCCAAAAATGTATTCTTTTATCAAAAATAAATTTACTTTCTGCAACTCGTATTTTAATCTTACCCCATGAATTTTCAGAAAGCAATACGGTTTTGGCAAGTTGAGACTATTTTCAATGTAATCGTGATATTTGCAAGTTTTAGGAAAGAAAATCCGGCTATCTTCCGGCGTTGTGCCATTTTGTAGGTGAACAATGCTCCTGCCGTTTAAATTCCTTATACATATTTATATAATTTCCGAATCCGCATTCAACGGCAATCTGCTCAACCGAAAGCTGTGAATTCATCAGCAGATTTTTTGCCGCGTCCAGACGCAGCCGTAAAATATAGGCGTAAGGCGTCATACCGGTCTCACGCTTAAAGGCGTAAATAATATGATTGCGGCTGTACCCGCAGCTTGCGGCTATATCTTCCAGGGTGAGCGTGCGCCGCATATCCATGGAAACAAGCGTCATCACCTTGACCATAAGTTCTCTTGACGGCGAAGATTTTACGGTATTGAAGAGTTCGGATAAAATCTGATAAAACACGGCGCATTTCAAGACTTCGGGCGCGCCCGAAACGCGCAGGGTTTCAAGCTGCTGCATCAGAGGAAACAACGCCGTCATGTTCGCTTCCCCGCGCAGCGGCAGCATATTTTTTGAAGAGGCAAAGTCTCCTACAAAATGAATAAA
Organism: uncultured Eubacteriales bacterium; assembly: GCA_900546635.1. Classification (GTDB taxonomy): domain Bacteria; phylum Bacillota; class Clostridia; order Oscillospirales; family CAG-272; genus UMGS902. The sequence goes on along the minus strand of URDS01000093.1, from coordinate 3,133 downwards.
AAAATACTTCGGCATGTCGCTCTCTTCAGGGCCGGTCTGATGCATCCATCTGCGCTGAATGTAGAACTCACCTTTGCCGACCTCAACGGGGGTATCGTTTTCGCAAAAGCGGAGTGTTCCGTCCATCACAAGCAGAAGCACATCCTCTCGAAAGGTGCGTTCCATGTGATGCTCATGCTTTTGGAAGAAACGAAACGAAGAGAAACGATAGGTGTGGCATCCGTCCATATTTAACATAAAAGCCACCTCCAAACTTTTATTTTATATGCCAATTGTACCACTCATTTTTCACGCTTGCAAGTGCTAAAGTAAAGATTTATCGTAATATTTGCAATGTTTAAATGTATTTTGTTTATTGCCACGGTATAAAAAAGATGCTATGATTAGGTAGACAAACACGAAAGGATAAATACGATGTATCAATATTTTAGCGGAAACGAAATCAAACCCGCGGGATGGCTGCGCAGACAGCTTGAAATACAGGCGGCGGGGCTTTCGGGAAATCTTGACAAAATCTGGCCGGATGTACGCGACAGCGCATGGATCGGCGGCGACCGCGAGGGCTGGGAACGCGTTCCGTATTGGCTTGACGGCTTTATACCGCTCGCTTATCTGCTTGACGACAAGGATATGAAAGCGCGTGCGGCTCGATACATCGACGCGATTATTGAGCGGCAAAAAGAAGACGGCTGGATTTGTCCGTGTTTGGATGAGGAACGTGAAAAGTACGATGTGTGGGCGTTTTTCCTCATCGGCAAGGTGTTTGCGCTCTATTTTGATTTTTCGCGCGACGAACGTGTTTACGACGCCCTTTACCGTTCGATGAAATGTCTTTACACTGTGCTGAAATCGGGGGCTGTACAACTGTTCAAATGGGGGAAATTTCGCTGGTTTGAGTGCATGATCCCCCTTTCTTTCCTATACGACAGGTGCCATGAAGAATGGATTCGCGATTTAGCTCGGCTTTTGCGCGAGCAAGGGGTTGACTACAATGCGTATATCGAGGCATGGAAGCGCCCGCTGAATAAATGGACCTTTGAAACGCATGTCGTAAACCTTTGCATGATGATTAAATACGAGGCGGTCACCGCAAAGCTGCTGGATGAACCGAACACAGGGCGCGGAGAGTGGCTTTGGGAACAGCTTGTCCGGTACAACGGAACCGCGGTGGGCACAATTACCGGCGACGAATGCTTATCCGGTATCGCGAACAACCGCGGAACCGAACTTTGCAGCGTAGTCGAGCTTATGTATTCCTGCGAGGTGCTCTATGCCCTGACCGGCAAGCGCGTATGGGCAGACCGACTGGAAAAGGCGGCGTTCAACGCGCTGCCCGCAACCATTTCCGACGATATGTGGACGCATCAGTACGATCAGATGGTCAATCAGATTGACTGTACCATTTTCCCCGGAAAATCCTTTTTCCGCACCAACGGCTCCGGCGCTCATATATTTGGACTTGAACCGCATTTCGGATGCTGTACCGCAAACTTCAATCAGGGATGGCCGAAGCTTGCCATGAGTACATTTTTGAAAATGCCTCGCGGTATTCATGTGGCGCAGTTGCTGCCCGCAACACTGTCCACCACGGTAGCTGGAACACACGTCACGGTGACAACCGAGACCGAATATCCGTTCCGGCACAGCGCCCGCCTGATTGTCAAAACCGACGCGCCCGTAAACTTTATGCTGAAAGTGCGGCTTCCCGGCTTTGCGAAATCCGTGACCGTTGACGGCGTACCTACGCAAAAGCACGGCATGCTGTCGTTTGGACGTACTTGGGAGGGCGAAACCTCGATTGAACTTGCGTTTTCCGATACGCCCCGCATGAAAAGCCGTCCGAACGGCCTCAAAGTCGTGGAATACGGTCCGCTTGTGTTCTCTCTCCCGATTCAGACGGAATACCGCAAGCGCGAATATGAGCGGAACGGCGTCGAACGCAAATTCCCTTACTGCGACTACGAATTGATTCCGCATTCTGAGTGGCGCTACGGCTTTGCCGACACCGACTTTGCCGTATGCGAGAAAAAAGGCGACGATATTCCGTTTTCCTCCAATCATCCGCGCATTGCGCTCAAATCCCGCGTAAGCCGAATCGACTGGGACTATGCGGACGGCTATACCACGGTTGCCGATGTGAAGCCGAAAGCAAGGACTGCGCTTTCTGCTCCCGAAGAAGTCGAATTGATTCCGTACGGCTGCGCCAAACTGCGCATGACCGAAATGCCGATTGTTAAAATGAAATCATAAAAATGATGAAAAATTTTCGTACAGGATTCCTGATTTTTATCATGGCATTGCTGGTTACGATCAACATGTCCGCTTATAACGCAATGGATGCCCATGAGAAATCGCCAGTTAGCGGCGTGAACGGCAAAGCGGTCACCGATGAAGATAGCACTGCGGCTGATCTTGTAAACGCGCTGTATTTTCTCGGACTTGTAAAAGGGTATGACGAAAGCGGAAGCGACTTCGGACTTGAACATAATTTAAGCCGCGCGGAAGCAATTGTTCAGATCGTGCGCTTTCTCGGCGCCGAGGAAAAAGCGCTTGCCAAGCGTTACGAAATCCCGTTTATAGATGTTCCCGCCTGGGCGGAACCCTATATCGGCTACGCTTACGCAAACGGCATTGCCGGCGGCAGGAGCATGACCGAATTTGACCCCGACTCGGCAGCGGACGGCGCGCAGTTTTTGACGCTTCTGCTGCGCGCGATGGAGTACAGCGACAAAGACGGCGATTTTTCATGGGATAACCCCTTTTCGCTTGCAAAAACGCTCGGTCTGATTTCGAGCGCCTACAAAAACGAAAATTTTTTAAGAGGCGACGCTTTCACGGCCTGTTACAACGCGCTCGGCGCAAAAACCAAGAGCGGCGTTCTCCTTGAAGAAAAGCTGCTCGTGGCCGGTGTGATGACCGAAAGCGCGCTGACCTATGCAAAACAGATTGCAAACGGTAAAACCGTCGGGTATCCCGACTCTCCCAAAGCAGAAGAAGCTGTCTACTATCTGCGAGACGGAGGGAGCGGGGACGGAACGAGCGCGGAAAAGGCGGGAGCGTCGCTACAGGCGGCATACGCCGCGGTAGGAAGTACCGGCGGTACAATTGTCGTTACCGGCCGATATACGCAAAC
>URDS01000092.1 GCA_900546635.1 uncultured Eubacteriales bacterium | reverse complement strand
CCCCCTTGCCGTCAAAACCAATATAATACTTGTTCTGGCTTGCAGCAGTCGGCTCCGCCGGAATATCTGCCGCCGAAACGCCGAATATGCCGAGGGAAATCACAGCTAAAACCGTCAAAATCATCGCGATGAACTTTCTCATTTTTTCTCTCCTTAAAATATTTTTCAATTTTTAAGTTATTTTTTCTCAATGGTCATGATTTCGCTGACTGATACCAAGCCGTTGTCTTGATCTCGACTTTGGAAATGCAGTGTCACGGAATTTACTTTTATCCCCTCCGGGAGAAAAGCAAAATCTATAACAGCCGGAGAAAGCGGCAATTCGGTATCAAAAAGGATTCGGTCCGTACGGTATATACCGTTAACCACGGCATATACGCTTTCGGGAATATAGCTCGTATCCTTCTCGCTGTATATCCACAAGCTTTCCGCCGCAATCGGATTCTCATAGCTTATGTCTATGGAGTTTACATCGTCGCAGCTAAAGCGAAACGTATTTTCTCCGTCCGCCGTCTGATATGCGATCACTCCGTCCTTTAAAAGCTCCGTGCGCCCGAAAACAGCCGTATAGCCCGACGTAACCGTCACGCCCTCAAACTTTTTATAAAGGCCGTTTACGCCTGAGGGAAGCGGCTGCTTTGCCACAGTCGGCCCGTTTACATAGAGAGAACCGTCAGGCCGAATCACCAGTTTATCCGCGCAGGGCGTTCGGTCTGCGATCGGATTGGTCGTATTGGTAACGTCCGAATGCGAATGGTATATCATATACAGTTCACTGCCGTCCGGCGAGGTTGTGATATTGCAGTGTCCCGTCCCGGAGGTATAAATGCCGTCGCCGACCAATATCGGATTTTGCTTTGCCTTTGAAAATTTGCCGAGCGGGCTGTCTGACGTGGCGTAGCCTACACAATAATGAACCGAGGCGTAATAGTTTGCGGTAAACAGCAGATAATACACGCCGTCTTTCTTAAACACGCACGGTCCCTCGTTCCAGGTCGTATCGCCCGACTTTCTCTCCCAAGAAGAAACGGGCGTTGCCAGCAGGACAGGCTCGCCGACGGTATCGGAAAGGTCGGGCTTTAACTCAATTCCGTACGTTTGGCTTGTGCGTTTGCCGTCTACATAGTTTTCGGAACAATCGCGTGAATAATAGAGATAGACCCTTCCGTCATCATCGAAAAACAAATCGGCGTCTATAACGCTGTAGTCAGGCGCGAACAACGGATGGTCATAGACATCCGTAAACGGTCCTGTGGGCGTTTTTGACGCGGCAAGCCCGATGCTGTGACGCCTCTGTTCTCCTACCATGCGCGCAGCGGAATACACCATATAATATGTGCCGTTATGTTTGACCACCTCAGGCGCCCAGTACCGTTCGGTTCCGAAAGATTTTTCAGTGACGGCGTATGAATCGCCGTGCGCTGTCCATTCGACCATATCGTCCGAAGACCAGCAGCGAAACTTGCCGCCGGTGCAGTACATAAAATACTGATTTCGTTCCGAATCATACATTACAAACGGATCGCCGATATGCGATATACTGCGAAACGGGCTGATAAATCCGGATGCGGTATTTTCCCCGCCGTTGCTTTTCATATTCATTTCGTCACCCCTTGTCTCCGATTCACTTTTTTGATTGTATTTCGTAATCGTTGCCGTACCGGTTTTGCCGTCCCACGCGACCTCACCGCCGAGCGCTTCCGCGACAAACCGCACCGGCAGATAGGTTCTCGAATTTTCAATAAACGCAGGCGCGTCCAACGGTTTTTCTTCTCCGTTGACGGTCGCCGTTTTCGCGCCGATTGTGATTTTTACCTCAATATCGCCGCAGGTCAAAGTCGCCGTGCCGGCCGCACCGTCCCATGCAACGGCCGCGCCGAGATTTTCCGCTACAAAGCGCACGGGAAGCATCGTGCGGTTCTGGCGAATGATCGGCGCCGCGTCCAGCGCTTTCGCCACGCCGTTGACATAGCCGTTCATATCGCCGATTGTCATTTTGATCTCCGTCTCGGCAAATGCTTTTCCACCGTCCGGATAAACGATTTTCCCCTCAAAACCCGCAAACATCTCTTCAGTCGCCCTGCCCGCGTTCACCAAGGCTCTGTCCAACACAATCGTTCCCTTTCCGGTATACTTTGCAAAACCGACCGTATGCAGATAAAGATACCCGCCCTCTTCCACATGAACGGCAGAACCCGCATCGGCCATTTTTAAAATCTCAACGGTATCTTTGATGACCATTTTACCCGTCGAACCGACGCCGATTGTGCCGAACGCCGTTCCGCTGCTGCGTTCCAAAATCACCGTATTGTCAAAGATAACGTCGCCCATAAAGGTAAGCATATAACTTTCTTTTATCATGAACATGCCCCTCTGGCCGTCCGCATTTATATTCAGAGAACCGTCCGCATTCTTGCTGAGATAGCTCGTTGCGCCATCAACACCCGTAAATACAATCGGTGTTACGGTAGCGGGGAATACAGCGTTGTGTCCGCAGTGCCCTTTACCTACGATCACCACCGAACCGCCGTCTTTTACCAGATCGTAAATCACAATATTTTCGTCTCCGTCCTCGCCCCATACATTCTTGCCGTTGCGTCCGTCGGTATCCGTGCTGATATACTGATCTGCCGATGTACCGTCCCCCTTGCCGTCAAAACCAATATAATACTTGTTCTGGCTTGCAGCAGTCGGCTCTGCCGGAATATCTGCCGCCGAAACGCCGAATATGCCGAGGGAAACCACAGCTAAAACCGTCAAAATCATCGCGATGAACTTTTTCGGGCTGCCGATATTCGATCTGCAAAACGGACGGATAACGCCGGATACGGAATTTTTCCCGACGATGTTTTCCGTATTCATTCGGCCGCCTCTTGTTTTCGGTTCGCTTTTTCAACCTTATAGGATTCATTGTTGTAATCAACGGTAATAGCGGTACCGTCGGAATATGTGGTACGGTATACGCCCTCACTGAGTTTTTCATGGTTGTCCATAAATTCATATTGCAGATAGCGAAGCGGAACATATTCATCGTATGCGCGCTTGAGCGCATCGGTCGCCATATCAATGTCCTCGTCGTTTCTGCAATGCAGATCGTCGTCGCCCATCCAGTTCTGTCTTTCGCCGAACTTGCTGTTGAAATACATGAGAGGACGTCCGCCGTATTCAATAAACTTCAGATGCTGATATTCTTCTTTCACAGGATAGTTTATCGTCTGAGACGTGGGATTGGAAACAATAATTCCGTGATAAACAAGCTGCCAAAACGGGATTCCCTCGTCAAAGAGAGGATTTTGCTCGTGCGTAAGTTTAGACTGTACGCCGACATACAAAATTCCGTCTACCACATCACTCATGTAATCCATATACCCCTCGGACTGAAATCCGCCGAAAAGCGTTCTGCACAGCTTTGCAACTTTGCGATGATATTCCCACGCATCCTTGCGGGTTACAGGGTGATTCGGGTCATAACACTTTTCGGGAATAATTGCGGTAAGCTCGTCATTGTAATGCATACCGCGGAAACCGTATCCGCGGACGACGGGAAACGTTTTGACTGCGTAATTTTCATACGCGGTCTTTGCGCACAGATGATAGGGTTCGCCGCCGTTCAGTCCCATTTCCATATAATGCTCTCTCACATACGGAACCAGATCGCCGTTTTCGTTTCTGCGCTTTGTAAGCAAGTCGCGGTCAAAGTTGTTCGCGATTTCATAAGCGCCGCAGGTCACGGTATGGCAGACGACCTGATACCCCATCCGCTGCGCGCGTGCGATAAACTTGCGAAGCTCGGTATCGCCGCCGTATCTTTCGTCGCAGGGATACTGCTGGGGAAAACGCCCGTCATGTCCGCCCTCGCTCCAGCCGACAAGACAGATCTCGGCTTTGTCGATACCCTTCGCCTGCATACTGTCAATAATTTTATTCAGCGCTGCAATGTCGCAGGCTACGAGCATAGGCGGCTCGTTTCCGGGATTTTGATGACGAACCGGCGTGGGAATCGGCTTCCACCCCATGCGAATGCGAACTTCCATCGCATCCACCGCAAAGCGCAGTTCTTCCCGCTCAAGCACACGCTCGGCCAAAGGGCGGCAGCCCTTGATTTCAAGCTGGTACCGGCGGTACACTTTTGCCATATCCACATATGTAGCGTTCGGCATTCTGCGATAGACAACAACGACATCCTCATCCGGCACATCTCCGTCAAAGCGGAACTGCGGGCAAATGCTGTATACGCCGTTTTTGCATTCAATTTCAAAGCGGCCGTCAAACGCCTCCCCCTCAATGCGAACAAAAACGGCGTTCGGATTCCCGCAAATTCCGGCAACAAGCGTTGCGGTCGGCCAGGTGCGAAACAAAACATCCGGACGCTCGGTGAAATGCGTCAGCGCGAAGCCGTAGTAAAAATTGGTAGGATAGAACATATATCCGTCGTCGCCCGCCAAAGCGGAAGTGAGCGCGGAAGAAATTTTTAACGTTTGATAGCGGGGGGTTGAAAGATCTTCCTTTCGGACTATCAGCTTGACGGTATCGCCGTATTCCTCCGCCGCATACCTGACTTCATTTGTAAATCCGCCGGCCGTTACGCCGACAACTTTAAAATTATGTTTCAAATCTCATGTACTCCTTATCAAGATTTCACAGTCAAGCCGCCGTAAAAGCAACCGCGGCTTTCCTAAGGGGCTTTAGCCCCGTCATTCAACGTTCCGGCGGCGAATTGCACCGCTGCCGGAAAAAGTGCGTGAACCCCGCTGCATGCAGAGGCGGGAGCATCTCGCTTTTCGTTATAAGTCAATCTTACGCATTTTTAAAGAAGCCGGCAATGTAAATTTCAGTCATTATCTTGTAAAATTCAATTTGTTTTGTTATAATGAAGTAAACCAAAGACACAGAATTTCGTTTGGAGGTAGCCCGGCCGTGGAAATTGTTTCCTTAAAAGAATTTCCTGAAGATATCGGTTTTTTTAATATAACCGGACTTGAACAGACCATAAAAAACGGAGACAATTGGAGCTTCATGGAGAGTTCCCGTCCTAATCACGCGCTTTTGTATATTTCGGCCGGCGAAGCGCATATTACAACCGAGGACGGCATTACACAAATTTGGCCATGCGGAAATTTAATCTATCTCCCCCGGGGCAGTCGATACTCCATCTTCTTTTTTAACAGTACCGGAACTTCAATGAACATTCATGTCAATTTTTTGATGCGCCGATACAGCGGGCGAGAGGTCGCTTTTGCGGACCGGATCATTTGCCTGACTGAAAATACACCGCCGAAAATCGTGGCGTCTCTCACGGCAATTTATGAACAGAGCCTGAATTCTAAAAATTCCGCCTTCTCCATCGGAAGCGCTTTTTACGGATTTTTAAATCAACTGAAAAATCATCTGGCGCTCACCGATTTTGCCTTGGAAACAAATCGCACCGTGTTTCCCGCCATATGCTATCTCGATAGCCATATAAGCGACAATGTTCCGATTCCCGATCTTGCAAAAATGTGTATGCTCAGTGAAACCGTTTTCAGGAAAAAGTTTCATCTCCAGACAGGCATGTCGCCGTCGCAGTATAAGCTTTACAGCAAGATTGAAAAGGCAAAAATGTTTATTCGCAGTTCGGATGAATATTCAATTGAGGAGATCGCCGACAGGCTTGGCTTTTTCGACAGTTCTCATTTTTACAAGACTTTCCTCAGCATTACGGGAATGACGCCAAAACAATATCAAATGCAAACAACCGACTGATACCGAATATCGGCATACCGCCATAAAAGCGGTATGCTCAGACCGTCGAAAAACCAAGGTTTTTCGACGATAGGGCGTGTTCGCTCGCGCCGTCGTGCCGCCATTGGCGGCACTCGCACGCCTGTAAGGTGTTTACAAGGCGGCGCATGTCCGCCTTGT
>URDS01000091.1 GCA_900546635.1 uncultured Eubacteriales bacterium | reverse complement strand
ATGAGAAGATACACGCAAAAACGGAAAAACCATTGAAAATACAGGCTTTCTTCTCGCTTCAATAAACACTTGCAAGAAGTTATAAGACGATTTTCGTCTATAAAATAAATAAAAAATATATTTACAAAGAAGGATAAAGACATGCAGGAAATTTTGAAAAAAGCAGAAGAACTCGGAAAACTGATTGCGGAAAGCGAAGCGGTAGTAGCCGCGGCCCGTACCAAAGAAGCTTATGAAAACGACAAGGCGGTGCAGCAGGCTATTTTTGAATATAACGCGCAGAACGCCGCGCTTTCGGCAGAGTATAGAAAAGAAACGCACGATGAAGATATTATGAAAGCAATCAAGGATCGAATCGGCGTATTGTATAACCAGATCACCGAAAATCCGAGCTACATGGCGTATGTTGCCGCTGAGGAACAGGTCGCAAAACTGATGAAACAGGTAAATGAAGAAATCAATTTTCAGGTGACCGGAGAGCGTTCCGAGGCTTGCACCGGAAACTGCGGTTCTTGCGGAGGCTGTCACTGACGATAACGCCCGAGGGGAGGGAATGACACCATGAGCTTGACGCCGATGATGCAGCAATACTTCGATGTAAAAAACAATTATAAGGATTATATCCTGATGTACCGTCTCGGAGACTTCTACGAGATGTTTTTTGAGGACGCTTATACGGCTTCCCGAGAATTGGAACTGACGCTGACCGGCCGTGACTGCGGTTTGGAAGACCGCGCGCCGATGTGCGGCGTTCCGTTTCACAAAGCGGATGTATATGTCGGCCGATTGGTGGAAAAAGGATATAAAGTCGCGGTTTGCGAGCAAACCGAAGATCCGGCGGATGCCAAAGGACTTGTTCGGCGCGAAGTCGTCCGAATCGTAACTCCGGGTACGATTACCGAAAGCGCCCTGCTTTCGGATCAAAAGAACAACTTTCTGTCCGCCGTTTATATGGGGGCAAAAAATTACGCGGTCGGATTTGCGGATATTACCACCGGCCGGATTTTTGCAACCGAGTTTGAGGGAAATGAACGCGCGCGTCATATGATCAATGAACTGGCCGTATATGCGCCCAGCGAGATTTTGATCAATGTTTCCAAAGGGGTATCCGTTGAAACGGACAGCTTTATTTCCGAACGTCTGGGCGCGCTGACGAATTATGAGCAGGCTTTCCGTTTTGAGCGCGCCGCTGCCGCAAAGGAAGTTGCCGCGCAGTTTCCGGGGTATGATATATCCGGTCTCGGTAAAGAAATCATTTGCGTGATCGGCGCACTGCTTGATTATATCCGTGAAACACAGAAAACCGATATTTCCTTTATTAAAGAACTGAATGTATACTGTGACGGGCAGTATCTGGAGTTTGACGTCAACACGCATCGCAATTTGGAACTCACCGAATCCATGCGCACAAAAGAAAAAAAGGGCTCCTTGCTTTGGGTCTTGGATAAGACCGGCACCGCAATGGGCGCGCGGCTGCTGCGCACATGGCTTTTGCACCCGCTGCGCCATATTCCGGAAATTCTGCGGAGACAATCCGCCATTCAGGCTTTATATGATAATTTTATGGTGCGCGAGGAACTGCATTCCGTACTTTCCGGCGTATTGGATCTGGAAAGGCTGATGGCCAAGATCGCGTATGGTTCGGCCAATGCCCGGGATATGCTGGCGATCTTGAACAGCATTTCGGTTATTCCCGAAATCAAGCGTCTGATGGCGCAGCTTGAAGGAGAGGAGTTCAAGGAAATCCTTGCCAAAATGGATGATCTTGAGGATATCCGAAATCTTCTCGGCGCCGCTATTTGTGAAGAGCCGCCTTTAACCATTCGCGAGGGCGATATTATCAAAGACGGCTATAATGAAGAAATCGATCGTCTGCGCTCCGTCAAAATAAACGGTAAAGACTATATTGCCGGTATTGAGTCCAAAGAAAAAGAAACAACCGGAATTAAAAATCTGCGTGTCGGATATAATCGCGTTTTCGGCTATTACATCGAGGTAACAAAGTCACAGCTTGAACTGGTTCCGGAACACTACATACGCAAGCAGACCTTAGTAAATTGCGAGCGATATATCACGCAGGAACTCAAAGACCTGGAAGCGACGATTCTCGGCGCGTCCGACCGGCTCGCGGCCATGGAATACAGTATTTTTCAACAGATTCGTGAATTTCTTGCCGAACAATCCAGCCGCATTCAGGAGAGCGCGGCTATGCTGGCAAAGCTTGACGTGTATATCAGCCTTGCTACCGTAGCGGTTAAAAACCGCTATGCTTGCCCCGAATTTTGCGCGGACGGTCGGATTGAAATCACAGGCGGGCGGCATCCGGTTGTTGAAAAATTTATTTCAGACTCTTATTTCGTGCCGAACGACACGCTGCTCGATACCGGACGCAATCGTCTTTTGCTGATTACCGGCCCGAATATGGCGGGAAAATCCACCTATATGCGTCAGGTTGCGCTGATTGTGCTGATGGCGCAGATTGGTTCCTTTGTTCCGGCTGAGCGCGCGCTTCTCTCGGTAGCGGATAAAATTTTCACACGTGTCGGCGCTTCGGACGATCTGGCCTCCGGGCAGTCCACTTTCATGCTGGAAATGAATGAGGTGGCGTATATTTTGAAAAACGCCACGAAAAACAGCTTAATCGTCTATGATGAGATCGGCCGCGGAACCAGCACATACGACGGCATGAGCATTGCGCGCGCGGTCGCTGAGTATACGCTCGGAAAAAAAATCGGCGCGAAGACGCTGTTTGCGACGCATTATCATGAACTTACCGTACTGGAAAACGAGTTCGACGGCGTTGTGAATTATAACATCGCAGCGAAAAAACGCGGGGACGACATCACGTTCTTGCGAAAAATCGTGCGCGGCGCGGCCGATGACAGCTATGGAATAGAGGTAGCAAAGCTTGCCGGCGTTCCGTCTGAGGTCATTCGGCGCGCCAAAGAAATTCTCAGTGCGATTGAAAATGAAGCGGCGGCGCCGAGACCGCCCAGAGCAGAAGAAAAATCTGCGGAACCTGAATTTAATATGATCTCCATGCTGCATGCCGAAGAGGAAAAAGAAGTGGCGGATCTTTTGCGCGCCGCGGACATCAATACGCTTACGCCGATTGAAGCGATGAATTTGATCTTTGAACTGAAAAAGAAATTAGATTAGGAGGCGACGCGCGATTATGGGAAAAATCAACCTGCTGAGTTTTGAAGTCGCCAACCTGATCGCCGCTGGTGAAGTCGTAGATCGTCCTGCGTCCGTGGTTAAGGAATTGATTGAAAATTCCATCGATGCCGGTGCGAGAAATATTACGGTTGAAATCAAGAACGGCGGCGTAGTTTTTATTCGGGTGTCGGATGACGGATGCGGTATAGCGCCCGAAGATATGCCTCTGGCGCTAAAGCGGCATGCAACCAGCAAAATCGCGACCGCTGAGGATCTAAACGCGATTTTTACCTTAGGTTTTCGCGGGGAGGCGCTTGCCGCGATTGCCTCCGTATCCAAGCTTCGTATCATTTCCAAAACGGCAGAGGCGGCTTCCGGCACTATGCTGTACGCCGAGGAGGGAAGGGTTCTTGCAGTTGAGGAGGCGGGCTGTCCATGCGGAACGACGATCACGGTGGAACAGCTTTTTTCCAATGTTCCGGCGCGTAGAAAATTTTTAAAGAAAGATTCTACCGAAACCGCGGCAGTGGCTGCCGCGGTTGAAAAAATCGCGCTCTCACATTCGGAAATTGCATTTCGGCTGATTACCGACGGGAATATAAAAATGGAAAGTCCGGGGGACGGTCGCCTGGAAAATACGATCTATGCCGTTTTAGGCAAAGATTTTGCCAAACGTATGCTGTCCGTAAAATGCCGGAATGCGGGCATAGACGTGACGGGCGTGATCGGTTGTTCGGATAATGTCAAACCGACCCGAAATTTTCAAAACTTTTTTGTCAATCATCGTTATATAAAAAGCAAAACGATTATGGCGGCGCTTGAACAGGCTTATACCTCCTATATTGCCCCCGAACGGTTTCCGTGCTGTGTACTGTTCGTCGATATGAGTCCCGCTTCGGTGGACGTCAATGTACATCCGGCCAAGTTGGAAGTAAAATTTTCAAATGAGAAGTTAATATTTGAATCGGTTTATTACGCAGTGCGGAGCACGCTTGAAAAAAATACCGAGCGCCCTGAGCTTTTACTGCGCTCACCGTCGCCTGCGCAAATTTCCAATATAGCCAATTCATTTACGCCGGTGTTGGAACCGTCCGAACGCAAAGCGGCTGCGGCGGAACAGATTCGGATTGAGCAGACCAACACCATGTCGTTCGCCTCCGGGATTTCGGATGCGTGGCGTGCGCGGGTAAGGGAAGAACTTGAACGGGAGCGCATTCAAAAGGAGACGATCCGCTTTTCTCCGTCAATGGAAGCCGATTCGCCTGCACCTGTACTTGACATACCGGCGCCTGAAAAAAAATCCGAGGTCGAGAAGCCCGCAGAGCACCCCATAGAGCACCCCATAGAGCACCCCATAGAGCACGAGGGCAGTGCTCCAGAGCCGCTTCCGATTCCCGAATATCGGATTTTAGGCGTGGCATTCAATACCTATATTCTTACGGAAACCTCAGACCGACTGGTTGTGATCGATAAGCACGCGGCGCATGAGCGTATTATTTTTGAAAGCTTACGGAGCAGACTTCGCAATTTTGCGCCCGCACCGCAGCTTTTGCTTGTGCCTGTAGAAATCGATCTTACAAAAAGCGATTTTGACGCCGCCGTTGAGTTCGGCGATCTTTTGAAAGATTTGGGGTTCGGTTTTGATACCGAGCCATTGCAGAGCCGGATTCAGCTTACGCAAATTCCGTCTGCGCTTCAGATTGCAGAGGCCGAAGTGGTGTTCGCTTCTATGGTGGATCAATTGGCGAGCGGAACCGGTATCCCGCAAATTACAAAGCAGGACGTATATGAACGCGCGCTGTATCAAGCTTCCTGCAAGGCGGCGATGAAAGGCGGACGTACGGATTCGGAAACGGATATCCGCTATGTGGTTGAAAAAATTCTGACAATCCCCGATATTACGGTTTGTCCGCACGGACGCCCGGTTGTTTTTTATCTGACGAAACATGCGTTGGACAGACAATTCGGCAGAGAATAAAATCATAAAGGAAATAGAATGTTTAAAATTATCTGTACGGAAAATAAAGCGCGGCGCGGACAATTTGAAACCGTGCACGGCGTGATTCAAACGCCTGTTTTTATGAATGTGGGCACCAGCGCAGCTATTAAGGGCGGCGTTTCCACAATGGATCTGCGAGATGTAAACTGCATGGTGGAACTTTCCAATACCTATCATCTGCATATCCGTCCCGGAGACGACTTGATCTATCGTCTCGGAGGACTTCATAAATTTTTCAATTGGGACAAACCGATTCTGACCGACAGCGGCGGATTTCAGGTTTTTTCGTTGGCGCAGCTTCGAAAAATTACGGAAGAAGGCGTCAGCTTTTCTTCCCATATGGACGGGAAACGTATCTTTATGGGACCGGAAGAAAGTATGCAGATTCAATCCCATCTGGCTTCGACAATCGCTATGGCGTTTGACGAATGTGTAGAGAACCCGGCGGCATATGAATATGCGAAAAACTCCAGCGAACGGACGGTTCGATGGCTGTATCGCTGTAAAGCGGAACTCGATCGTCTGAATGCGCTGCCTGATACGATCAATAAGCGCCAAATGCTGTTCGGCATCAATCAGGGCAGCACGTATGCGGATCTCAGAATAGAAAATATGAAAGAGATCGCCAAACTTGATTTGGACGGGTATGCCATCGGCGGATTGGCAGTTGGAGAATCGGCGGAAGAAATGTATCGTATTATCGATGCAGTGGAGCCGTATATGCCGCAGAATAAACCGAGATATTTGATGGGAGTCGGTA
>URDS01000090.1 GCA_900546635.1 uncultured Eubacteriales bacterium | reverse complement strand
GCCCCTCCTCACGCCTATACGCGCCCCATCGTCGAAAAACCTTCGTTTTTCGACGGTAAAAGAACCGCAAAGCGGTTCTTTTATTTTACTCGATTTTGCTTTATGGTTACAGCGTTTTTTAAATTATAGATGCTCAAAGATTTTGCATTTTTAAAATTGAGAAAAGTTAATTTTTGCAGGCGGAAAGCCATGCGGCGGGCGGCTGTCCGACAATGCGTTTAAAGTGCGTGTAATAGCTTTGCAAATTGCAAAAGCCGACCCGTTCAGCGGCCTCTGCAATCGAATGCTCAGAAAGAAGCTGCAATGATTTGTTGATGCGCATGGTATTGAGATACGTACAAAAATTGGAATGAAAACTTTGACTG
Organism: uncultured Eubacteriales bacterium; assembly: GCA_900546635.1. Taxonomy (GTDB): domain Bacteria; phylum Bacillota; class Clostridia; order Oscillospirales; family CAG-272; genus UMGS902. The sequence continues at coordinate 5,656 of URDS01000090.1, read as the reverse complement.
AACAGCGTGGAAAAATAGCAGCGGTTATAACCGAGGTCGCGTGCGACCGCTTCCAGCGTGAGTTTTTCCGTATAGTGCGTTTCCAGATATGTCAGTGTCCGAATGACAAAATCATTTTCGTGTTTGGACTCGCGAGCAGTTAAAACCGCGTTTTCCAATACTTTTCCGAGGCAGTAATTATAAATTCCGCTGCGCAGCAGTGGATTTTTTGCGTTTTTTAACTGGATAAGATGCGTATAAATATCAGCGGCAAGCGCTTTATCCGTAAAAATGAGACTGGTAAGGCATTGATTTACCGTTTGTTTTTCAAATAGATCTGTATATGTGATCGGCAGAACCACGCAAAGCGCTTTATGCGGTTCAATGCGCGGAAATTTGTGATATGCGAAAGGCGGGACAAAGAGCAGTTCTCCTTCGCCGACTGTCATTTCCACGCCGTCAATAGAAACGGGTTTCGGCGTCTCGATACAGTACAGCAGTTCAATAGCGCGGTGAAAATGTCCGTAGGCGACGCACAATCCCATAGCGAAATATTCGCGGCTGTCCCGAAAGTATTCATATTGCATGATTTCACCTCCTTTTTATACGATACCGCATTTTAAAAGCGATGTCAAGAACCAAATATTTTTGAAAATATTCCGTTTTAATCATCTAATAGCCAACAATTCTTGAAAAGAACCTAAGAACTGTTGATTGCGTTGAACTTTGCAGTTGTGTCATAATGAAAACAGGGAAAATCGGGCGTTTCAAAGATCGAGTTGACTTTTTTTGAGTGTCCTACCGAACAGACAATATTTTAAAATGACAGAGGGAGTAATTATGTCTATTTACGATCTTTCCATGTTTGAAATGCACCCAACGGCAGACGCGCGTTTTGTGGTGCAGGGCGAGAAATACCGTATTACGGTACTCACCGATCAAATGCTGCGGCTGGAATACAGTGAGGACGGTATTTTTGAAGATCGCGCGACTCGTTTGGCGTTCAATCGCGCATTTGATACGCCGGCATTTGAGACATACCGCGAGGACGGTATTTTGCATATCGTAACCGAGCATCTTCATTTGCGTTATGATGAAAATCCGTTTTCCGAGTTCGGCCTGCAAATCTTTGTGGACGGGACCAAAGACTGGCGTTACGGCGCAAAACCGATAACGCTCGGCGGCACGCTACGCACGCTGGACGGCGTCAACGGCGCGAAAGCGCTCGGCGACGGCTTGCTTTCGGCGAGACATGGCTTTTACGCTTTGGATGACAGCCGCACGATTGCCATCGGTAATGACGGCTGGCCGGTCCCGGTCGTTAAAGCTCGTATTGACCTGTATTTTTTCGGGTACGGACGGGACTTTGAAAAATGTATTCGGGATTTTTATAAGCTTTCCTCGCCGGTGCCGCTCCTGCCGCGCTATGCGCTTGGCAACTGGTGGAGCCGTTACTATAAATACACCGATAAGGAATACCTTGCGCTGATGGATAAATTTTCGGAAAAGGGCATTCCCATGTCTGTCGGCGTGGTCGATATGGATTGGCATATTACCGATACGCCCGATCCGGTAAAATACGGCTCCGGTTGGACCGGATATACCTGGAATGAAGCCTATTTCCCCGATCCGAAAGGTTTTCTTGGCGAAATGAAAAAGCGTGGGCTGAAGACTACGCTGAATCTGCATCCCCGCGACGGTATCCGTGCGTATGAGGCGATTTATCCCGCGCTGTGCGAACGCCTGGGCAGGGATGCGTCCGACGGACGGCAGGTTGAATTTGATGTGTCCGATAGACAGTTTATGGAAGCGTATTTTGATACCGTACTCAATTCACTTGAGGATGAGGGCGTGGATTTTTGGTGGATTGACTGGCAGCAAAAGGGCGGTATGCGCATGGAGGGGTACGATGTTCTCTGGATGCTGAATCATTGTCATTACACCAATGCCGCCCGCCGCGGCGCGCGTTCGCTGATTCTTTCTCGGTATGCCGAAATCGGTTCGCATCGCTATCCCCTGGGTTTTTCGGGGGATACGCATGTTACCTGGGAATCGCTTGATTTTCAGCCGTATTTTACGGCCACGGCCGCGAATGTCGGATATTCCTGGTGGAGTCATGATATAGGCGGACATATGTTCGGGTATCATGACAATGAGTTGCAGGCACGTTGGGTGCAGTTCGGCGTTTTTTCGCCGATCATGCGTTTGCATTCTTCGCCGAATCCTTTTAATTCCCGCGAGCCCTGGCACTACGGAGAGTGCGAACCGATTATAATCGAGTTCATGCGCCTGCGCCATAAGCTGATCCCGTATCTGTATACGATGGTATACCGCAACACGCGGGAGGGGATTCCGCTTGTGCGCCCGATGTATCATGTGCATCCGACAGCGGAAAATGCATATGTTTGTAAAAATGAATACTATTTCGGTGACAGCTTGATTGCCGCGCCTGTGACCACGCGCTGTGACCGCGAAAGCCGTCTTGCCGAGACAAAAGTATGGCTGCCGAGCGGAACCTTTATCGATGTGTTCTCAGGCAGAATTTACAGCGGCGATCGCTTCCTGAATTGTTACCGTCCGGTAGAGACGTTCCCGCTGTTTGCCAGGGCAGGCGCGATTCTGCCGCTGAATGCTTCGAATACGAATGATACATCAAACCCGATAGCGCTTGAACTGCATGTGTTCGGCGGCGCGGACGGAAAATTTACCATGATTGAGGATAACGGCAAAAACGGCGCGGCCAATGTTGAAACGCATACGGCGTATACGTTCGCCTACGGAAAAAATTCCGTGCTGTCTATCCATGCGCCTGCCGCCGCGGAGAGTGTTCCCGAAACGCGCGATTATACGCTGCATTTCTATGCTTTTTCTTCGCCTGCGCGTGTAAGGATAGAACGAGACGGAAAATCGGAGGCGCTCGGCTATGTTTATGACGCGCAGCATCGCAAAATCGTGACCGAAACGGTTTTGGTGCATGCGGGCGAAACGGTTTCGGTGCGCATTGAGGGCGACGGGAACCTGCCTGAAAATGAAATTGAAAAGTCGGCTTTTTCAATTCTGTCCAATTCGCAGAGCGGCATTTCAACAAGTGAAATTTTATATAAGCTGGTTTTAAAAAATACGAGCACGGCGGCACAGGTACAGGATATTCTGACCCGCGGAGCAAATGCGTATCTTTCGGGCGCATTGATAGAACTGCTTTCGGCAAAGTAAACAGAAAAAAGCCCCGGAGTGATTTCAAAAAAATCGCTTCGGGGTATTTTGTATCAGTTTGGTTTACAGTACGTACAGCATAACGGAAAAATAGTGGCAGATGGAACCGGCAAGGACGAACAGATGCCAGATTGAATGCATGTATCGGATTTTTTTCATCGCGTAGAATACGATGCCGACCGTATAGCACAATCCACCGGCAAGCAACAGGATAAATCCTGCGGGTGCGAGCGCGTTCAGTACGCTTTTGCTGGCAAAAACAATGCACCAGCCCATTGCTACATACAGAATCATTTCTATTTTTCGGAATTTATTCAGCATAACGGCGTCAAATACGATGCCGATAACAGCAAGACCCCACAAAATGCCGAAGAGCGTCCAGCCGAGCGGACCGCGCAGCGTAACCAGAAGATACGGGGTATAGGTGCCGGCGATCAGAAAAAAGATGGTGACATGATCGAAGATACGAAAAACACGCTTCGCTTTTTCGGGTGCAAGCGCATGGTAGAGCGTGGACATTGTATACAGGATAATGAGAGCGGCGCCGAATAGGGAGGCCGCAACGACCGCATAGGCGTCGGCGGAACGCGCGGCGCGAACGACCATCGTGACCAGTGCGGCGACAGAAAGCCCTGCGCCGATACCGTGCGTTACCGCGCTGAATATTTCCTCGCCGAGCGTGTAGCGCTTGCCGTTTTTTCTTAAATTCTCAGACATGGCATGACTCCTAAACGATTGAAATTGCAATTTAAACCGTGCAGGCCGATTGTTTTGACCGGCAGATAAAAATAAGCCGAGCAGAAATTCGCTTCGGCAATTTATATACAATATAAAAATATGCAGGATATGATGAAATTATTTTATCATATGAGTTTGTCGATCAAGATAAGAATTGCAAATAGAATACGTTTACAAGGCGGACATGCGCCGCTTTGTAAACACCTTACAGGCGTGCGAGTGCCGCCAATGGCGGCGCGATAGCGCGAGCAAACACGCCCTATCGTCGAAAAACATTGGTTTTTCGACGGCCTGATATGATGAAACTATTTTATCATATTTTAGCCTTTGTGTCAATGGATTTTCATTGTTCAACGATTTGCGGCGGTTGACATTTTTTGCGGCGCGGTTTATAATAAAAATGGCGCATTTACATGGTTTCGGTCGTGCGATGCGTAAAAAGCAGCGCGCACGGAATCTGCGCGCGGAAAGAGGCGCGTGTGAAAGTCTTTGCGGTTACCTGGTATGAAAAACTGCGAAAACTGGATTATATCATTATTTTCGCAGTGCTTTCGCTGACCGGCATGAGTCTTGTGACGCTGGCCGGTGCGGCAAACGATTTCGGCGTGAAATATTTTTACATACAGTTTGCCGCTGCGTTTCTGGGCTTTGTGGCGATGGTAATCATGTCTACGATAGATTATGAGGAGATTGCGGACAAGCTGTCAGTTGCCCTGTTCGTTTTCAGTGTTTTTCTGTTGGTGCTGACTCTTTTGATCGGCACCGGCGACGGCAATAAAAGCTGGATCCGTTATGATTGGATGCCGGTGGGCATCCAGCCGTCCGAATTTATCAAGGTTTTGTACATCATTACATTTTCCAAGCATCTGAGCCTGCTGAAAGGAAAGATAAATCACCCGCTGTCTCTTTTGAAGCTCGGCGTACATGCCGGGGCAATTATCGGATTGATTTTGATGCAGGGCGATTTGGGTTCTGCGCTTGTATACATGTTTTTGACTTTGGTTATGCTGTACTGCGCCGGACTCAGCTTGTGGTATTTTCTGGGGGCGGCTATACTCCTCACCGCATTTTCTCCTGTCCTGTGGGGGCTTTTAAAAACCTATCAAAAGGAACGGATTATTGCCGGTTTTTGGCCGGAGAGCGACCCGACGGACAAGGGGTTTCAGGCGTTGATGAGTAAAAACGCCATTGCGGCCGGCGGTTTTTTCGGTACCGGTTTTTCAGGCGGCACAGAGTACCAGAAAGTACCGTTTGCGCACACCGATTTTATTTTTGCAATCACTAGTGAGAAATTCGGCTTTTTCGGAGCGTTGTTCGTAATTACCATGCTTTGCGTGCTGGTCGTTCGGATTTTAATATTGGCCCGAAAAATGCAGGGGAGTTATGCCTGCTATATGTGCGTCGGTGCGGCCTCGATAATCATTGCACAGTCGGCGGAAAATATCGGCATGTGCCTTGCAAAGCTGCCGGTAGTGGGAATTACGCTTCCTTTTATGAGCTATGGGGGTTCTTCTATGCTGGCTTCGTGGTGCCTGATCGGTTTGATTCAAAGCATCAGTGCGCATAGAGGAAAGTATTTCTTTGAGCGTCAGACAGACGATGCCTGAGCTTGTTTTTCGCTCGGACAGAAGATTCATGAAAGAAAGCATCGCCGTTTGACGATGCTTTAGACCGTCGAAAAACCAAGGTTTTCCGACGATGAGGCGTGTTCGCTCGCGCCGTCGCG
>URDS01000089.1 GCA_900546635.1 uncultured Eubacteriales bacterium | reverse complement strand
ATTCACCGCCCCATTCAGGCGGTTTTTCGTATTTTGGTGGAGACTATCGGGATCGAACCGACGACCTCTTGAATGCCATTCAAGCGCTCTCCCAGCTGAGCTAAGCCCCCATAATCAGAGTGTTTATAGGATACCAGAATTTAAAGAAAATTGCAAGAGTTTTTTGTATTTTTCTTTATAAATTATTAAATTATTATGTTATCAAGGCGGACAGCGCCGCCCTGATAACAACCACGCAGAAACTCGAACGCCGCCAAAGGCGGCGCGGCGATGAGAATATACCCCTAAAGGGGTTCCGGTACAGCCCCACATCGGAAAATCTTGATTTTTCGACGGTCAGCTGAGCTTTATGCAAGGCGCATATAACCCGCTTTGACCCAGCCGATCTTGCGCATAACGAGGTCGAACCCAAGCGTAAGCAGCGCGGGCAGCACAAAATGCATCAAAAGAACCGTCACGCAGGAGGTAAGGTCCACCCCCATCGCCTCAAATGCGCCGAACTGTCCGACAAGTCCGGACGTACCCATACCCGCGCCGATTTTGGTATTGGTCATCTTCAGCACCGCCGTGGACACGGGTCCGAGCACGGCAGACGCCAGCGTAGGCGCGATCCAAATCTGCGGATGCCGCAGGATGTTCGGGAACTGGAGCATGGAGGTTCCCACGCCCTGCGAAAGCGCGCCGCCGATTCCGTTGTCGCGGAAGCTGGCCGCGGCGAAACCGATCATCTGGCAGCAGCAGCCGACGCAGGCGGCGCCTGCCGCGATCCCCTCGATGCCGATCGAAATGCACAGCGCGGCTGAGGAGATCGGCGCGGTCAGCACAAGGCCGACGACGACCGAAACGACGATCCCCATCGGAATCGGCGCATATTCCGTCGCGCTGTTGACAAAATCACCGAGGAACAGCATAAATTGATTGATATACGGTCCGACAAAAATACCCGCAAAGCCACCCGAAAGAATCACGGTCGCCGGGGTCAAAATAATATCCAGTTTGGTTTTCCCGGCCACGAGCGACCCGATCTCCGAGCCTATAACCGCCGCAATATATGCGCCGATAGGCCCGCCGAGCGAGTAGCCGATGGCGCCGGTCACCGCGCTTGTAAACAGCACAAGCGGCTTTGCGCCGAGCGCATAGGCGATCGCCACACCGATCGCGCAGCCGATAACGGGCGAAGCCGCATTTCCAATATCAACCGTAAACTTTGTGAGAAAATCCATATACGGGATCTTTGAAAGCTGATTGAAAATCGTGCCGATAATCAAAGAAGCAAACAATCCCTGTGCCATCGCGCCCATCGCACGAATAAAATACCTGTCGAAAAATCCCTTTACACCGCTCATAAATCAGACCCCCATCTCTTTTCATTCCGCGCTGCTTTTTGAATATCCGAATGTGAAACAGAATTAAACTAAATTATACAGGAATTACCCGGTCAAATCAATAGGGAAATCGCATAGAAAAGCCCATACAGGATTTGACTTATTCCGCCAAATATGCTAAGATAATAAAAATAAACCATTTACTTACACGGCGAAACTGATTTTGAGGTGATCCTTTTGAACCACGGCGAATCATCCGAAAGACCCGATCTAAAGACTGCGCGCCGGCAATTCTCTAAGCTGGGCGGCATTTTTGTGTTGTTCTTTGCCATCGTATGGCTTGTGCAGACAGTGGCCGGCGTCTTTTTGCAGATGTCCTATCCGGACGGAAACTATCCGTCCTTTATCCTGAGCGCAATATCGTTCGGCTCTATGTATCTCTGCGGACTGCCCGTTTTGCTGCTGGCCGCCGCCAGACTGCCGGCAAAAGCGCCCGAAATGAGCAAACTCCGCATTTCTCAGCTTCTGACGGTGTTTTTAATTTCGATTCCGCTGCTCTACGCGGGCAATCTGCTCGGCATTTTTGCGGGGAATCTCTTCGGTCTCATAACCCGCGCTGTACCCGCAAACACGACGATGGAACTTGTGATGTCCATGAATATCTGGATTGAATTTGCTCTGGTCGTCTTGATCGGGCCGTTTGTGGAAGAGCTTATGTTCCGGCGTGTGCTGCTGGACCGCACGCGCAGTTTCGGTGAAAAAAATGCGCTCATTTTCTCAGCGCTGCTGTTTGCCCTTTATCATTTGAATGTCTATCAGTTTTTCTACGCCTTTTTTATCGGTCTTCTGCTCGGCTATCTGTATCTGCGCACCGGACGGCTGACCGCCGTATGGGGCGTACACGCGGCCATCAACTTTTTCGGCTCCACAATCCCGATTTTGCTGATGCGCTACGGCGGCTATACGGAACTTTTGTCGCTTACGGAGCAACCCGACGCAATGATGCAGTATCTGACCGAAAATCCGCTGACCCTGCTTTGGCTCATGCTCTACAGCTTTACGGTTATGGCGCTTTTGACGCTCGGATGCATATTGTTTGCAATCAAGCGGAAAAAAATCTTTTTCAAAACCGCCGAAAACCAACTGCCGCCCGACAGCGAAGCACAAACCTGCTATGTCAATCCGGGCGTTATCTGCTATATTGCGATCACCATACTTCTGACAATCATCGGTCAGTTTGTCTGACGGTTGACAAGCGGCGGCGCCTCGGAAAAGGGGGACGTGCAGTCGCGCGCACAAAATTTTCAAGCGACGCATGCCCGCTTTGAAAACAACAATTTACTTTTACAGACAAATCAAGGGTATACGCAGAGGCAAACCGGCGCATACCCTTTTTTATTTTGATACTGTTTAATCGCAGGCGTTCAAATTCCGGTTTTGAACTTCCATTGTCCGCCGGCGCTTGCGCATATAAATAAGCGCCGCGGCCGGAATCGAAATCAGGCACGAGCACACGCACGTGAAAACAAACAAGCGAAAGCCGCTCCGCGGCATATCCAACCCGAACAGGCGCTCAGGCGCCAAAATAAACCAAAAATGGATGATATAATTAATCGTACTGCTCTCCCGAAGCACAAACCAGAGCGCGCGCTTTTCGGTGGGAATCGCCGACAGCAGCAAAAACAAGGAAGCGATGAGGAGGGGCATGGAGAAAAAGAGCAAAAGCAGCCAGCGCGGATACACGCGCAAAAAAAGGATGCATTCCCCGAAATACAGCGCGCAGGAAAGCAAAAAGGCAACCGCAGCCCGTCGGGGCGGCACCGCGCGCCGCGCCGCCGCAAGCGCGCCGCCGAATGAAATCAGCGGAAAGCCGGAAAACAGTACGCTCTGCGCGCCGATCCAAGCCGAATACCGCACACTGTCCGGCAATGTCGGTAAAACCGTGTGAATCGTAACGCCAACGGCATAGACTGCGGCCGCAATCCAGAAAGCGCCGCGCATGCCCAACACTCTGACGAGCGCCATATGCAAAATCGAACCGAAAAACAGCGCATACAAATACCAAAGATGTTCAAAGCTGCTCAACAACATCTGGTTTTTCAGATACCAGAAGATCTGCGCCGCGTTTATCGGGGTTCCGTCAAACCAAATCGACGAAACAAAGGGCAGGTACAAAAGTTCCGCCGCAAAATACAAAAGCGCAATCTTTAAAAGATAACGCATTCGCTTTTTTGTAAAAATCGCTTCTTTGCCGCCCGCCCCGCGCATCAAAAAATAGCCCGCGCAGAAAAAGAAAAACGGAACCGCTACCGGAAAGACGAAAGCGGTCAGCGGTATACCGAGCAACCGAAGAGAGGAAAACGGACGGGTATGGATTCCGATCACGACAAACGAAAACAAAAATTTAGCCGCATCCACGCCCCCAAAGCTTTTCATATACGCTTCCCCCTTTCCGAAAAATCCGGATCCGCCTATGTCAATATCGCCATAATTTTCAAATTTCATTTCCGCATATAAAGAGTATACAGGAAAAATTTTCATTTTGCAAGGCAATCGTGCAATTTACCCAAAATTCAGGCATTTTCACAGTATCTTTTCTGCATTATGCAAAAGCGGCAGAGCACATAAAAAGAAATGCGACGGGGCATACTGCTGATAAAACCAAGCGGAGGAAAAAATCATGACGGAAAATACAACGCTGTGCCGCGAAGATACGGCCAAACTGCTTCAGGAATGTTACGCAGGCATAAAAATGGGCGCCTCATCCATTGATGAAGTGCTGGAATACGTGAACGACAGCGCACTGAAAGCCCGGCTTACCCGATGCAAGGACGAGCATACGGCGCTGCTCGGAGAAACCGAAACGCTTCTCCATACAGACGGAGAAAAGGGCAAAGAACCGAGCGCGATGGCCAAAAGCATGTCCTGGATCAAAACCAATGTTAAGCTCGCCATGCACGAATCGGACGCAACCATTGCCGACCTGATCACAGACGGCTGCAACATGGGTACCAAAGCGCTGCACCGCTATCTCAATGAATACAAAGAAGCGGACAAATCCGCAAAAGAGATCGCAAGACGGCTGATCGAATCGGAAGAGTCCCTTGCGTCCGATCTCAGAACGTATCTGTAACTCTGAAAAAGGAAGTTCTCAGCCGAAACCAAAGCCGCCCGCCCCGGAACCAAACGATTCCGCGGCGGGCGGCTTTTTCGGTTTTGCCGCATCGTTACACTTCAAAATCCATGCAAGTCCGGCTTTTGACCACGCTGCGGACAAAGGTCGCCGCACGGACATGTTCCGGATGCACCGCATACGCCGCCAGCGCCTCCCGGCTTTCAAGGCAGCTGTCGAGAAACAGATCCGCATTGCTCGTGTCCAGCGGAGCCGTTCCGACAAAAGCCGAAATCAATCCGGGCACGACGCCCACAAGCGCCTCCAGTTCCCGCCGAATCCGCTCAGACGCCGCCGCGCGTTCCTCTTTATCCATGGCGTCCTGAAACTGCCATAAAATCACATGTCTGACCATAGCAAAGCTCCTCGTCTTTTTAAAGTTTTTCAGGCGGCGCATACGCGAAAAACAAGGCGGCGCTGCTTTTTCGGCAGTCCCCCCTGTCTGCGCGCGTGCGCCGACACGTTACACGTTCATAATCACGGGAAGAATCATCGGCTTGCGATGCGTCTTCTGATACAGATACTTGGAAAGCGCATCCTTGACGCCGGTTTTGAGTTCCATCCAATCCACGTTTCCCTTGTCAAGGCAGCCATTGATCGCGTCCAGCGCGAGTTCACGCGCCGCGTCCATCAAAGCCTCGCTCTCCCGCACATATACAAAGCCCCGCGAAATAATATCCGGCCCCGAAATCAAAAGGCGGGAATCGAGATCCACAGCGGCGACAACCACGATCAAACCGTCCTGCGACAAATGCTTGCGGTCGCGCAGCACGATGCTGCCGACATCGCCCACGCCAAACCCGTCCACCAGCACCTTGCCCGACGGAATCGTGCCGGCAAAGCGCGCGCCCTTTTTATCGATCTCCAAAACCTTACCGATCTCGGAGATAAAAATATTCTCATCCGGCATGCCCATTTCACGCGCGATCTGCCTGTGTGCGTCCAGGTGGCGCAGTTCGCCGTGAATCGGCATCAGATATTTGGGTTTGAGCAGCGCATGCATCAGCTTGATTTCCTCACGGCAGGCATGCCCGGATACATGCACGTCGGTTTCCGGATCGTGCATCACCGTCACACCGCTGCCAATCAGCGCATTGATAATCTTGCCGACCGACTTCTCGTTTCCGGGAATGGCCGTGGCGCTGATGACCACAAGGTCTTTCTGACCGAGCGTCACGCGGTCGTGATCGCCGAAAGCAAGCCGGTAGAGCGCGCTCATCGGCTCGCCCTGGCTGCCGGTCGTCACCAGCGTGACCTGATTTTCCGGATAGCGTTTGACATCCTTAATGTCAATCAAAACGCCCTCCGGCACCTCCATATAGCCGAGGCTGCTCGCCGCAGCGACAATATTGACCATGCTGCGTCCAAGCACCGCGACCTTGCGGCCGTATTTGGCGCTGAGCGAAATAATCTGCTGCACGCGATGTACATTGGAAGAAAAAGTGGCAATGGCGATCCGCTTATCGGGGTTCCGCATAAAAATATCCGCAAGCGACCGGCCTACCGTCTTTTCAGAGGGCGTATAGCCCGGACGTTCCGCATTGGTCGATTCGCCGAGCATCAGCAGCACGCCCTCGTTTCCAAGTTCGCCGAGCCGCGTGATGTCCATCATTTTTCCGTCGATCGGCGTGGTATCCAGCTTAAAATCTCCGGTATGCAGCACCGTACCGAGCGGCGTGCGGATCGCGATCGCGCAGGCGTCGGCAATCGAGTGGTTGACATGAATGAACTCGGCCTCCATGCATCCCAGCTTCACCCGGTCGCCGGCGCTGACGGTGCGCAGGTCGGGCTTCCATGGCAGCACATGCTCCTGTAATTTGTTGCGGATGATCCCCAATGTCAGCGGGGTTCCGTAAATCGGCACGTTGATGCTGCGCAGC
>URDS01000088.1 GCA_900546635.1 uncultured Eubacteriales bacterium | reverse complement strand
GCGTCAGGACTCCTCCCGGCTTGCGCCGGGCACCTCCTCACGCCTATACGCGCCCATCGTCGAAAAACTAAGGTTTTTCGACGGTCAGAGAGGCGCAGTCCATCGACTGCGCCTCTATTTTCGTATACTTTGTTTATTGAAAGAATAGAAACCTGCCATGATCCTTTCAGACTGTCATGTGGAAATTTATGCGCTGATCTTTAACTGCTTGGGTCTGTTGAATTATGCAATGAAACTGCTGATTTTTCGGTTTGCTTATCTATTTTTTTCTTTTCAAAAGGCCGAACATAATTTTTTGTCTCCTTGCGTTTCAGCATATACGTGTTAAAACGGACATATCCGGTCATTTTTTTGAATATAGTTTTCTGAGTGCGCATATGCGGGAGGGAAGAACATGACGAGCAGTGAACGCGCGGCCTTTCGGGCGGCGCTCAGCAACAAATTCGATTATTCGGCGCTGATGGAGTGCGCGTGGCTTTTGTCACAGAACTATGAATTTTTTCAGTTTTCCTATCTGACCGAAAGCGTTTTGGGACGCGGCATTCCCATGTTTCGTATGGGTGAGGGACCAAAAGAATTTTACTATATCGGCGCGCATCACGGGGCGGAGGGAATTACCGGCGCGCTTCTTCTGCGCTTTATCGGGGAATTTGCCGAACTTGCATCGCGTCATGCAACGCTGATGGGGGTCAATCTGGATTATATCCTCCGCAGCCGAAGCCTGTATTTTATCCCCGTATTGAACGTGGACGGAGTGGATATTGCCGTCAACGGGGCGCCGAAAGACAGTTTGATGTATACGCGGCTGGTCGGAATGAACGGATCGGAAGATTTTACGGGATGGCAGGCCAATGCGCGCGGCGTGGATCTCAATCATAATTACGACAGCGGTTTTTCGGCGTACAAGGAGATTGAAAAATCGCTGGGCATTACGGGCGGCGGACAGACCCGCTATTCGGGAGAGCGTCCCGAAAGCGAGCCGGAAACAGGCGCGCTATGCAATTATCTTCGGTTCAATCATCCCACCGCCGTTCTATCCCTGCATACGCAGGGACGGGAAATTTACTATACGAGCGGCGGAAAAAGCCTGCCGTCCTCATATGCCGTCGCACGGCGTCTGGCTTCTTTTTGCGGCTATAAGCTGGCGGAGCCGTCCGGCCCCGCCGCGTATGGCGGATTGACTGATTTTTGTATCGAGAAACTTCAGGTTCCGTCGTTTACGTTTGAGTGCGGCCGCGGAAAAAATCCGCTTCCCGCATCGGATTTGCCGGAATTGTATGCCGAAATGCGCAAAGTTCTGTTCCTGTTTCCCACGCTGTTTTGAATACAAGACAAAATGTGTCGGCTTATTTTATATTGATTGTTTTGAATCCGCGGATTTTATCTTTCAGGTCGGACATGGAGTCGGACAGATAAATTTCGTATTTGGCATTTTCGTCGATTTTTGTGGTATTGTCCTGCACCGCGAGAATCGAGCCTTTAAACGTACCGCCGTTGATGATAATCTCGGCGGTACCATTCATTTGCGCCGGTGTTTGGGACGTGTTGGAACCTGCCCGGCCTACCGCATATACATTGCCGTTGAACGTACCGCCGTTTAAGATTAAAGTACAGGTTCCGTCCACGCTGTTCATACCGGTCGCCGCTAACAGGTTGGTGCCGGTGCTGTTTGTGAAAGTACCGCCGTTTATCGTTACGGTAAGCGCGGCGTCTTTCTCGATTGTACCCATGGGAAGCGGTGTATTGTACCGGCGGTTCCCGCAGCGGATATAGACCCATGAACCGCTGTTGACTGTAATGCTGCAATCGTCATGCAGGCTGATATTTTCGACAGGAACGCCGCCGATTGCTACATTATATCCTGCGACGATCAGCGGATAAGACGTAATACCGGATGCAAGCGTGGATGTAATGCCGTCTCCGAACGTCACATCGTTGTAGTTGCAGACCAAAATCGAGGCGTTGACTTCGGAAACAACGGTCATATTTTCAAGTATAAAGTTTCCGTTGAAATACAGATTTTTGGCAACGCCGAGCTTTGCGCCGCTGCTTTGCGCGTAGTCTATACCGTCGTATACGCTTGTGATTTTGATAACGCCGCTTGTATGCGGCAGATGCGTTTCGTAGGTCAGCGAATACGGACCGCACAAAACGATCGTTCCGCCGTCGTCACGCAAAAGTCCGACGGCTTTTGCCAGATTGTTTAGAGCCGTTTCGGGGGAACTTCCTTTGCCGGTTTCACTTCCGGCGGCGCTGAGATAAACAACGCCTGTATCCGAGCGCTCAGGAACCGCCGGCGTATATTTCGTGCCTGTAAGCACGCTGTATACGGCTTTGGCAATCGGTTCATATGAGGCCGTCGTTGGGTGGACCCGGTCGGCGGTATAATGCATCATGACGTCAAAATAATCGCGTGTCATTCCCCAAACGTCAATGACGGGAAGATCAAGCTCTTTGGCCACCTCAAGCTGGATGTTTTGTAGAACACCATCGCACAACTGCTCCAGCACCGCCGCGTTGACAATTTTGATGGAAGTGGCGATATAGACCTTCTGCACGGTCGGCAGCGCCATGTATTCCTTTGTGAGGTCTGTCAGCGCTTCTTTTACATCGTTTCGTGCTTCTTCACAACTCATGCTGCGAATATCATTTACGCCGAGCATAATGATGACGACATCCGCGTCAAATTTTAGACTGTTTTTGTATTCGTTTGTATTTCGATAGGAAAGCTTTTCGTCTTTTACATTATAGGGATTGTCGGGCGCGAGCAAGTACGATGCGCTTCTGCCGAAATTCCCGACCTGATAATCACTTCCGAGCAGTTTTCGAAGCTGCGCCGGATAGCTGTCCGTTCCCTGAACGGTTGCGCCTTGGCCGTATGTAATGCTGTCGCCGATGCAGGCGATTTTGATTTTTTGCCCGTTATGCGGGATGAGGCCTTGAATTGAATGATCGTCCATAACTTCTGTCGATTCCTCCGTTGAAACCGTTTTGTCCGCTTCATTTGTCCCGGTATAGGTACCGTCCCTTGTGTTTTCGGGGGAAGCTTCTCGGCAGGAAGCGAGGACCGCCGAAAGCAAAAATAACATAAGAAAAATAAGAATTTTTGCCGCGGTATTCCTTTTCATGTGTAAACCCTCCGTTTTTTTGGTATGCTGAGATCAAACGATATGCGTTTTTATAATATTTGTAAATCCGCCGACCGTTACGCCGACAACTTTAAAATTATGCTTTAAATCTCATGTACTCCTTATCAGGATTTCACAGTCAAGCCGCCGCAAAAGCGACCGCGGCTTTCCTAAGGGGATTTAGCCCCGTCATTCAACGTTTCGGGGGCGAATTGCGCCACTGCCGGAAAAAGTGCGTGAACCCCGCTGCATGCAGTGGGGGGAGCATCTCGCTTTTCGTTATAAGACAATCTTACGCATTTTTAAAGAAATCGGCAATGTAAATTTTAGTCATTATTTTGTAAAATTCAATTTGTCTTGTTATAATGAAGTAAACCAAAGACACATAATTTCGTTTGCGGTAGCCCGGCCGTGGATATAGTAAGCTGAGTATATTTTTGCAATATAAAAGCAGTGAGAAAAGTTTCCGCTTTTCTCACTGTTTTTGTTAGGCACTTAGATGCGCTCTTGGATTTCGTGCTGAATTTTGCTCAGAAATTCAGCAAATGGCATGGTCGTTGTTTCCGCGGTGTCGCGGCTGCGGATGGAAACGGTATGATCTTCCGTTTCCTTTTGCCCGATGACGATCATATAGGGAACGCGGTCTACCATTTGCGCTTCCCGGATCATATAGCCGATTTTTTCGTTGCGGTTATCCATTTCGCAGCGGATGTGCGCCGCACGGAGGGCTTCATAGATTTCCTGCGCATACTCGGCGCTCTTTTCGGAAACAAGCAGAACTTTTGCCTGTACCGGCGCCAGCCAAACCGGGAATTTTCCGGCGAAGTGCTCGGTCAGGATGCCGATGAAACGCTCAATGGAACCGAAGCATACCCGGTGAATCATGATCGGACGCTGTTTCTCGCCCTTTTCATCCGTGTATTCAAGTTCAAAGTTCAGCGGCATCTGGAAATCAAGCTGAATGGTACCGCATTGCCAGGTGCGTCCGAGACTGTCCTCCAGATGAAAGTCGATTTTCGGTCCGTAGAAGGCGCCGTCTCCCTCGTTGACCGTGTACGGAAGTCCCAGTTTTTCCAGCGCTCCGCGCAGACCGTCGGTTGCCGCTTCCCAGTCCTCGTCGCTGCCCATGCTGTCTTCGGGGCGTGTGGACAGTTCGATATAATATTTGAAGCCGAATTTTTCATACACTTCGTTGATGAGATGCACAACGCCCATAATCTCGTCTGTAATCTGTTCGCGGCGCATAAAGATATGCGCGTCGTCCTGTGTAAAACAGCGGACGCGGAACAGGCCGTGCAGCGCGCCGCGCAGTTCATGCCGGTGTACAAGTCCGAGTTCGCCGACTCGCAGGGGAAGATCGCGGTAGCTGTGCGGTACGCTTTTGTAAACCATGACCCCGCCGGGACAGTTCATCGGCTTGATGCAGTAGGTTGCGTCGTCGATCGTGGTGGAATACATGTTGTCCTTGTAATGATCCCAGTGTCCGCTGGTTTCCCAAAGCTGGCGGTTCATAATCAGAGGGGTGGAAACCTCTACATAATTGTCGCGGGTATGAATTTCGCGCCAATAGTCAATGAGGGCATTTTTCAGCGCCATGCCGCGCGGCAGGAAGAACGGGAAGCCCGGTCCCTCGTCGCAGAGCATGAAAAGACCCATTTCGCGGCCGATTCTGCGATGGTCGCGTCTTTCGGCTTCCTCCATCAGCTTCAGGTGGCTGTCCAGTTCCTCCTGTGTGCGGAAAGCAATGCCGTTGATGCGGGTGAGCATTTTGTTGTTCTTGTCGTTTTTCCAGTACGCGCCCGACTGCTGTGTGATTTTAAAAGCTTTCAGCGCCTTGGTGTAACACAGATGCGGGCCGACGCACATGTCGATATATTCGCCCTGCTGATAGAAGCTGATTACCGCATCGTCCGGCAGATCGCCGATATGCTCGACTTTGTATTTTTCTCCGCGGCTTTCCATCAGTTCAATGGCCTCTTTGCGCGGCAGAATAAAGGACTTGATCGGCAGATTTTCTTTCACGATTTTGCGCATTTCCTTTTCGATTGCGGCAAGATCGCTCTCATCCAGCTTCGTGTCTCCCAGATCTACATCGTAATAAAATCCCTTTTCCGTTGCGGGACCATATCCGAAATCTGCGTTTGGGTACAGGCGTTTGATCGCCTGCGCCATAATGTGCGCGGCCGTATGCCGAATGACATGCAGTTCTTCTGCGGCGTCGGCGCATTCGCGCACCGAGCCGTCGTTGCAAATGACTTTCATATTTGAAAGCCTCCTTTATGAATATAAATTTTTCATTTTCGGTAAAAAAGCACCCTTAATGCTGCTTGACAGACATTAAGGGTGCGAAATGCACGGTTCCACCTTAAATTTTCACTTGCGGATTTTGAAATCCTGTCTTTAACGCAGACATACGGCACGGCTTTATTGATTTCACCGGCGGCTCCGGAGCGGTGTTCGCAGTCGTTCCCCATAAAAAGCTTTCACCATGCGCTTTTCTCTCTGATATGCTTCGCGGCTGTTACTCTTTCCATCACGGCCTTTTTTTATTCTAACTTATTGTAGCATTGCAAAGGAGAAATGTCAATAAAAATATTGCGATCATCGAAAACCCCTGTTTTTTTCGCTGCTGCGGTATACGTATCCAAGCTAATGTACCGCGTTTGCGCATCAGTCAAACAGCGCGCGAAGTCCGTAGGGTTTATACGGGGATTTGCTTAGGATTTCATAACCCAACCACTTTTCATCGTCGGTGATTCTGTATTCGACTAAGTGGGAGCGGATAAACGCATTGCATTCGGCGTAATACTGTACGGTTATAGAATGGATCCCGTTTTCATTTTTGTAGCCGGTGATTTGATAGCGGGTATTCCCGCCGATCCCGCCGGTTTGAATCATTTGTATGCCGTCTTTGATATACATAAGAGGCGCTAAGTCGGCAAGCTGCGCTTCACTTGGAACAGCGCCGAATTTATCTTTGGCGAGACGCAGAAATGCATCCAATTCAATTCCCTCGGAATTGCCGTATTGCCGGCAGATAAAATTGCACAGCGCGAGAATATCCAGATCCTGTCCGTAGGCCGGGCAGTCCCATACATAAGACGAACCGATCCAGGTATTTAACATCCGGTAAAATTTTTCTCCCGCTTCCGGCAAGGTTATTTTCTGATGGCTGTCGCGAGGATCTTCGTCCAGAAATTCCATAAAGCAGTCTACTGTGTCCCGGATCAGCGCGCGGTAGGCGCCGCTCGGAAGTGTATCCAGTTCGGATTCGGTGACTGTAAATTCAAAATAAAGCTCGTATTGCTCATATACTTTCGGGTCGCGCGTGATGATGTAGTCGCTGATTTTTACGGTATCAAATTCCAGAAAGTCCGATCCCTCTCCGATCAGGTGTGTCAGAAACATCAGACAATTATCCGAAAAATTGCCGTCGTAATTGAACGCCTCCCAGTCGGCAAGGCTTCGTATGGTGATTCGCTCGCCGTCCTGAACCAGCGTGGAAGTGTCCGCGTCTTTCGCAGTGCCGTTTTGATCGGTCGTGCCGAAGTTATCCGCGTTCGTATCGGCGGGGGCGGGCGCTGTACGCCCGCAGGCGGGGAACAGAAGCAAAGCGCCGAGCAAAAGGATAAGGGAGACTGTTTTATTCAAAATCGGTTTCATAAAAACTCCTTTAAAAAATACGGAATTATACTGTTTAGAATCACTTTAACATGATTATAACATATTTGAGCTTGCCGATAAAGATAAGAATTGCAAATAGAATACGTTTATAAGGCGGACATGTGCCGCC
>URDS01000087.1 GCA_900546635.1 uncultured Eubacteriales bacterium | reverse complement strand
TTTTGAAATCGCAAAGGAAGAAGCCGCGTGGACAAAAGCGCTGGCCAATTCCTATGTGATCGAGTATCCGCAAAAGGCGGTTGATACGGCGTTCGGTTATACGGTGGAGAGCTATACGATTTTGGCTGAATCCAGCGGGATGACGTATGAGACATTTTTCCCTGAGGTGTACGGCCTTTCCGTTGAGGAAGCGGAAGAGATTTTTTTGCAAAGCTCAAAAAACGTAGTGGCGCAGGAGCTTTTGCTCTATTCGATTGCAAAAGATATGGGGCTGGATGTCAGCGATGAAAAGCTGGAGGCGGATCTTTCGATAACGGCAAGACTTTTGGGGCTTGGGAGCGTTGACGAATTGATTGCGCAGCTTGGAACGACGCGGGAACTGCTGAAAGAAGAAAAACTGTATGCCGAGATCATACCGGAGATTGTGCGGCAGGCAAATTTTATTGTGAGCGG
Organism: uncultured Eubacteriales bacterium; assembly: GCA_900546635.1. Lineage (GTDB taxonomy): Bacteria > Bacillota > Clostridia > Oscillospirales > CAG-272 > UMGS902. Next base: position 6,475 of record URDS01000087.1, on the reverse strand, counting down.
ATCCTGACAAAATAAAATGGATAAAAGATAAATAAAATAGAATAAGGAATGGTTCGATTCAATGAAAAAAATTTGGATAGCGGCGCTGGCCGCCGCTATGCTGTTGGCATCTACTGCCTGCGGTACAAAAGGCGAGACTGAAAACACGAGCGATTCCGGCGCCACGGACACATCTTCGGATGTCACGACCGAGGCTACGGAGACGACAATTGATCCGGACGGCTTTGATTATGTCGCGGCGGATCTCGACACGTATCTCACACTCGGTACGTATAAGGGGCTGAAGATTCCGCTGACGGTCAGCCGTACGATTACGGATGCGGATTTGCAGGAGTATATCGACAATGTGCTGCAGCAGAATGCGACATCTGTTGAGATTACCGATCGCGCCTGCGCGCTCGGCGATACGGTCTACTTGGATTACGCGGGCAGCATAGACGGCGTCGCTTTTGAGGGCGGCACGGCCGCAAATCAGACGCTGACGCTCGGCGCCGGCGGCTTTATCGACGGCTTTGAGGAGGGCATCGTCGGCATGAAGCCCGGAGAGACAAAAGTTGTCAAGGCCACGTTCCCGGAAAATTACGGCAATGAAGCGCTGAACGGTAAAACGGCGGATTTTGAAATTAAACTGCATTCTATTTCAGAAACGGTTCTGCCGGAGTATACCGATGCGTTTGTAAAAGAAAAGTTTAATTACGATACAACGGCCGCATACGAAGAGTATGCGCGCGGCGTACTCGCAGAGCTTCGCGAACTGGAGATCCTTCAGGAGAAGCAGACGGCTGCGCTGGCGCTCGCCGTAGAAAATTCAAGCGTCTTGAAATTCCCCGAGGGACTGGTTGAGGATTATGTAAAGCAGCAAATCGGCTATGTTCAGTATTATGCGCTGATGTCTTCCATGGCCTATGAAGATTTTGTCGCACAGGCGCTCGGAACGACGGTTGAGGCGTATGAAGCGGAGGTTCGCGCCGAGGCGGAATATGCCGTTAAGCAGGAGCTTGTGGTACATGCGATTGCGAAAGCCGAGGATATACAGATCACAGAAGAAGAGCATGCCGAAGAACAGGCGAATTTTCTGAAATATTATGAGTATGAGGATGCGGCCGCGTTCTGTAAGGATTACGGAATCACGGAAGCTTATCTGGAAAAAACAATAGATTTTTCCATCTACTATGCGCGTGTGCTGGATATTATGATTGAAAACGCTTCCTTTGTGGATGCAGAATAAAAAGGAGAATTAGGACTATGAAAAAATTCATCGCTTTTGCACTTGCCGCAGTATTGCTTTCCTGCTTGTTTGTTTCCTGCGGTGAGTACCGGTTTGAGTATATGAAGGAGGATTTGACCCCTTATATCACGGCCGGTGAGTATTTGAATCTGACCGTAACGCTTCCCGCCGCGGATGAAGTGACTGATGAGGATGTAGAGGAAAAAATTGCGGAAGAAATTGCGGAATATTCTACGACTGCTCCTGTGGATCGCGCCTGCGAACTCGGAGATACCGTCAATATCGACTTTGTCGGACGTGTAGACGGCGCGGAGTTTGAGGGCGGTACCGCTTCGGATCAGGAGCTTGTGCTCGGCGAGGCCGGTTATATTGAAGGCTTTGAGGATGCGATTGTCGGCATGTCGGCGGGGGAAAAGCGCACGATCGACGTGACTTTCCCGGAAGATTACGGCAATGAAGCGCTGAACGGTAAACCGGCGCAGTTTGATATTACGATGAATACGGTGTCCGAGGTTGTTCCCGCTGTGCTGACCGATGAAATCGCGGAGGAACTCGGCGCGGACAGCGCGGAGGATTACCGCAAGCAGATCCGCACCGAACTGGAGGATGCCGCTGCCGAGACATTGGAAAAGAACAAAAACATGTATGCGTGGACTGCCGTTGTGGAAAATTGCGAATTTAAGGCGTATCCCGAAAAAGCGGTGGCGCATATGGCAAACAGTTTGTATGAGTACTATGAGGCGATGTATTATCAGTACATTCATGCAGGTTTGAAGCTGGAGAATCTCGGTATTACAAAAGAGTCCTGCACCGAGCAGGCGCAGACCTCGATTCGGGAGGAATTGGCGCTTTACGCAGTTGCCAAGGCCGGCGGTTATACGGTCAGCGATGAGGAGTACGAGGCCAAAGTAGCGGTTCTGGCCGAGAAAGCAGAAACCGATGTAAAAACGTACAAGAGCCGTGTTTCCAGACAGAATACCGAGACCAAGGTTCTTTATGAAAAGATTATGGCCGACGTGCTTTCGAGTGCAACCTTTGTTACGGAATAAAATTATATTGAAAAAAGGAGCGCAACGCGCTCCTTTTTTGACCGCTTTTACTTTGTCACAGACTGCGGAGCGTGTTGCGCTCCTTTTTGTACGGGGAAGCAAAAAAACACAGAATTCGACAGACATATCGGGAAATTACACCATCCTGTTCCCGAAAATGAACACAATGCCGCGCAGTATTGACTTGCCGCTTTTGTACATTTATAATAAAATTGTAAAGTATTCCGTGCTGCCGGAGGTGCGTTCATGAAAAAAATCTTCTGTTTGTTTCTGGCTGTTTTGACTGCGGCGCTTGTATTTCCGCTGACTGTGGGCGCCGAGGGAGATCAGCCTTCGCGTTTGATTTATCTAACCAACCCCGCCGTCGCATTTCTGAATTATGCGGGTTCGGATTCTTCTACGGGCGCGAGCGCGGACAGTGCGAAAAAGACATTCGGATCCTTGAAGGGAAACGGCGTGATCTCTTGTCTGCCTCAAAGCGGTACGTTGGTTGTCAGCGGCAAAGCTTATGTCGGCGCAACTTATACGCTTCCGAAGCTGACCGGAACATTGTTGATTACGTCCAAATACAATGATGTAAATTATATGAATCCCGCGCCGGCAAACAATCCGGCTTGTGCGTTTAAAATGACTGGCGGCGCGACCTTTACGCTTTCCAGCAATGTGATTATGGACGACTTAATCGTGTTTCAGGAAAATGCACAAAATTCGATTATTGTGCCGGACGGGGTAACGCTTTTGATCGGCACGGGCGTTGTAACCATGTCCAATCAGGCCTATCAAATGAAGATTGTCGTCAAAGAGGGCGGAACGGCTATTATCAACGGCGGCGATTTTGAAGTGGAGAATGAGGGCGGTAATGTGTATTACGATTATGTATATGATTATAATCGGATACCCGCTACCAATCCCGGCGGCGACGTGGATATCAATGTTCCGCCTGCCGTGGCGTATGTCAACTATAATAACGGCAACAATGCCGCCAGCGGCACAGAGCCTGCCGCGCCGAAGAAAACGCTGCTCGGTCTTGCGGAAAGCGGCGCGATGAATTTGGTGCGCGGAGGCGGTACGCTGGTTGCGACCGGACGTCTGTATATCGGAAGCGATTATACCATTCCGCAGCTTGGCAGCTATTTGACGATTACCGGCGCATACGGCGGAACCAATTATATGAATTCCGAGCCGGCAAGCAATCCTGCCGGCGGTGTAATTAAAATGGCGACCGGAAAAACGCTTACGATCGCCACGGATACCCGACTTGAGAATCTTTATTTCTTTCAGGAGGGCGCTGAGCAGAATGTGCTTCGCGTAGCTTCCGGCACGACGCTTACTATCGGTCCGAATGTAATCTGTCTGTCCAAACAGCCTTTTACTGTGAAGCTGTATGTGGAATCCGGCGCGTATGTTGTTTTTGAAAATTCGTCGCATACGTTTGAGTCGATTGAGGGAGACGGTATCGTTGTGATGCCGGAACTTTTTCAGGTTTCCGGCATACTGGGGCAGGGACAATCGTTTGATGAAATCGCGTATCAGTTGTTCTGCGAATATGTGAAAGGCGCGTATGCCTATGCGCTGGCCAACAGCGCAAACACAATGGTTCTTTCGCGTGAAAATCAGTCGATAACCGCATAAGCGCTTGGTTTGACCGAAGCTTTTAAATTTTTGTGCGATATATGCAGTATCTTGTATTCTGAAACCTGTTTTTCGAAGCTCAGTCAATTAACTGTTTCCGGTTTGTGCTTTTTCGGAAAGCGTTAAATTGTTGCGCTCGGAAAATCGGGGGCTTTCACAATTTCATACAAAAATTATAATAAATTTCATACAATATTTGAAGTTTTTATACATGGAACCGGTTGATTTTGCTACAGAATTGTGAGAGAATAAAGGTGCTACATAATCCAAATATAAAATATGGAGGTTTTTTACAATGAAAAAATTTGGTTTTGTGCTCAGCGCGCTCGTGTTGACGCTTGCGCTGCTGACAGTCGGCGCATTTGCAATTGACGATGAGGGAGTACGTCTTGACACATCCAAACTTGAGACTGTTTATTCCAACGGATTTGACAGCGCAGATGCACTGAATGATTTTACTCAGTACATGGGTACATGGGAAGTCAAAGACGGTCGCCTTTACCTGACTGCATATGATGGTGTGGGGCACACTCCGTTCATCGTGTACACCGGAGACAGCGCTTTGACGACGCTGACCGACTATGTTTTGGATGTGGACATGTACAACACGACAACGCAGGCTGGTCCGCTCATTCGTTCCAATCTTGATTTTGTAGACGGCACAGCCCCGAATGGCTTTGCGGGCTATGTCGGTTTTGTCGGATTCAGCGGCGATCTCGCTGCGGTTGGTTACGCTAAAGAAGCCGGCGCATGGGGCGGTAATATCAACGTAGGCACGGCCGGCGCTTTCGCTCCCGGCAGCAATCTGCATATCCAACTGGCGGTTCAGGGCAATAAAATACAGGCTATCTTTACGAATATCGACACCGGCGCGGAAGTTTATGCGTTCACCGGAACCCACGATGCTTGGAGCCAGGGCACTTTCGGATTCAGAATGTATGCTAAGGACGATAAGCCCGGCGGCGTCAATGTGGGCAACACCTCGTTTGACAATCTGGTTATTTCCAAATTTGTCGGCGACGCGCCCGTAACCGGTACTACCGAGATCAAAATGACGATCGGCGATATGAACGGTTATGTAAACGGCGTCGCGAAAGAACTGGATGCTGCTCCGATCATCCGTCAGGATCGCACGATGCTCCCCGTCCGCTTTGTGGCTGAAAACCTTGGTGCAACGGTTGCTTGGGACGGCGCGACCAGCACGGCGACGCTCACCAGCGGCGATATTGAAATCAAAATCACCATAGGCGCGACAACCGCAACGATCAACGGCGAAGAGAAGCCTTTGGATGCGCCTGCATTCATCGAAAATTCGAGAACCTATCTGCCGGTTCGTTTCGTAGCAGAAGCGCTCGGCGGCACGGTTGCTTGGGACGGCAATACCAGCACCGCAACGATCACGAAATAAGGATCGCAAAAAATAAAAAAGCATAAAAATACCGGAGCATTTCCCATAAGGAATTGCTCCGGCATTTCTTTTGAAAGATAGTATTGTGTTGCGGGGTATATCTCCGCACGTCCGCGAGGCTTTTTCACAAAATCAATTTATGCCTCATGCACGCAGATCATATCCATGGCATAGGGCAGCGTCTGAATCCAGTCGCAGTAGGTGTGCCATTCGTCCAGCTTGTGATTCTTGCGGGCGTAGTACATGTTGGTGAGCGTTTCATAATTCAGGGTAACGGTCCGCAACTGATTATAGGAGGAGGGCAGAAGCTGAATCAGATCATACCAGTATTTTTTTTCTTTGTTTTCCAAATAGGCTGTCCGCGTTTCTTCCAAAAAGGCGATATAGTCCCGGAATTTTTTTTGCGCTGTCTCTGTCATGTGATCGGTGCTGAAATCCGAAAGCTCAAACGCCTTGGCATGGATTTTGTGCATGGTGCTGGTGGAATTGGCTACGGTCGCTACCTTATAGGTATCAAATTCTTTCCACCAATAGAGCGGCGCGGTAATGTCAACCGAAACCAGGATTTGGCGTATGAATTTTCGGTGATCGCTTCCCGCCCGGCATAACTTTCTTGCCAGCGCAAGGTCGTTTTCTCCCAGAATAAATTTTCCGTCCTCCGCATAACGGCTGTCCGACCGTTCCCATGAGTTCAGAGGATTGCGCGCGCCCCGTATGGCGTTTTCAAAGTTCATCACGGAAATACGCTCGATTTTAATCATAGCATTTTGCGTCCTTTCAAGTAAGTAAAACGGCATAGCTTTCGGGCTGCGAATTGAATTGGTTCCTGCTCGCCGTGCTCGCTCTCTCCGCCGGTACTTATTCGGAAAAAGTTAGAGATTCTTGACTGATAAATCTATTTTACCATGCCGCTTGCACCGCGTCAAGCAGGCGGAAAAAATAGGCTGAATTTTGTGAAAACAGACCGAAAAAAGGCATTGTATTTTTTTGAGAAAAAAACGAAAAAAACTGTTGACAAACATATATAGCTATGATATAATACCAAATGTCGCGAGGCCGGTAGGCAATAGCTGAGCCTTAAGATTCTTAGCAAGATCGGAAGTTTAGCTCAGCTGGGAGAGCATCTGCCTTACAAGCAGAGGGTCATAGGTTCGAGCC
>URDS01000086.1 GCA_900546635.1 uncultured Eubacteriales bacterium | reverse complement strand
GCGTCAGGACTCCTCCGGCTGACGCCGGGCCCCTCTTTTTTGGCATCAGGACTCCTCCGGCTGACGCCGGGCCCCTCTTTTTTGGCATCAGGACTCCCCCAGGCTGATGCCGGGCCCCTCTTTTTTGGCATCAGGACTCCCCCCAGGCTGACGCCTGGTATCTCTGTGGCGTCAGGGCTCCCCCGTGCTGCGCACGGTGCCCCCTCACGCCTATCCTCATGCCCCTCCTCACGCCTATACGCGCTTCATCGTCGCAAAACCTTGGTTTTGCGGCGGAAAAAGAGGATGAATCCCTTTCGGAATCCATCCCCTGTGTGGTTATTCAATTCTGCGAAAACACGCAATTAAAGGGGCAGAAGCACTTTCAGAACATACAGCGTGACGACACCGTCGCTGACATTCGCCAGCATGGTGATTTCCACCGTCGCCTTCTCCGCGCCCTTAAAGTCATCCACGTCATATTCCGGAACCAGAATCGTCTCGCCGTCGGATACGATCACAAGCTGATCCAGAACGCCGCCGGACGGGCTCGAAATCTCTTCGACCATATCGCCCTCAACCGTATACGCATACTTGTCGCCGAACGCATGTTCGTATCCGAGATCGTCCTCTTCGTCAAACGGAATATCCAGCGCCATATTGTCGTAATCGTAGATATCCCAGTCAAATCCGGTCAGATCCAGCGTCAGAACCGTCGCGTTGATTTCGGTAACCGCCGCAATGCCGTCCAGATCCAATTCATCTATGCGAATTGTGTATTCATCTTCAAATTCAACCTTGCTGACATCAATCTCGGTATAGGTCTTGCTGTCCTCGGCGCCGTTGGCCTTGACCGCCTCGATAAACGCCTCCTGCAAGCCGTCGTCGTAAAGCTCGCCGTCACCCGTCGAGTTCATATAAATCACGTCGCCCACGTCAAGAGAGGTCGGCGCGTCCTTGGAAGACTCCACCGTATAGATCAGGCTCTTTTCGATCTTCATGGTGCGCAGATTGAGTACGTTGGTGACGGTAACCCTGTGGGAACTGCTGCTCAATCTTTCGAGATCAACATCCGTATCAGCCGTCGCCATATACCAGGATTTGTCTTCGTCCGTTCCGGTCGCCTGTCCCCAAGTCTCCGGATTGAACGCCGTCGCGCTGTCGGTTACAAACACGATCAGATCCGAATTTGCGGAGAGGAACTTGCCGGCATACTCAACGCTGGCGCTCGTATTCTGCTTGCCGATACGCACGCCGACGCGGGATCCGGACACAACCACAATCACCGTATCGCTGTTCAGCGTTACGCGCGCGGCGGCCTTATCGCTGTCCGCGGTGATCAGATTGGTCTTATTCGCCGCGGTGGAGAATACGATACCGTCTCTGCCCTTACCGTAGGTCAAAAGGTCGTCGGCCGGCTTCCACTCAGCGAGATTATAGACGCCGTTTTTCTGACTGCGTACAACGAATATCGAACCGGACGTGAGCGCGTCATAGAGCGTATCATAATCGTCTCTCTTCGCGAACGAACCCAACGTGTCCGCGTACTCGGCCAGAACGGGCATATCGCCTCTGACATCAAACGAATCGTCGTCCTCGTCATACGCGCCCGCCTCCATATAGCGCAGGTGCGCAAGCTTCCACTTGCCGGTCTCGGTGTCCATCACCGCGATGGCGATTCCGTCATCGTCAAGATACAGGCCGTCGGAAGTAAGAGCGTTTCGGAAGTTCTTCTTGGAAAGACCGAGCAGTCCCGCAAGCGGTTCCTCGTCAATCGAAATAATCGCATAGTCAAATTTCGAGACTACCTTTGCCGTCGAGTACGCCTCATAGTAAACGACGCGGCCGTCTACCTCAATATATTTCACATTGTCCTTACCGGACTCCAGCAGTTCAATAATGTCGCCGACCAGCGCATGGTCATAGCCCGGCATATCGCTGATATACGCGCCCTTAAAGCCGACCGACTTGTTTGTGCCGTCGATCTTCAGGGTCTGGTTGCTTGCGCTCGTACCGGTCAGGCGGCCGGTCTTAAAGCTGCCGCAGTTTTCCACAACATTCAGGATGTTATCCACGCTGTTATAGAAATAGAACATGAAGTTGCCATTGCGTATGCTCTTGCCCGCGAGTTCAACCGTCTTTGCCTTTTCACCGTTTCGGGTCGAAACCGACGTAGTGGAAGCGGTCACGTCCACGTTTGTTCCGAGCAGTTTTTCCACAAAGTGGCTGGAAACATCGTCCTGATTGGTCTTTGCCGTGTCGCTGTAGGTACCGATGGTCACAAAGTCGGTATCCTTTCTTGTCCCGCTGTCGCGCAGTTCGCGCACAAAGTACTGGCCGAACTCGTACGGCGTATAGTAGATATGCAGCGTCTTATTCTCGTCTTTCTCGCCGTTGCGAACGATGTACCGCACGGCGCCGTAGGAATTCAGTGCGTCCTCATAGCCGCCCTTGGTCTTATACAGGAAGTTGTCAAGAAAATCGCTCTGCGCCTCTGCGCTTTCAACCCAGCCGTCCTCGTCGAGCGTGTAGACGCAAAGATCGTATTTATCCAGCGAATACTTCGTGCCGCCAAGCTGAATCGAGCCGTTTTTGTCGTCGATATAGCGGATATTGCCCGCGTCGCCCAGATTCTCTACAGTGCTCAGCGCCTCGCGGTTTGTAAAGACCACCGACGCTTCGCGCTCATCCTCGTCAATGCTGTACTCGGAAGCAAAATCCTCCGCCGCGCAGTTGACATAAAGCGTCAGCGGCAGGCCGAGATACTCGATTTTCGGCGTGTCCGCAGTGATGCCGAGATCAGCCGCCACAACCTCAACCGAATCGGTATACGTGGAATCGTCTTTCAGATAGGTGTACTCAATTTCCACCGTATCCACATCGTCCTCGTCGTACGCTTCATTAAAGGAAAGAATCGTCGCCTCAAGCTTGCCGTTGGCATAGCCCGCCTTTTCAAGCAGCGTCGTGCGCTCGATTTTGCCGGGGCCTACCAGCATACCGTAGGGAGAAAAATCCTCCTGACCCGGAAGGATAACGGCATTGGTCATCGGATCAATAAACGCAATCTGGGTATTGAGCATATCCCAGATGATCTGCGCCGTCTCGCCGCGCGTCAATTCGCCCTTGAAGTTGACGGTCTCGATGTTGTCGGTCAGTCCGAGGGTCTGCGCTCTGAGGACATAACCGTTTGGATATGCCATGCCGGACTCCTCATAGCCGAGCGCGCGCACGGCCATGACCAGCATATCCTGATAGGTGATCGGGTCATGGTAGCCGTAGCTGCCGTCGCCGCGGCCGAGGATCAGTTTCATGCTGTACGCATAGTCGATCGCCGTGCCGTATTCCGGAACATCGGCGAAAATGGTGCTCTTTTTCTCCGCGTTCCAGACCTTGACGTCGGTTTTTCCGGTCAGCGCCTGTACAAAAAACAGCGCCGCCTGATACCGGGTCACGCCGTTTGCCAGATTCAGGTCGCCGTTCTCATCGCCCTTCATGATCGTGAGCGCCGCAAGCTGCTGCGCCGCTTCATAATAAATTGAATCGGCGTCATCTTCATTTACCGCGCTCATCGGAATCACCGCCATGCCGAACAGCATCAGCACAGCCATCACGAGAGCAAGAAATTTGTTCAAATTTCTCATGGTTCGTTCTCCTTCTTCATCATAAAATCCCGTTTTCAGGCCGAAAATAACCCGATACGGAGCGTATTCTGATATTATCTTATCGCAGCGCTGCCTCTTTTTCAATATTTTTCCTCCAAATGTCAGTAAACTGTAATATTAAAGTCACTTTAGTAACGCTTTTTGTAAGAATCGCGGCAAGTCATAAAAAAAGCGCCCCGTTTCGGGACCGCTCGGGTCTGTCAAAAAAGTGAAAATCGCAAATAAAATACGTTTACAAGGCGGACATGCGCCGCCTTGTAAACACCTTACGGGCGCGCGAGTGCCGCCCAACGGCGGCGCGACGGCGTGAGCGAACGCGCCCCATCGCTGCAAAACCTTGGTTTTGCGGCGCTCAAACTGTCGATACCGTAAAATTTACAAATTTCCGTAAAATTTTTTGATAGCTTGGAACGTATCCTCACTGATTACATGCTCTATACGGCAGGCGTCGACCTCGGCGATCTGTTCATTGACGCCGATCGCTTTGAATACGGCCGTCAGAATCATGTGGCGCTCAAAAATCCGCTCCGCCGCCGCCTTACCGCTTTCGGTGAGGGAAATATACCCCTCCTCATCCACGGTTATATATCCCTGTTTTTTCAAAAGCCCGACGCCGCGGCTGACGCTCGGCTTTGAAAAATTCATATACTCCGCGACATCAATCGAGCGAACGCTTTTCTGTGATTTGCATAAAACATATATGGTTTCCAAATACATCTCGCCGGATTCTTTCAAGGCCATACGCGCATCTCCCCCTGACCGAATATTTTGCATAAATCGTCGATCTTATCGTATCACATCTTCGGCAAAAAAGCAACAATTCCGAAAAACGGAAAAATTTTTTCAAAAAAGTGGTTGACAAATCACGCCGAAGTGCGTATACTAAATTGCAGTTAGAGAATGCTAACTGTTTTTTTGAGCCGCATGTTAGCAAATGCTAACCCAAATTTTCGAGAGAGAAAGGTACTGTCTATGACTTTAAAAAATGCTGCGGCAGGAAAAGAATACATCATTCGGGACATCGTTACAGACGATGAAGAAATGAATGCCTTTTTGTTTTCTCTCGGCTGTTACAGCGGCGAGGCGATTACGGTCGTTTCCATTTTGAAAAGCGGCTGCGTTGTTTCCATAAAGGACAGCCGCTATACGATCGACAACCAATTGGCCGACGCGATCGTGATCTGAAAAAAGCTGATCTTTCATCAGCTTTTTTAGAGCCGCTCGGTTAGCATAGGCTAACTGATAAAACCGGCAACATTTCCGTAAAGGATTGCAAATACAGGAAAAACAGGAGGAATCTTCATTGAGAATCGCTTTGACGGGCAACCCGAACTCAGGCAAAACCACCATGTACAATGCGCTGACCGGCCGCAACGAAAAGGTCGGGAACTGGGCGGGCGTTACCGTAGAGAAAAAAACGCACGCAATCAAAAAGGCCTATTATGCCGGACCGCAGGAGCTGATCGCGGTTGACCTGCCCGGCGCCTATTCCATGTCCCCTTTTACAAGCGAGGAAAGCATAACAAGCACGTACGTAAAGAAAGAAAATCCCGACGTCATCATCAACATCGTGGACGCTACGAATTTAAGCCGCAGTCTTTTCTTTACCACACAGCTTTTGGAGCTTGGCATCCCGGTCGTCGTCGCGCTGAACAAGAGCGACATCAACCGAAAAAACGAAACCAAAATCGACACGGCGGCTCTGGCGAAAAAAATCGGCTGTCCCGTTGTGGAAACGGTTTCCACTTCATCCGACGGACTGAAGACGGTCGTGGAAAAGGCCGTATCCGTCGCGGGCACGGTCCAGGACGCGCCGTACCGTCAGGGCGACATCGACCTTGCCGACCGCGCGGCCGTCGAAGCCGCCGACCGCAGGCGTTTTGACTTTGTAAACGGCATTGTAAAAACGGTCGAGGTCCGCAAGGTGCTGACCAAGGACAAAAACTTCGGGGATCGAATCGACGCCGTGCTGACCAACAAATGGCTCGGCATTCCGATTTTCGCTGTCGTCATGTTCCTTGTATTCCAAATCTCTCAGGTTTGGGTCGGCACGCCGATCGCCGATCTGCTGGTCGGCTGGCTTGAAACTTTCCAGGAATGGGTCGGCAGTCTTTTGGAAAACGCAAATCCCCTTTTGTCCGCTCTGCTTGTTGACGGCGTGATCGGCGGCGTCATTGCCGTTATCGGGTTTTTGCCGCTCGTCATGGTGCTGTATTTTCTCATCGCGCTCCTGGAGGACTGCGGATATATGTCCCGCGTCGCCGTCGTTCTCGACCCCATCTTTAAAAAAGTCGGTCTGTCGGGCAAATCCGTCATTCCGTTTGTCATCACGATCGGCTGCGCGGTCCCCGGCATTATGGCAAGCCGCACCATCCGCAATGAGCGCGAGCGCAGAGCGACCGCCATGCTCGCTCCGTTTATGCCCTGCGGCGCCAAAATCCCCGTCATCGCGCTCTTTGCCGGCGCATTCTTCGACGACGCCGGCTGGGTGAGCGCCCTGATGTATTTTTCGGGAATCCTGCTCATTTTCCTCGGCGCTCTGCTCGTAAATAAAATCGCGGGCTATCAGGCAAAAAAATCCTTCTTCATTATCGAAATGCCCGCGTACAAGGTCCCTTCTCTCCTCGGCGCCTTTAAATCCATGTGCAGCCGCGGCTGGGCTTACATAGTAAAAGCATCGACCATTATTCTGCTCTGCAACACCGCGGTTCAGGTCATGCAGACGTTTGATCTGCGCTTTGGCGTCGCCGAAACCGCAGACGCCTCCATCCTTGCCGCTATCGCAAGGCCGTTCGCCTATATCCTGCTTCCGATTGTCGGCGTCCTCTCCTGGCAGCTTGCGGCGGCGGCCGTCACCGGCTTCATCGCAAAAGAAAATGTCGTCGGTACGCTGGCGGTTTGCTTTGTGGGACTTGAAAACCTGATTGATACCGAGGAACTCGCGCTTTTGGAAGGCGCGGGCGCGGAGGCCGCCGGTATTTTGGCCATCACGCGGGTCGCCGCGCTTGCCTATCTCATGTTCAATCTTTATACGCCCCCGTGCTTTGCCGCGATCGGCGCGATGAACGCCGAAATGAAAAGCAGCAAATGGCTTTGGGGCGGCATCGCGCTCCAACTCGGCGTAGGCTATACGGTCGGATACCTGGTATATACCATCGGTACGCTCATTACCGCTCCGGCCACGCTCAACATCGGCGCGGCGATCGGCGGACTGTCGGCAGTTCTCGTTTTTGCGGCCATTGTGTGCATACTGATGAACAAAACCAATAAAAAAATGAAAGGCGCCTATGCTTTAGGCTGATGATTATGGAAAATATCATTGTCGCGGCAGTTTTGGTTCTCATCATCGGTGCCGTTATCTATTTTTTGGTACGGGCAAAGAAGCGCGGCGCGGCCTGCATCGGTTGTCCGCAGTCAAAGCAATGCGGCAAGTGCTGCTCCTGTAAAGAAACCATGCCAAAAACAAAATAAAGGCGTTTGCCTTTTTATTCTATCGACAGACAAAGGGCGCGAAGCGTTTTAACGCTTCGCGCCCTTTTAGACCGCCGCAAAACTAAAGTTTTCCGACGATGAGGCGCGTATAGGCGTGAGGGGGCCCGGCGCAGCAGGGAAGCGTCCTTATGCCACAAGGAGGCCCCCCTTTCGGGGGGCGTATTCGCGTCGTCGCGCCGCCGTTGGCGGCACTTGCGCGCCCGTAAGGTGTTTACAAGGCGGCGCATGTCCGCCTTCTTCCGCCGCAAAACCAAGGTTTTGCGACGATGGGGCGCGTTC
>URDS01000085.1 GCA_900546635.1 uncultured Eubacteriales bacterium | reverse complement strand
CGCCCTCGGAGAGCGAGACGCTTTTCAGCGAAGCGCAGTCTGCGAACGCTTCTTCAGAAATTTTGGTCAGGCTTGCCGGAAGCGCGATGCTTTCCAGTGCCGTGCAGTTTTGGAACGCGCGATTTTGGATAACTTGAACGCCCTCGGAGAGCGAGACGCTTTTCAGCGAAGCGCAGTCTGCGAACGCTTCTTCAGAAATTTTGGTCAGGCTTGCCGGAAGCGCGATGCTTTCCAGTGCCGTGCAGTTTTGGAACGCGCGATTTTGGATAACTTGAACGCCCTCGGAGAGCGAGACGCTTTTCAGCGAAGCGCAGTCTGCGAACGCTTCTTCTGAAATTTTGGTCAGGCTTGCCGGAAGCGCAATGCTTTCCAGCGCCGTGCAGTTTTGGAACGCGCGATTTTGGATGACCTGAATGCCCTCGGAGAATATAGCGCGCTTCAGCGAAGCGCATCCGGCGAACGCGCCCGCTCCGATATGCGTTACGCTCTTTGGCACAGACGCTTCGGACAGGGAAGCGCAGGCCGAAAAGGCGGAGTCGGCAATCGAAACAGTTCCCGGCTTTACGGTGCATGCACCGTCGAAATTTTCTGCCGCGAGCAAATATGGACCCGCGTAGAGGACGTGATCTTCCCAGTTGGCTTGGGTGTTGAAATAGCCGGTATTGAAAAACGCGCCCTTGCCGACCGAGGTCACGCTGCTCGGAATTTCGATGTCTTCGAGCGCTGTGCAGTTTTGGAAAGCAAAGTCCCCGATGCGGTTTATGCCCGGTTTGATGACCAGGGATTTGACTGCCGACAGGCAAAAGCTCCAGGGCGCGCCGTCCGGATAGTCTGCGATTGCGCCGGACCCCCAGACTTGCAGAACGCCGGTTGACGTATCGAGCGACCAGTGAATATTGCCATCGGCCCTTGCGTTATAGTCCTTTTCCGTGGAAAATTGATAGTAGATTTTCGCTTTTTCCCAAAACGGATCGCCTTGCGCGGTGTTGATTTTTTCAAAATCCTCCGAACTGCCGGCGTAATTTATTCGGTGCGTGATGCGCGCGCCGGAATCCATCTGCTGCTGAATTTCGGTCACGCTTTGGGGGAGAAAAACAAAGTGGAGATTGCTGCATCCGCGAAACGCATATTTTTCGATGGTTTTGACGCCTTCGGGAATTTGAATCGAGTCCAGTTTGTCGCAATAGGAAAAGGCGTCGGCCTCAATTTTTGAAAGGCTGAGCGGCAGTTTCACACTATACAGGGAAGAACAGCTTTCAAACGCGCCGCGCCCGATGCGGCGCACGCCGTCAGAAATGATGACGGCGGTCAGCGCGTCGCAGCGGGAGAACGCAGAGTCGGCGATGCTTTTCGTACCCCATTTGACGGTGTATGTGCCGCTGATGCCGGGATCGGCCTCAATTAGGTGGCCGTCTATATACAGCGCCTGATTTTCCCAGTTTGCCTCGCTGTAAAGTCCGCTTTCGGCAAACGCCTCTCTTTCGATTTCGGTGAGGCTGTCCGGCAGGTCTATGGCTGTGAGCGCGCCGCAGCCCTTGAATGCATAAAGGCCGATACGCTCAACCCCTTCGGGAAGGGTGACGGATGAAAGCGAACTGCAGTTCTCAAACGCTTCCGCGTCGATGTTTGTCACGCCCGCCGGGATCAGAACGCCTGTGAGCGCGCTACAGCCCTCAAACGCGCCCGCGCCGATGCGCGTTACGCCGTCGGGAACCGTGTATACGCCCGCATAGGTTGTCGGACAGCGCAGCAGTTCGGTTTTGGCTTTGTCAAAGAGCGCGCCGTGTTCGTCGTTTGAAAAGGTTTCGCTGTCCTTTGCCACCGTAAAAGCGGTGAGACTGTTGCAGATAGAGAATGCGTCGCAGGCGATTTTCGTGACGCTTTTCGGGATCGAGACGCGGGCGAGCTTTTCGCAAACGCTGAACGTTCTGCTTTCGATGCTTTTTACCCCTTCCGGGATGACGATCGATTCAAATTCGTAACAATAGGCGAACGCCTCGATTCCGATCTCGGTGAGGCTGTCCGGCAGATTGATCTGCTTTAAGTCGTAGCAGAACATGAACGCGGCCGGTTCAATGACGGCGACCCCTTCGCAGAGCGTAAGGGTTTGAAGTCCCGCGCATTCTGCAAACGCCTTGGCGCCGATGACAGAGACGTTTCCCGGAATTGTGAGTTCGGTAAGACCTGCGCATGTATGGAACGCGCCCTCCCCGATTTTTTTCACACGATCGGGAATCGTGATGTGCGTGAGCCGGTAGCACCCCGAAAAGGTGTGGGGCGCGATTTCGGTGATGTTTTTCGGCAGTTCGATTTCGGTCAGCATGTAGCAGCCGCTGAACGCGCCCGAACCGATCTCGGCGACGCTTTGGGGAATTTCGATCTTGGAAAGCGCAAGGCAATTCTGAAATGCGTCGTTTCCGATTTTGCGCAGCCCCGCGGGCAGGGAGATTTCGATCAGGTTTTCGCAGTCGAAAAATGCGTAGTCTCCGAGTTCGGCAACGCCGCTCGGCAGCAGTACGCCGGTGAGCCCCGCGCAGCCGTAGAATGCGCTCTCCCCGATGCGGGTTACGCCTTTTGGAACCGTGTACACCCCCGAATAAGCGCCCGGACAGCAGAGAAGCGCGGTTTTTCCTTTGCTGAAGAGCGCGCCGTCCGCGTCGCTTTCAAAGAACGGGTTGTCTTTATCCACCGCGATGTGTGAAAGTTTGCTGCAAAATGTGAACGCCTCGGTTCCGATGGTTGTCACGCCTTTGGGAATGGTGATGCGTTCGAGCTTTTGGCACAGGGTAAACGCTTCGGTTCCGATGACGCGCAGTTCTTCGGGCAGCAAAACGCCGGTCAAATTGTCGCAACTCCAAAACGCGGAATCGGCAATGATCTTCGTGCCGGTTTTGATTTTGTATTCGCCGCGCAGTGTGTCCTTGGCGGCAATCAGGCAAAAGTCCAAATAGAGCACGCCGTTTTCCCAGATCGCGGAATTTTCCGCAAACGCCGTACCGGAAAACGCGTCGCGGCCGACGCTTTGGAGGGTGTCCGGCAGGTAAATATCGGTGAGTTTGCTGCAATTTTGAAAGGCCAAGTTTCCGACGCGGGTCACGCCCTCGGCGATCAGAACGGTTTTGATATTCAAAGCGTAGTCTGCCCACGGCGCGGTCTTTGGCCGGTACGAAGCATAGTCGGGAATTTCGCCGGCGCCGGAAATTTTCAGTATGCCGGTTGCGGCGTTCAGCGACCAGGAAAGATTTTCCCCGCAGCTTCCGCTGTAGAACTGACCGCTCGGCGCGGGCGCCGTCTGAATAAATTCGCAGCCGTGCAGGGACGCCCAAAGCTCGGCATGGGAGCCGGGCACGCCCGACAGCGTGCGCAGCTTTTCGCACCCCTCAAAGGCGTTTGCGCCTATTGAGACGACGCTGCCGGGAATTTCGAGGCTTTCAAGCGAAGCGCAGTTCCGAAACGCGCGGCCGCTGATCTGTGTTAAATTTTCGGGCAGTGTGACGCTCTTGAGCGAAGTGCAGTTTGCAAACGCTTCATACGGAATGCCTTTCACGCTGTCGGGAATAAAAACACGCTCAAGCGAAGTGCAGTTTTTGAACGCGCAGCTGCCGACGGCGGTGACGCCGGGTTCGATGTAGACCGATTTGATTTCGGAGAGGCAAAAACTCCAGGGCGCGCCGTTCGGATAATCCGGGATCGCGCCCGAACCGGAGAAACTCAGTTTGCCGCTCTGCGTTTCAACCGCCCAGAAAATGCCGGTGCTGCATCGGCCGTAGCCGGAATTTACACTTTTGTAGTTGTAGACGAATTTCGCATTTTTGAAAAAGCGGTCGTTTTCATCGAGGCGGATTTTTTGAAAATCCGCCTCGTTTCCGGCGTAGTATACCGTCAGCGGATTGCCCTTGCTGAAAATCTGATTTTCGATTTCCGCGACGCTTTTGGGGAGAATCAGGATGGATAGCTGCTTGCAGCCCTCAAAGACGGCTGTTTCGATGCATTTCGGTCCCTCAGGCAGTGTGAGATGCTGCAGCGATTCGCAGTTTTTAAAAGCGCCCGCACCGATTTCCGAAATGCCCGCCGGCAGGAAAATCGAGTAGAGGTCGGTGCAGCCGTTGAAGGCGTCTTGTCCGATGCGGCGAACGCCCTCGGGAACCGTGACGGAGGTCAGTTTTTTGCAGTCGAAAAACGCGGAATCGGCAATACTCTTGGTACCCGGCTTTAGGATGTACGAGCCGCTGATGTTCGGGTCGGCTTTCAGCAGATGTTCGCCCAGATACAAAAGCTGCCCGCTCCAATTTTTGCGGTTTTCATAAAACGCGGTATTGTAAAACGCCGATGCGTCGATTTTTTCCACGCTTTGGGGCAGCGAAATTTCACCGAGCGCCGTAGATCCGTCAAACGTATGGTATTCAATGGCGCGCACGCCTTCGGGAATCACGATGCTGCGCAGCGATTCGCAGGAACGAAACGCGTTTCTTTCGATTTCGGCGAGGGTTTTCGGAAGTTCGATGTCACGCAGGGCTTCGCAGCCCCAAAAGGCGTTTTTCCCAATGCTTGTCAAGCCTTCCGGGAGCAGGACGCCGGTCAGATTTTTGCAGTCGTAAAACGCATCCTCGCCGATTCGTTTCATGCTTTTCGGAACGGTATAGACGCCGGTATAGCCCTCCGGACAGCGAATCAGTTCGGTTTTATCCCGGTTCAGAAGTACGCCTTGATCGCTTGAATAGGATCCGCTTCCCGGATCAACCTCAATCTCGGTCAGATTTTGACACATGGAAAACGCATCCGGCAGAACATCGGTCGCGCTGCTCGGCAGAGAGATTTTCGTGAACTTTTCGCATTCGCTGAACGCATAAGCCTCAATCTGTCTGACCGCGCCGGGAAGCTCCATGTGCTCAAGCGCCGTGCAGCGGGAAAACGCTGCATGGCCGATGCTTTGGAGCGCGTCGGGCAGCCGTATGCTTTTCAGCGAAGTGCAGGCATAAAAGGTTTCCGGCGCGAGGACAATAAGACCGTCGGGCAGATCGACACGCTCAAGCGCTTCGCAGTATGCAAACGCTCCGCGTCCGAGATTTTTGACGCCGCTCGGAAGCGTAATTTCGATCAGCGCGCCGCAAAAGGCAAAGGCGCCCTCGCCGATGCGCGTCACGCCGCTTGGGATGGCGATGCTTGTCAACGCTTTGCAGTTTTGAAACAGATTATCCCCGATTTCGGTAAGGCCGCGGGGCAGGGATACGGAGGAAAGCGCCGTGCAGTTGTCAAACGCCCAGCCGCCTATTGTTGTCACGCTTTCGGGAATCACAGCGGCCGTGAGCGCGCCGCAGTTATGAAACGCACTCGACCCGATTGCGCGCAGGCTGTCGGGCAGGGTGATGTTTGTGAGCGTTTTGCAGCCGGAAAAGGCGTCGGTTCCGATTTCGGTTACGCCGTGCGGCACCGTATATGCGCCGGAATATTTGCTCGGACAGCGCAAAAGCTTTGTTTTGCCTTTACTGAACAGACAGCCGTTTTCGTCGTTTTCAAAAAACATGTTTTCCCGGTCCACCGTGATGCCTGAAAGCGAGTCGCAGTATGAGAATGCGTATGCGCCGATTTCGGTCACGCTTTTCGGAATTGTGACGCGCGCAAGTGCGTTCAGAGAAGAAAAAGCGTCTTCCCCGATCGTTTCTACTCCCTCGGAAAGCGTGATTTGGGTCAGATGTTTTGCGTTTCGGAATGCGGAATCGGCGATCATTCTCGTGCCCGGCTTTGTCTGATATGCGCCGCGCAGTGCGTCGTTGGTCGTAATCAGACAGGCCCCCACGTAAAGCGTACCGTTTTCCCAGTTCGCCGCGTTTTCCGCGTACGCAGTGCCGGAAAATGCTTTGTATCCAACGCTTTTGACGCTGACCGGCAGGGAGATTTCGGTTAAATTTTTGCAGTTTGCAAACGCTTCGTGACCGATGCGTGTCACGCCATCTGCGACCAAAACGGTTTTCAGGTCGTCCGCGTGGCTTTGCCAGGGCGCATTTTCGGCGGTATAGGCAGAATAGTCCTCCATCTCACCCGTGCCGGTAATCCGGAGTATGCCGGCCGCCGTGTCGAGCGACCAGAACACGCCCTCCCCGCAGCTGCCGCCGAAGCGGTTTGTATGGTGGATCTCGGCGGCTGTCAGCGGCTCGTTCCCGTTTCCGATTTGAATCTCGGCAAAGTTTTTTTCGTTGCCGTCATAGTAGATGTCTGTCAAATTTGAGCAATTGATAAACGCGCCGTCACCGATAGAGGCGACGCTTTTCGGCAGTATGACCTCGCACAGCGCCGGGCAGAGGCGAAAGGCCATACCCGCAATGCTCTTGGTTCCCGGCTTTATTGTAAACGCTTTTTCGGAAGTCTCCCCGACATCGATCAAATATTTGCCTAAGTAGAGCGCGCCGTCTTCCCAGTTTGCTCTGTTGTTGAAATAGGCGGTATTCGAAAACGCTTCGTGACCGATGTATCGGATATTTTCCGAGACCGTGATGTTTTTAAGCGAATCGCAGCAAACAAACGCCCTTGAGTCGATGGTGATGACGCTTTCGGGAATTGTGATGTCGGTCAGGCTGCGACAGTTGTAAAACGCCTGTTCGGCAATGACGGTTGTTCCGTCCTGTATGCGGTATTTCCCGCTCAGGGTATCGCGGGCGCCGATTAAATACCGGTCTAAATACAGCACGCCGCCTTTCCAGTTGGCCGTGTTTTTGCTGTAGGCGGTTCCGGTGAAGACGCCGCCTTCGATGCGCGTAATCGTGTCCGGAAGCACGATTTCCCGCAGAGCGGAACAGCCGAAAAAGAGACAGTATTCAAGCACGCTTACTTTTTTCGGAATCGTGATGGATTCAAGCGAAGTGCAGTTTGCAAGCGCGTCGTTTCCGATGCGTGTCACGCTCTCTGGAATACGAATGCTTTTCAGACTTTTGCATTCAAAAAAAGCAAAATTGCCGATCTCGGTGACGCTGCTCGGAATCTGAATTTCCTCAAGCGCCGTGCAGCGTGAAAACGCGTGGGTCCCGATTTCGGTGATGCCCTCCCCGATGGTGACCGTTTTGATGGCGGATTTGTAATTTACCCACAGCGGGGTATAGGACGTGGTGATATTGAAGTTGTAGCCCTCGATTTTTCCCGTGCCGGAGAAGTTCAGTTCTCCGCGTTCGGTGTCGAGCGTCCAGTGCAGCGTATTATGGCAGGTTCCGCTGTATACCTGCGCATGCATACCGATGGCCAAGGCTGCCGCTGCCGCAATCGACAGCAGAAACGTGAGAAAATATTTGGTGCGGCGTTTCATCTCCAAGCCCCCTTTGAAATCCGATAAAAATGTGGTTTTAGTGCTCCGATTTGTTTTCTTTGCTTTTTTTCTTCCTATATACTATAAGAAATACGGCGAGCAGCAGTCCGGCCGCGGCG
>URDS01000084.1 GCA_900546635.1 uncultured Eubacteriales bacterium | reverse complement strand
GCGAGCGCCGACCGTAGGGAGGCGCGACGGCGCGAGCGAACACGCCCCATCGTCGGAAAACCTTAGTTTTTCGACGGTCTGCGGCGTCTGTAAAAGACAGACGCCGGTTTTCTTTTTCTCTCTCCTGCCGATTTCACGCCGGATTTGCGCGCCGCGCTTACAAAAAAGCAAAACACGCTTGACAGAAACACGGTTTTGAGAGATAATAAGAACAAATACAACTTTGAGAAACAATTCCGAAAGGACAAACCATGCTGGACGTAAAATTTATCTGTGAAAACCCCGAACTGGTAAAGGAAAATATCCGCAAAAAATTCAAGGATTCCAAGCTCCCGCTTGTTGATGAAGCCATAGCGCTGTACACACAAAAATGCGCGGCCAACACGCGCGCAGGCGAGCTTCGCGCCAACCGCAACAAAATTTCCAAAGAGATCGGTATGCTCATGGGCAAAGGTCTGCGCGAAGAGGCCGAGGCCAAAAAAGAATTGGTCAACAGCCAAGCCAAAGAACTCGCCGAGCTCGAAACCAAAGAAGCCGAGCTTGAAGTACAGCTTCGCGACGTACTGATGAAAATTCCGAACATCATCGACGCAAGCGTACCCGTCGGACGGGATGACAGCGAAAATGTAGAGGTCGAGCAATTCGGCGAGCAGACCGCCGTGGATTTTGAAATCCCCTATCACACCGATATTATGGCAAAATTCAACGGCATAGATAAGGACGCTGCGGGCAAAGTCGCCGGCGAGGGCTTCTACTACCTGATGGGCGACATTGCGCGCCTGCACAGCGCGGTGCTGGCTTATGCGCGGGACTTTATGATAAACAAGGGCTTCACCTACTGCGTTCCACCCTATATGATCCGTTCAAGCGTCGTCACCGGCGTCATGAGCTTTGAGGAAATGGACGCGATGATGTACAAAATTGAGGGAGAGGATTTATACCTGATCGGCACATCCGAGCACTCCATGATCGGAAAATTCATCGACAGCATCACGCCCGAAGAAAAACTGCCGCTGACGCTGACCAGTTATTCCCCCTGCTTCCGCAAGGAAAAGGGCGCGCACGGCATTGAGGAGCGCGGCATCTACCGCATTCATCAGTTTGAAAAGCAGGAAATGATCGTCATCTGCCGCCCGGAGGAAAGCATGGAGTGGTTCCATAAGATGTGGAGCTACAGCGTCGAACTTTTCCGCTCCATGGATATTCCCGTGCGCACGCTCGAATGCTGTTCGGGCGACCTTGCCGACCTCAAGGTCAAATCCTACGACGTTGAAGCCTGGTCTCCGAAGCAGAAGAAATATTTCGAGGTCTGCTCCTGTTCCAATCTCGGCGACGCACAGGCGCGCCGCCTCGGTATCCGCATCAAGGGTGCGGATGGGAAAAAGTATCTGGCGCATACCCTGAACAATACCGTGGTTGCGCCGCCGCGTATGCTGATCGCGTTCCTTGAAAACAACCTCACCTTTGCGGACGGCAAATACGCGGTCAAGATTCCCGAAGCGCTGCGTCCGTACATGGGCGGCCTTACCGAGATCAAAGAAAAAAACGGATGACCGAAAAATCAAAAGGGGCGCGCTAAAGCGCGTATCGCCCCCCTTTGAAGCGTATTCGCGCCGTTTTCACGATACCCGCAAAGCGGCGTACAATCCCAATGGCAAACAACCATTTTACAAAAAAATACCGTCAAAGAATGCAAACCTGCGTTCCTTGGCGGCATTTTTATCGGTTTCCGCTTTTGAAATATACTGCGGCTGTATTTCCGGCCTTATGCGTCCGCTTTCCGAACCGCGGCGCAGATCATACCGTAAGCCCAGTGCTTAGCCGTCATATCTGCAATCGTCACGCCGTCGGATTCTTCAATCTGTGCAATACGATTCATCAGCGCGACCAGTTCCGCACGGGTAATATTATCCTCCGGACGGAACCGACCGTCCGGATCGCCGTTCAAATATCCGGCTTCCGTCAGAGCGCCGATATACGTGTATGCCCAGTGCGCCGCCGTCACATCGCTAAATCTCCCCGCCGCCGGTGCAGCCGTATCCAGTCCGAGCGCCAGCGAAATAACTTTACAAAGTTCTGCGCGCTTGATGTTATTTTCCCCACGAAACGTGCCGTCCTCATAGCCGTCCAGAAGCTTCGCGCCGATCAACTTTTGCACCGCGTCCCGATGGCTTGCGTCCACATCGACAAAATACGCCTTGCTTGACTCAGCATAAGAACCGAACAGCGCGTCCAGCACCTCAACGACTTCATAACGGGTAGCCTTATCATCCGGGCGAAACTTCTTCCCGCTTTCCAGCTTCATATATCCGCCAAGCGACGCGTCCTCACCCAGATACACCCAAGGATCGGATTCTTGAACGATATACCGATAGGTCTCAATCTCAGAGGGAAGAAGGATATATTCGGTACCGCTGTACATCGCATATACCCGAATTGTTGTCGAATCGGTAATCACGAGCGGCTCGTCCGGATCATATAAAATGCGGTACGCCTTGCTGGCAGGGCTTTTTCCGCCGAGCGCATAATAAATATCCACTTCCGAAAGATCACAGGAAAACGAAATCTCAGACCCGCGTAAAAGCGTATCGGATTCTTCCGAAACCCGCACCGGCGGCAGCGCATAATCCGTAAGATCGGTCGTTCCCCGGCTGATCGTAACCGATTTTGATTTGCCGCAATTCTCACACTTGCACTCCGCGCGCCCCGAAACGGTTTTGGTCGGCAGCTTCGTCAGATACAAACCGCCGTACTGATGCTCCAGCTTCTCGATTTCTATGTAAATATATTCATTGCAGCGGTCGCATCTGGCGCGTTTACTGCCCTCTTTTTCGCAAGTCGCCTTTTCATAAACGTGCCACTTTCCGGAAGATTTGTCCGGCAAGGCATGGTCGAGTTTGTCCTCGCTCTGCTCTTTTGTCTCCGAGCATCGCGAACAAGTATATATCGCCTTTCCCCGCGAAGTACAGGTTGCGGTCGTGGAAGTCTTTTGATAATCGTGACCGAGCGAGGATTCCGAACGCAGGGTCAGTTCATCGCAGCGCGTACATTTCATCGTCGCCTGACCGGATTTGGTGCAGGTGGCGGAACTGCTGATACGAATACTGAAATCATGGCCGAGCGCTCCAATCCATTCCTGCCGCATCTCCCCGCAAAGCGAACATTTATAATTTATACTGCCGTCCGCCGCGCATTTTGCCGCTGTTTCCGAAGTTTTCACCCATTTATGTGCAAGCTGCGCAAGCGTTTCGGTTTTCACATCGCGGCAGACCGAGCACTGATAGGAAACGCTGCCCGCCGCATGACAGGTAGGCGCTTTACGCGCCGTTTCCACATAGTCATGCGGAAGCATTTCCAAATCTTCCAGCTTTCTATCGCCGCATTTGGAGCATATATACGAAACACTGCCCTTGGCCGTACAGGTAGCGAAACGCTCGACCTGCTCCTCCCAGTTATGCGAGCAAGACGCGCCGGCCGCCAAAACGCACAATGACACGGCGGTAAGAACACTTATCAAAAAAGCAGCCCATCTTTTTTTCAAAATTTCCGTTTCGCTCCTTTTCATATCCCGCCGAAAACGCCCACAGCACAATGCAGAGAACGCTTTCATACATTTTGCCCGGCGCCCGGAACTGGCCATGCATATTTTCCTGTATTTTATAATACCTCAGAAGACATTCTCTGTCAATCGTTCACATGATTCCGCTTTTTTCGATCACTGCCGAATCAACACAAGCTCAAGCTTTTCCGCCCCGCACGCCACGGTAATCAGATTGTTGCCCTTCGCCAGCGCAAGCGTGATCGAATAGCGGCCGTCCTTTTCCCGCAGCGGCGTGATTCCGTTTACACTGACCGCATACGCCGGATTGGA
Organism: uncultured Eubacteriales bacterium; assembly: GCA_900546635.1. Lineage (GTDB taxonomy): Bacteria > Bacillota > Clostridia > Oscillospirales > CAG-272 > UMGS902. The sequence continues at coordinate 3,677 of URDS01000084.1, read as the reverse complement.
CATCCCGCTGATCAGAACCGCGTCCTCGGCAACCGTCTGACCGCTGACATATCCGTCCACACAAAGCGCCTCGCCGCGGTCGGTGTAATCCGGATACAGATATGCGTCTGTAAAAATGTCGCGCACCTCCGCGCATACATCGTCCGCATTTTCTTTCAGCGCGGCATAGCCGTAAAAGAGGCTGCCGTCATACGAGTGCAGCTTTCGCGCATAGTCCACCTGCGCCGTCATCTCTCCGTTTTCCATCAAGCCCTCCGCATACCGGTAAACCCCGTGACAGATATACAAGTCCACACCGGTAGAATCGAGGGCTCGGCTCCACCAGTCGCACAATGTACCGTACGGCGCGGCGGCATTCTCAAAGCTCCAGTAAAGCTGGGGCGCAAGAAAATCCACATATCCGCCCGAAACCCAGGCGAGCGCATCGCAATAAATCGAATCATACGCGGAAAGGCCGCGCGTCGCGCTTCCCCCGTTTTGCCCATCATTGTTTCGCCAAATACCGAACGGCGAAACGCCGAAACAAAGACTGTCGTCCACCGATTTGACCGTTTCATAACAAAGACGGACAAGCTGATTTACATTGTCACGGCGAAAATCCTCAACAGACGAAAAATCCGTCCCGTACGCGGCATATTCCGCCGCATCGTCAAACTGTACGCCGTCCACCGGATAAGGATAAAAATAATCGTCAAAAATAATGCCGTCTACCGCGTAATTTTCACAGACCTCCCGAACGCCGTCGGCCACATACTGCCGCACCTCCGGAACGCCGGCGTTGAAATAGAGCTTGCCGTCGGCATAACGCTCCACCCATTCGGGATTCTGCACAGCCGGACTGCTCTCGGGCAGCGCCGACAAATCGGTCTGCGGATAAGCGGCGCTGCCGGTTGTAACCCGCAGCGGATTAATCCACGCATAAACCGAAAGAGATGCGCGCTTGGCCGCATCGATCAGATAAGCCAGGCAGTCAAACGCCCCGTCCGCCGCCTCACCGGCCTTACCCGACACAAAACGCGACGGCGGAAACAATTTTGAATCATACAGTGCGTCACTGCTGGGTCTTACCTGAAACAAAATCGTATTGAAGCCGTTTTCGGCGGCAAATGCAACAATGTCATCCAATTCTTTAGCAAGCGCCTGCGCGGACAGCCCCTGCTTTGACGGGAAATTGATATTATTGACTGTGGCAATCCACAGCCCGCGCATCTCGCGGTCCGACTCCGATATGCCGCCGAGCGGCAAAGGCGGCTCTTCCGCATCCGCAAGCACAGGTGCCGCAAGAACCGTTCCGCCCGTTCCGAACACAAGCAGCAGAGGCATCGCCATCGAAAGAATCAAAAGAAGCGCAGCCGAAACAATTAAAATTCTGGATTTTACTTCACTCATTTTCTCCCCTCCTCTGCTAAACTGTATGCGGTAGCATGTCCGGTTATTCCCATACGCGCAACGCCCGAAAGGAAAGAGCGAACCGGGAGGAGACAAACGGCACCTCCGATTGTTTTATTCTACCATATTTGTCGCAAAATGTCCAGATTTCCCTCATATACAACGCGCTTTTCTATTGCTTTCCGGTGCGATCGGTGGTAAAATGTAGGGCAGAGAAATTGCGAGGTTATACAATGAAGCAAGTAGACATTTACACAGACGGCGCCTGCCGCGGCAATCCGGGTCCGGGCGGATTCGGCGCGATTCTTGTTTTTGCAGGCATAGAAAAGGAATTTTCCGGGGGCGAAGCGCAAACCACCAACAACCGCATGGAACTGCTCGCGGCAATCACCGCGCTCGGCGCGCTGAAAGAGCCCTGCGCGGTCACGCTGTACTCGGATTCTAAATATCTTGTGGACGCAATCAATCAAAACTGGGTATACGGCTGGCGCAAAAAAGGCTGGAAAAAATCAGACGGCAAGCCGGCGCTCAACATTGATCTTTGGGAACGGCTGCTCACCCTGCTCGAAACGCACAGCGTGCGTTTTATATGGGTCAAAGGGCACAACGGACACCCCTACAATGAGCGCTGCGACCGTCTGGCAGTAAAGGAAGCGGAAAAATACACCCTATGATGCAGGAAAAACCATTGACACAACCGATCGAAGTCCGCCATGCGGATGCTATACGAAAAATGCTCGGCGCGCCGACGGCTGAGATCTGCGATCACAGCGTCGGCAGCATCTTTATGTGGCGGGATACGCTGGATACAAAGCTCATTTTCGACGGCGCTTTCTGCCTTGCGGAGCACTACGAGGGACGCACCTATTTTGCCCTGCGCGCCGCGGATCCGGATTTTCTTTTGCGCGTCCGGAATCTGTATCGAACATTCGGCGCGCCGCTGTATTTGTGCTCGCTCACCGAATCAGAACTCGAACTGCTCAAAGCCGAGTTCGGCAGCCGTTTTTCCTACAGCGGCGAGGACGGCGCGGCGGATTACATTTATGATGCCGAAGCGCTGCGCAGCTTTTCGGGGAAAAAATATCATTCCCAAAAGAATCATGTAAACGCTTTTCTCCGAAGCTATCCGGATTACAGCTTTACGGCCTATGATGTCAAAGATCAAGACGCGATCGCCGATTTTTTCAAAGAATATGAAGAAAGCGCGGCAGATTCAACCGAATCCGCGAAAAAAGAAACGCTGGCCTGTCTCAGACTGCTCCCCATGCTCGGAGATCTGCCGCTGGACGCGCGCGTACTGCGAATCGGCGAAAAAATCGCGGGCTTTGTCGTCATGGAGCAAATCGGAGACACGCTGATGATCCATATTGAAAAAGGGCTGGTTCAATTCCGAGGCATATATCCGATGCTTGTCCGGCTGGAAGCGCTGGCCTACCCCGAAGTGCGCTATATCAACCGCGAGGAGGACGACGGCAACGAGGGCCTTCGCCGTTCCAAGCGCTCCTATCACCCGATTTTTCTGAAGCAAAAATATTTAGGCTGTATTCTCTGATTCATTTTTTTCCGGCTTGTCATAACTCGGCCCCCGCGCGCGTACAATGTAGTAAACACGGCAAAGGGGGAAAAACATATGTTTGTCCGTTCGATCCGCATGAATACGCTGAAATTTATTTCCATTGCCGCCCTTGCACTGGTTGCGATCATTACGCTGATTATTTTTATACCCGCGTATGAAAGCCCTGCGGCGGTCATCGACAGCGGCGCGGAAGCCCAGGAGATCCGGTTTGACAAAATCAAAACCAACGACGACCGGGTCAACTTTCTTTCCCAGTTCGGCTATACGGTAGACGCCGAACCGCTGGAGGAATGTGAGGTCACCATTCCGAAAGAGTTTGACAAAGTATTTGCGGCCTATAACGAGCTTCAAAAAAATGAGGGATTGGATTTAAGCCGCTACAAGGGCAAAACCGTCATGCGCTACACGTATAAGGTGACCAACTATGAGGGATACAGTGAACCGGTCTACGCCAATCTGCTTGTTTTCAAGAATAAAGTGATCGGCGGGGACATCTGTTCCGCCAGCCCGAAAGGCTTTGCGCACAGCTTTACCAAAAAATAAGACGTGAAAAACAGGGACTCATTCTGTCTCTCATGGAAAATACGAACGAAAAAAACCGGAAGACTTTAAGTCTTCCGGTTTTGACCGTCGCAAAACCAAGGTTTTCCGACGATAGGGCGCGTATAGGCGTGAGTACAGGCATGAGGGGGTACCAGGCGTCAGCCTGGGG
>URDS01000083.1 GCA_900546635.1 uncultured Eubacteriales bacterium | reverse complement strand
CAGCGCTTTGGCACCGCCGTTTACGTAGCCGTTCATGTCGCCGATCGTCATTTTGATCTCGGTAGTGCCGACCGCGGGCGCAGCGGCGCGGTTGTCGATGATCGTACCGCCGCCCGTGATGTCCATAAATGTGCCGCCGTTGAGGATCACGGTAGAGCCCGTCTCGACCACGATAGACATATAAAGCTCAGTCTCATAGGCGGGATTTGCGTAGCAAGTGACGCCCTCTCCGATGACCAGGGTGGAATTGTTTGTGACCCGAATGGTGTTGCGCTCGCGGTATTCGTTATATATGTACATATCGTCCATGATTACGTCGCTCTGGATCGTAAACGAAACGCCCGCTTTCATCTTGAACACGTTGTTAGAGAGGCCGTTGCCCGCAAAGCCCGCGTCGGCACGATAATCAACGCCGTCGTATACAGAGGTAATCAGCAAGGGCCCCGCAAGTTCGGGAAGCGAATATTCCTCGCCGATGAAACACTTATTCTTCATCACAAGCGTACCGCCGCTCGGAAGCAGCGTAACGGCCGAACTGATCGACTTTCTGGGCTCGTCGGGCGTCAGGCCGGACGCGTTGTTGTCGCCGCCCGCGCCCGTATGGAACGCAAGGTAGGCAACGTCCTTGGATGTAACGACAGGCAGGGCGGTATCGGCCGCAAAAGCAAAAATCAGCGAGGCCGCCGCCGTCAAAATCGCCAAAAGCGCAGACAATACTTTTTTCATTAAAACACGATCCTTTCATGGGAATTTTATCTGTAAAACATTATATACTTGCGGCTTGATTCCGTTCAATGTATGATTCGAAGAAAATCATTGTATTTTTTGTGTTATTACACGCGGCATGCGCACAGACAAAAATCACCGCATTTTCATGCGGTGATTCTGACCGTCGAAAAACCAGGGTTTTTCGACGATGGGGCGTATATAGGCGATTCTCACTTTCCCGTTTCATGCCACTGCTGCGCGGCGGCGGCATAGCTCTTTTGGATATTGGCGATCTGCGCCTGCGCCGCGGGATAGAGGCTGTCATACATCGAGGCAAAGTTGTTCTGCGCGCGGCTGACCATATAGTTGAGGTGCTTGTTGTACGGACCGATCTGATAGAAGAAACCGATGTCATACACCAGATTGTCAAAGATGATGTCGATCATATCCAGCGACTCCTCGTCTCTCGAATGCACGCCCTTGAGGTTCACCTCATAGTAGGCGGGCAAAACCTCCTTTTGTCCGTAATAGGCAAGCGCCTCGGTGATAAGGCCGGTACGGTCCACATCGTTTTGAATCAGCGGAACGCAGATAAACTGCGAGTTGAAGGGCGTGATGGTCGAATAATACCGATCCTGCTCCTTGGTAAGCTTCGGATACGGCAGAAGGCCGAAGTCGCTCTCGGTTTCGCGGAAGCGCTGAACGTCGCCCATCGTGGTTGTCCAAAAAAGGCCGTGGTCGCCCGCCCAAAGCTGCTGCGAGAACTCGGCGGTGTTGTGGATCGCCTGATACTGCAGGGCGTGCTGCTTGTCAAGCGCAAACGCGAGGTACTGCTCCACGGCCTGCAGGGTCGTTTCATTATAGAGCGTGAGTTCGATCTGGTCGCCGTTTATCACGCAGCAGCGCTGACCCGCGGCGTGTACCATGCCAAGGTTGGAGTCTACCCAGACAAGCAGACCGAAGCGGTCGTTCTCGTCCATAACGTCGTTTTGGTCAAGGTCCTCGGTGACCGCTTTGCAGAGCGCCTTGAAGTTTTCCATATCCCAGTCGCCGCTGTACACCATTTCATACGGACTCGGCAGAGAATAGTTTTCAAGCATGTTCTTATTGAACATAATCACATAGGCCGCGTTGTTGTCCGAGCAGGTAATGTCGCCGGTCGTATAGAACAGGACGTCCAAATATTCAAGGCTCTCGTTGGCATTCTGATCCCACCAGGATTTTTCCAGATGGATGTCGGGGATGGACTTCAGATCATACAGCATCCCCGCCGCGCCGAGCATGGTAACGTCGTATCCCGCGATCAGCGCAAGGTCACAGGGACATTCGCCCGAATTGACCATGGTATTAATTTTCTTAAATCCGGGACCGTTTCCGCTCGAATAGGCCTTTTCGGAGGTTTGGACGATTCGAATGTTGTAGTCGGTCTCGACGCGCTGCCGACAGCGATACTGCGCGATCTCAAGCGGCGTGGTATCCGTCTCCTCAGCGGTAAAATCCTCATACGCGACATTCCCCGCCGAATAAATATAGAAATTTTCTCCGCCGAAATCGGCGCTCAGCGGAATGTCCGGAAGCTCCTCGGTAGCGGAAGACGTGTTCTCCGTCCAATCTTCGCCGGTCGGGGGCGTCGTGGAAACAGGCGTTTTGTCGCCGCAGGAAAAAAAGAGTGCGGCGCATACGAAAATCGTGATAAGCAAACCGATGTTTTTCATAAAATGACCTCCATAGTAAATCCAGCATACTACACAACGTAGTATAGCATTGCGGGAAATACCGGGCAAGGTACGTTTCCGCCTGAATCATTGTATTTTTTATTTTTTTGTTTTGGAGGCGGTTATAAAAGCCTCGCGATACTGTTTCGGCGTGGTGCCCGTAAACTTGGAAAAAACCTTGTGAAAATGCGAGTTGTCATAAAAATTGAGACTTTCGGCGATCTCCTCCACCGGGATCTCGGTCGTATTGCGGAGAATGATTTTGGCTTTTTCAATCTTTATGTGCTGTTTATACTGCACGGGATTCATCCCCGTGTACGACTGAAACGCCTTGCGGAACGCCCCCTCGTTTAAAAGACACATTTTGGCAAGCTGCGGCACGGTAAATTCGTCGAGAATATGATTGTCGATATAGACGATCGCGGGGAGCACGGGGTTTTCCGTATCGTTGCACAGCTTTTGCGCGATGATATGATTGTTCAGCATATTTGCGAACTCGTAAAACTCCTTGGTCATGGGGAGCGTGGGGTGGCTGATATTCACGCTGTTGTACACCACTTCCAGCATTTTGGTCACGAGCTTTGCGGGCAGATTGTGCGAAAGGCACTCGATTTTATCGGAAAACGCATAATTTTCCCCGTCGGGATCGCGCATGTCAAAATTCAAAAGAATGTCGTGTATGCAGGTATCGCTTTTGGAAAACCGAATGGAATACTCGCTGTATTTCGGCAGATACAAAAGATCGCCGTGCTTGAAAGCAAGCTTTTCCCCATTTTTATATGTAATCAGAACCTCATCGCAGCAAATATACATAAAGCCGTGTTTGGAGCGCGTGTCCCCGACGCAGCTCCAGGAGGATGTTTCGGACCATACCTGCGACAGTCCGAAAATACGCGAAAAACTGACGTCCCGCGGCAGCCTGTCAAGCGAAATCATTTTCATACGGCCTCCCGTCCGCAAAGTACGCAAAAAAACGCAGTTTGGCTTTGCTTTTAACATTAAAATCGTTTAAATTATACCATTCGAGCATTAAAAATACAATAGATTAACCGGAAAAATACATTGTCTGGCGGTGCGCGCCCGCGGTATAGTAGGAGGAGAACGACGATTTAGGGAGATTGAATTTATGAAAAAATTCCTTGGAAAAACCGCGCGCGGACGCGAAATATACGCGCATACCATATCCAACGGCGACCTTTCCATCACCGTGCTCGACTACGGCGCCGTTTTGCAGAAGCTTGTTCACCGCGGCGCCGACATTGTATGCGGGTTTGACTCGCTTGACGACTATATGGCCGACAACAGCTATCAGGGCAGCGTCATCGGGCGGTACGCGAACCGGATCTCAGGCGGAAAAATCACGCTGGACGACATCGACTATCCGCTTGCGCAGAACGCCGGACCCGCGCATCTGCACGGCGGAAGCGTCGGCTTTAACCGGCATACCTGGAACGTAGAGGACGGTCTTTTGCCGGACGGCACGCCCGACCCGGCGAACCCCTTTGCCAACCGCGAGTGCTACACCATGAGCAGCAGCAAGATCGAGCTGTACGAATAAAGGAGACTGACCGTCACCGTAACCTACATTTTAAAAAAGGACTCGCTGATTCTCGACTACAGGGCGACGACAAACAAGCCGACCTACTGCTGCATGACAAATCACGCCTATTTCAACCTGCACGGGTATGAAAACGCATCGGTGCTTGACCATGTGCTGCAGATAAACGCCGATCAGATAACCGAAATCAACAGCGAAACGCGCCTGCCGACCGGCAGGCGTATACGTGTGGATGAAACGCCCTTTGACTTCCGCAGGGAAAAGGAAATCGGTCGGGACATTGAAAAAACCGGACTCGGATACGCGGGCTATGACCACAACTTTTTGCTCAACCACAGCAGCAGGACCTCGTACATCAGCAATGGGCCATTCCTTGAGCTTGCGAAAAAAGAGTCCTACGGCAATCTCGAATTTGTGCACGCCGCGACCTGCCGCGTGCCCGAGCGGGAAATGTCGATTCTGACCACTATGCCCTGTATGCAGGTGTATACGGCCAATTTCATCGGAAACGGCCACGACTTCAAGGGTGGCGTCAAGCAGAAAAAGCATCAGGCCGTCTGCTTTGAAACGCAGTACGAACCGGACAGTCCCGCCCGCGGCTTCGGGCGGCTGGACCCGGACGAGATTTATCACCACGCAACGATTTTTGCGTTCAAGTAAGGCGGTTTTCCCGCATTTGCCGTTTCTCCCGCGGTTGACCGGCTGACGGCCGCATAAGCGGCCTGCGGCCGTACCCGCGGCGTCCGGCAGCCGGTCAAAGCGCGCTTTGTCTGCGCGTATGTCCGCCTTTTTTCCTGCCCCGATTCTTTTATGTGTTCCCGGTAATTTCAAAGCCCTGCGTCTTAAAGCATGTTAAGGCTATCGGAACACAAAACGAAATCGGGCGTTCTTTCTGCCGTCGGTCAAAGCGCGCTGCGGATTTTGACCGAAAAATACACAAAAAGAATCAAAAAATACATTGTAAACCCCTGTGCGCTATATTAAAGTGGTTGTGAATCATGAGTACCGAACTCGATACGAAAATCCAAATTCGGAGGTTACGATATGAAAAACAACCTTTCATTTCGCCGGCCAGGCTCAAAGCTTTCCGCCGTGCTTTGCGCGCTGCTGCTGGCCAATCTGCTGTTTTTCTCTGTTTGCGCAGAGGAACCGGATTTCACCGGATACACGGCCATAAATAGCGCACAAGACCTTTCGGCGCTGTTTGACAAATCAAGCAGCGGCAAATTTTACCTGACCGACGACATCACGCTCGGAAGCGAAGCGTTGCCCATCAGCCAGTCCATCGGAAAATCGGGCGCGACCTTCTCCGGCGTCTTTGACGGAAACGGGCATACCATCACGATCTACGCCGCCTATACCGACGCGGCGCGCGGGCTTTTCGGCGTTGTCACGGGCGGAACCATCCGCAATCTGACCGTCGCCGGTTCGATAACATCGAGCGCCATCCAGGTCGGCGGTCTGGTCGGCAAATGCACGTCCGCGACGATTGAAAACTGCGTAAACACCGCTTCCGTGACCTGCACGGCCCCGGCCGACGATTCTTTTGCGGGCGGCATCGTGGGCTACGCGCAGCTCGGCGCGCCTGAAACGCTGACGATCACGAACTGCTCAAATGCGGGAGACATAAGCGGCGTTCAGTCGATAGGCGGAATCGTCGGCGCCACCACAACCACCGGTATGGTGGAAATCACCGAATGCTTCAACAGCGGCGACATCGAGGGGACGCGGAATGTCGCCGGCATTGTCGGCCGTCTCTCAAGCGGCGCGCCCGACTGCCGTATCATCTCCGTCTGCCAAAACGTCGGCGACATCACCACAACCCGCGAAAAAGACGCATACGCCTACGCGGGCGGCATTGTCGGCGAGTATACGTACGGCACCATAAGTGACTGCCTGAACACCGGCAATATCATCAATGCAAACGGCGCGGTCGCCGTCGGCGGCGCGCTCGGCGGTAACGGCAAAAACGGCGGCACCGTTGCATACTGTCTGGACCGTGGCACCGTTACCGGCACCTTAAGCGACACAAACCGGGACTATATCCATCAGTTCGGCGGCTTTCTCGTTTCAAAGCCCACCGGACCGTGCTATTACACCGAAATCACGGGCATCGCTTCTCCCACCAAAACCTGGACCAACGTATCCAAGTACTCCGACAGCGACTTTGACACGCTCAACGCAAACGGAAACTGGATTGAAACCGTAAACGGCCCCGAACTTGCCGCTTTCCATATGCACACGCCAAAGGCGGACGACGGCGACTGCACGACGCCTGTCCTCTGCTCGGCCTGCGGCGGGGTCGTCACACCCGCAAACGCATCGCACGTCTATCCCGACGCGAGCGCGGCGGGCGCATACATAACTTCCGACGCACAGCACTGGCAAAAGTGTACGCGCTGCGCGGTCACCACAACCCCTGAGGCGCACACCTATACGCCGGGCTCCAATGTCTGCTCGGTCTGCGGTTTTGTCGATGCATCCGTCGAGCGGGTTGTTTATGTAACGAACGGCGGCACGGGCGACGGTTCCGCGCCCGACAAGGCGGTCGGCACGCTGACCGCCGCGTATACGGCGCTCGGCGACGCGGGCGGGCGCATTGTCGTTGTGGAAAAGCTGACGCTTACCGGAAATTTCACAGAGCCCGCGCATACCGGTACGGTGACGCTGACCCAGGAATATGCGGGCGTATCGTATCGAAGCACAGAGGGACACGGCATTGTGAGCAACAACCATCGGTTTTTCTTAAACGGACCGACTGTATTTGAAAATCTGACCTTCCGCGGCAACGGATCGGCAACCGGGATGAATTATCTGATGTTTGTGGCACAGTTCAACCCGATTGAGATGGGCGAGGGCGTTCGGTGCGAGGATTTCGGCGATATGAGCGGGATTCCCAAGGGGACGGCGATTATCGGCGGCGTGCAGAAAGGCGCCGGTATCGCGGATACGGTTGCGGCCGACCTGAATCCGAAAATTACGGTAAAAAGCGGCGAATTTATGATCGCGGCCTTTTCAAGAGCGACAAATGTGAAGTACACGGGTACGGCCGATATCGGCATCTACGGCGGAACAATTCATAATGTATATATGGGTATGGTCAATCCGGAGAAAGACGCCGGCGGAAGTTTGGGCGCCGGCGGCAATGTGGATTTGACCATTCACGGCGGCAGTTTTGTCGGCAAGCTGATCGGTGTTTTGGGCACCGACTGCAACGTGGCGGGCAATATCAAAGTCACGGTCAAGGGCGGTGATTTTTCTGGGCTTGTCGGCGCGGACGGCACGACCGCTGGAGATTCTCTGATTGATATTTCGGCTTTGGCGGACAAGACGCAGATCGAGGGCAAGCTGACCAATTTCACGGTTATAAATACATCCGCCCACATCCACAGCTTTGATTCGGGCGCATGGGATAAAAACGAATCCGGGCACTGGCACCCCTGCACCGCTGAAGGATGCACCGTAACCGATTTCTCCAGTATTCCGGAAAGCGGATTTGCCGCGCATACATCTGCGGACGACGACAGCGACTGCACAACGCCTGTCCTCTGTTCGGTCTGCGATTTTGTCCTCACGCCCGGAAATGCAGCGCACGCCTATCCCGATGCGGACGCGGAGGGCGCATACAGTATCTCGGATACCAAGCACTGGCAAAAATGTGTGAACTGCACGGCGACGACCGCCCCCGAAGATCACACCTATACGCCGGGCACCAATGTCTGCTCGGTCTGCGGTTTTGTCAAGAGTCATGTGCACAGCTTTGATATGGACGCATGGGACAAAAACGAGTCCGGGCACTGGCACCCCTGCACCGCTGAAGGATGCACGATCACCGATTTCTCCAGTATTCCGGAAAGCGGATTTGCCGCGCATACATCTGCGGACG
>URDS01000082.1 GCA_900546635.1 uncultured Eubacteriales bacterium | reverse complement strand
CGGGACTGACCGAAAACAGCGCGCCCGGCGCGGCCTTTTGCCGCGGGGACGCATTTCAGATCTGCTACCGCGCGCTGACCGCCACGCCGAAATCCGGGGACCGGGTCGCGGATCGTCTGATTGCCAAGGGCGTGTTTACAAAGGAATTGTTTGAAAACGTGATTTCGGGCAGTGAACCGGCGCCTGTAAAGGGAGAAACGGTGATACTTCCGATCGCGCAGTTGAATACCGACGGGACGGACGGCGACCATGCAGAGGACGATTTTCAGACTGCGTCTCTTGAGATCGACTATCGCTCGAATGTGACGCTTTCTTCCGCTGTTACCGGGTATAACCGCTATGATTTCGCCTGGTATCCGCGCGTAAAAAAGGTTCGGGATGATTTATATCTGCTTTTGTATCATTACGGCCAGTACGGTATGCATTTGTATTATGCGACCAGCAGCGACGGCAAAAACTGGAATGCGCCGCAGGTGCTTTATGATGCGGCAGCGCATAAATTTACATATGCGGACGGACCTTTTGCGGGAACCGAGGATAAATATCATGCGGTGAACGCGGATGCCTGCGTGCTGGACAATGGGGATATTTTGGTTGCGTATTCCGTTCGGCCGAACCGCGGATATAATAAGCAGGAATATATTGATTTGAACGGCATTTATCTTGTGCGCGGAACCGTAAGCGCAAACAACCGGATCACTTGGTCTAAGCAAACCCGCGTTTATACCGGTCAGACATGGGAGCCCTCGATTTTGCAGCGATCGGACGGGCGGATCGAACTGTATTTCACGCAGATTGCGCCGTATATCGCTAAATACGGATTTGATACGGTCAAACGCTCAAGCTGCACGGGCATGATTACGTCAAAGGACGGCGGATATTCCTGGACGCCGGACATTCAGCCCGGAGATAAGAATTACTATGCGGCGACGCGCGTTTTCCAGCAGAGCATCGGCAAGCGCAACGGCGTACCGTATTTTTCGGGACAGATGCCGGTTGCAACCGAGCTTTACAACGGAAAAACGCTGTTGGCCGTTGAAATCCACGAACAAAACGATACATTCTGGATTTCGTACGCGACAAGCGAGGAGGACGGCGCATGGAAAGCGCTCGGCATGGAGGATGTGGGGCCGAGCACGACCGTTGCAAGCGTATATAAAGCGGCAGCCCCTTATGTTTCCCGGTTCCCGTCGGGAGAAACTTATTTGACTTACGGTTCAAACAGTTGGACGTACGGGCGAATCGGCAGTCCGGACGGAACCAGGTTCTCCGGTAAGGAAGCCGTGATGATTCCGCTTGGAAAAGGCTCCTGGGCATCCAATGCGGTTGTCGGTTCGCATTGCGTGGTGACGGCAAATGCAGGCCCCGAGGGGGATGCGCGCGGCATTCGGATGACCTATGCTTACCTCAATCACCGAATCAATGCGCCCAAAACCACGATGCGCATAGACGGATATACCGCGGATTGGGAGGAGAGTACCGACGCGCTCTTTGTCGGGAGTGAATCGCAGGCGCAGCTGACGCTCCGCACCGCACACGATGATGAAAACATGTATTTTCTTGTATCGCGGCTTGATTCGTATATAACGAAAAAGGATACGGCGACGGTGGTTGTGGCTGTGAGCAATACGAGTTATTATCAGATCGTATTGGACCTTGACGGTATTCAGTCTATTGCCTATTATGAAAACGGCGCACTGAAGCGGTCGCTGACCGGCGGTGAGGCCGCAGTTAAGATACTCGGTACGACCGGAGTAAATACCGACGTAGATACGGGCGTCGTGACCGAAGTTTCCATTCCGAAGTTGCTTTTTGACCTTGCGGACAAAGATCGTTTCGCCGTGCGGCTGGCGCTTACCAATGACGACGGCACCGGTACGATTATCAATGATACCTTTACCGGCGTTTCCGTGCTTTCGTCGGCGCTTTGGCCGTCGGTCGTGCTCGACTGAGGCCGGAACATTATATAAAGCCGCGCGCGGTGCCGCGGTTTGAATGTTTGCGCAGCTTTTTCCGTCTGCGACGCATGAACAAATGTATCGCAGGCGGAATTTTATTGTGATCGGTGTATGCATTGGATTCATGTCGCCTTGCAAATTCGCTTGAAACGTGAGGAGAAAACGCTATGCATTCATATCGGGGCATTTGGAAAAGCCTTGCGCTGATACTGTCGTGGGTATTGCTGAGCGCGTGTTCTTTTTCACCGGGGACGAAAGAAATTTCTGCCGGTATCAAAACGGATGAAGTGCAGTCGGAAGCTCATTCCGGTCAGACGGAGGAAGTGCCTGCCGCAACCAAAGACGCGCTTTCCGAAGATTTTAACGGTGAAACGGTGATGATTCCGATTGCACAGTTGAATACCGATGGGACGGACGGCGATCATGCAGAGGATGATTTCCGAACCGCTTCTCTTGAGATCGATTACCGCTCGAATGTGACGCTTTCTTATGAAACTACCGGCTATCATCGCTACGATTATGTTTGGTATCCGCGCGTGAAAAAGGTTCGGGACGATTTGTATCTGCTGTTATATCAATACGGTCAGTTCGGCGTGCATTTGTATTATGCTACCAGCAGCGACGGTCAAAACTGGAACGCGCCGCAGGTGCTTTACAATGCATCCAATCATAAGCTGACATACGAAGACGGACCTCTTGCGGGAACCGAGGATAAATATTTTGCGGTGAACGCGGATGGCGTTGTGCTGGATAGCGGGGATATTTTGGTTGCCTATTCCGTGCGGCCGAACCACGGATACAATAAACAGGAATATATTGATTTGAACGGTATTTATCTTGTGCGCGGGACTGTGGGCGAAAACAATCAGATCGTCTGGTCAAAACAGACGCGCATTTATACAGGTCAGACATGGGAGCCTTCGATTTTGCAGCGCACGGACGGGCGGATCGAACTGTATTTTACGCAGATCGCGCCGTATATCGCAAAATACGGCTTTGACACGGTCAAACGTTCAAGCTGTACGGGAATGCTTGTATCCAAAGACGGCGGATATTCCTGGACGCCGGATATTCAGCCCGGAGACAAGAACTTCTATGCGGCGACGCGCGTTTTTCAGCAGAGCATCGGTGATCGGAACGGCGTGCCGTATTTTTCGGGACAGATGCCGGTTGCCGCCGAACTGTATAACGGAAAAACGCTGCTTGCCGTTGAAATCCATGAGCAGAATCATACATTCTGGATTTCCTATGCGACAAGCGAGGCGGACGGCATTTGGAAGCCGCTTTACATGGAGGAGGTCGGGCCGAGCACAACGAAGGCAAGCGTATACAAAGGCGGCGCGCCCTATGTTTCCTGTTTCCCTTCGGGAGAAACCTATTTGACCTACGGTGCCGGGAGCCAGACACACGGGCGGCTTGGCAGCCCGGACGGAACCGAGTTTTCTGATGTAGACTCTGTGACGGTCCCGGGAAAAAAGGGTTCATGGGCATCGAATGCGCTGATCGGTTCTCACTGTGTCGTGACGGCCAATGCCGGGCCTGAGGGGGAAGCGCGTGGGATTCGGATGACCTATGCCTATCTGAATCACCGGATCAACGCGCACAAATGCGCGATGCGTATTGACGGATATACAAATGATTGGGAAAAGAGCACCGACGCGCTCTTTGTCGGAAGCGAATCGCAGGCGCAGCTGACGCTGCGCGCCGCGCACGACGATGAAAATCTGTATTTTCTTGTGTCGCGGTTCGATGCGTATATAACGAAAAAGGACGCGGCTGTTTTGGCGGTGGCCGTGGACAATACGAGCTATTATCAGGTTGTACTCGATCTTGACGGCATCCAGTCGATCGCTTATTATGAGGACGGAAAATTAAAACAGTCGCTTTTTGGCGGACAGGCCGTAGTAAAAGTGCTCGGCACTGTTGACAACAATGCCGACTGTGATACGGGTGTCGTGACCGAAATTTCCATTCCGAAATCGCTTTTCGGTCTTGCGGGCAAGGACGGTTTTGCCGTTCGGCTGGCGCTTGTCAACGATGACGGCACCGGTACGATTATAAACGATACGTTTACCGGCGTTTCTGCGCTTTCTTCGGCGCTTTGGCCGGCGGTTGTGCTTGACTGAAATCAAAAAATTTATATCCATGCCGCGGCGCTGTCTGTTTTGCCGTGTCGCTTTGAAAGTTTGTTTGGAATTTGAAAGGGGAAATTATGCATAAATCCTTGCGTTATTTAAAAATTCTTGTGCTGTTGCTGCTCTCGGTATTGCTGTGTGCCTGCTCTTCTGTGCCGGGGACGGACGAAAATCCGACCGGTACCGGAAACGGAGTGGAGAATCCCGAAGATTATATCGGCGAAACAGTGCTGATCCCGATTGCGCAGCTGAATACCGGGGGAACGGACGGCGACCATGCTAAGGACGATTTTACGACCGCTTCGCTTGAGATCGACTATCGTTCCAATGTGACGCTTTCCTCGGCTGTCACCGGGTTTGCCCGTTATGACAATGCCTGGTATCCGCGCGTGAAAAAAGTTCGCGACGATCTGTATCTGCTTTTGTATCAGTATGGTCAGTACGGTCAGCATATTTATTATGTGACCAGCAGCGACGGACAAAGATGGGGCTCGCCGCAGGTACTCTATAATTCGGCAAATCACAAGTTTACGTATGCTGAGGGCTCGCTTGCGGGGACGCAGGATCGTTATTATGCGGTAAACGCGGATGCCTGCGTGCTGGATAACGGAGATATTTTGGTTGTATACTCGGTTCGGCCTTCGGCAGGTTATAATATGCAGGAGTATATCGATCAAAACGGAATCTACATGGTTCGCGGGACCCCAAGCGCAAAGAATCAAATTGCCTGGTCGGACCAGACTCGTGTTTATACCGGTCAGACCTGGGAGCCGTATATTTTTCAGCGCTCGGACGGGCGGATTGAATTGTATTTTACGCAGATCGCGCCCTATATTGCCAAATACGGCTTTGATACGGTCAAGCGCTCCAGCTGCACGGGTATGATTTTGTCTAGCGACGGCGGATATACCTGGACGCCGGATGTTCAGCCCGGCGATACAAACTATTATGCGGCGCTGCGCGTTTTTCAGCAGAGCATCGGCAACCGGAACGGTATTTCGTATTTTTCCGGGCAGATGCCGTCTGCGGTAGAACTTTATAACGGGAAAACTCTGTTGGCTGTTGAAATTCATGATCAGAGCGATACGTATTGGATTTCCTACGGTACGAGCGAGGCGGACGGCGTTTGGAAAAATCTCGGCATGGAGGAGGTTGGCCCGGAGGAAAGCAAGGCAAGTGCGTATAAGGCGGCTGCCCCCTATCTTTCCCGCTTTCCGTCGGGAGAGACTTATTTGACCTATGGCTTGAAAAGTCTGCGCTACGGCCGGCTCGGCAGTCCGGACGGAACGATGTTTTCAAATAAGGAATTTGTGATGGTGCCGGATGCCAAAGGCTCTTGGGGATCGAGCGAGATTGTCGGAACGCATTGTGTTCTTACAGTCAATACCGGTACAGACGGAGAAAAGCGAAATATTCAGATGACCTATTCGTATTTGAACCATCGGGTCAATGCGCCGGCGTGCGCGATACGCATAGACGGATACACCGATGATTGGGAAACGAATACGGATGCGCTCTTTGTCGGGAGTGAGTCTCAGGCGCAGGTTACGCTCCGCGCCGCGCATGACAGTGAAAATGTGTATTTCCTGATATCCAGGTTGGATGATTATATCAATGAGGGGGATACGGCGACCGTAGCGATCGCCACAGCCAATACAAGCTATTATCAGATAGTATTCGGTCTTGAGGGCATTCAGTCGGTCGATTATTATGAAAACGGCAAACTGAAGCAGTCGCTTGACGGCGGAAACGCAGTGGTAAAAGTGCTCGGCACGACCGGGGAAAATACGGATCGCGATACGGGCGTTGTAACCGAAGTTTTGATTCCGAAAGCATTGATCGGGCTTTCGGGCGCCGATCGCTTCAGCGTACGGCTTGCGCTGTTTAACGATGACGGTCCGGGCAAGGCTGCCAGCGATACGTTCAGCGGTGTTTCCGTACATTCGTCGGCGCTTTGGCCGACGGTCGTACTCGATTGAGCAAAATAATATTTCAAATGCCGCAGCATACAGGCTGCGGCATTTTATGCGTGATTTTAGATAAGTCCCGCAATTCTGTACAGAATAAGTAGTATATGAGGATCAAAATATAAAAAAACAGGATGCAAAATCGGGTGCGCACCGAAAAAACGGCGCCGGAGGACTTTGATGGAACATAAACTCAGCAAAAAATACGGTCTCTTCACCGCAATTGCCATGGTGGTTGGTATTGTGATCGGAAGCGGCGTTTTTTTCAAAGCGCAGATCATTCTTGAAAGAACAGGCGGAAATGTAAAGTTCGGCATTTTCGCATGGCTGATCGGCGGCGCCATTATGATGGCGTGCATACTGACTTTTGCGAGCATGGCCGGAAAGTATGAACGGATGAACGGCATTGTCGATTATGCCGAGGCCGCGGTTGGCCGAGGGTACGCCTACCTTGTCGGATGGTTTTTATCGACTGTTTATTATCCGACGCTGGTCAGTGTGCTGGCTTGGCTGTCGGCGCGTTATACGCTGGTATTTATCAATACGCTGCAGCCGTCGTTTGCCACGGCCCCTGCATCCGGTCCGGAATGTATGGTGATCGCGCTTTTCTTTTTGGTAATGAGCTATGCGATGAATGCGCTTTCTCCAAAACTTGCCGGATATTTTCAGGTATCAACGACCATTGTGAAGCTGATTCCGCTGCTTTTTATGGGGATCGGGGGGCTGATTTACGGTTTGTTTTTCGGCATCACAGTACAGAATATGCAGATCGAAACGGCGGAAACGGCTGCGGGCGGTCATCCGCTGTTTGCGGCCGTTGTTGCGGCGGCATTTGCCTATGACGGCTGGATTATCGCGACAAGCATCAATGCGGAACTCAAAAATGCCAAGCGCAATCTTCCGGTTGCGCTTGTTGCGGGTTCGCTTATCATTATCGCGGTATATGTGCTCTATTACCTCGGCGTGGTCGGCGGTGCGCCGGTCGCCGATCTTATAGAGCACGGCGCGTCGTCGGCATTCATCCGCGTATTCGGCGGCGGTCTCGGCGCGGTGCTGAACCTTTTTGTCGCCGTGTCCTGTATCGGTACGCTCAATGGGCTGATGCTGGCCAATACGCGCGGCATCTATTCTTTGGCCGCGCGCGGTATCGGCCCTGCGCCCGAGACGTTCGCCGCGGTTGATGAGAAAACCGGTATGCCGGTCAATTCTTCGGTTTTGGGGCTTTTTTTTGCGGTGATTTGGTTTCTGTATTTTTACGGGGCCAATCTTGTGCCGGCGCCGTGGTTCGGCGTGTTCAGCTTTGATTCTTCCGAGCTTCCGATTGTGACCGCTTATGCGTTTTATATTCCGATTTTTGTGATGTTCATGCGTAAAGCGCGCGGTCTCGGTATTCTGCGCCGATGGATTATCCCGATCCTTGCAATTTCGGGAAGCCTTTTTATGGTTTTTGCGGCTGCGGTAGCGCATGGCAGATCGGTTTTGTATTATCTCATTGTGTTTTGGGTTGTGATGTTTGCCGGGCTTCCGTTTGGTTTTTGCCGCCGCGGCGGCAAAGAGCGGGAACGTTCATAGACAGGCAGATATATACTATAAATTTTAAAAAGCGCGTGAGCGGTATCGCGTGCGGCGCAAGACATCCGTGTATGCATGTATAACGGCGGAAATTTTCTTTTTTGAGGATCTGAAAAACCGGTGCGCAAATGCGCACCGGTCTGACCGCCGCAAAACCTTGGTTTTGCGGCGATGGGGCGCGTATAGGCGTGAGGAGTGGCCCGGCGCAAGCCGGGAGGAGTCCTGACGCCACAAGGAGAACCCCTTTCCGAA
>URDS01000081.1 GCA_900546635.1 uncultured Eubacteriales bacterium | reverse complement strand
AACTTCCACCCTGCCGTGCAGAAGGGGCTTGAGGAAGCCATGAAAAAAGGTGTTCTTGCAGGATTTCCGATGATCGGGCTGAAAGCAAACCTTTTTGACGGGTCCTATCACGACGTAGACTCGTCCGAAATGGCGTTCAAAATGGCGGCTTCTCTTGCCTATAAAGAGGGCATGAAACAGGCGGCTCCCGTATTGATGGAACCGGTCATGACGCTGAAAGTATATGTTCCGGACTCCATGGTAGGCGACATCATGGGAGACCTCAATAAACGGAGAGGGCGCGTGCTCGGTATCAATCCGGATGAAAGCAAACACGGCTCCACCATTGTGGAGGCGGAAGCGCCGCAGGCAGAACTGCTGGAATATACGGTTGCGCTTCGTTCCATGACGCAGGGACGCGGGCGGTACGATATGGCATTTGTCCGTTACGAGGAAGTGCCGGCGCCGGTAGCGGAAAAGATTATTTCCGAAAACAAGGGCAACCTTGAAGAATAAACGCACCTTTCGCAGAATATAGCGAAATAAACCGTCTGAGCGGCAGAATGCTTCTCAGACGGTTTTTTGCACGCTACATAGATTTTCTGTAATGACTCAAAAAGCATCCGGCAGACAGGATGATCCCGTCTGCCGGATGCTTTTCTATTACAATGTCTTGGGAGGACAAGGCAATCACTCTTCAAAATGCGCGACAAGCCCCGCAATCGCAATCACCGCGCAAACCGGCAGTCCGATATAAAACGGCACCGCGCCGAATTCCATACCGCCGATCAAACCGAGAGCCGCAACAAAACTGGCCACCGTGGCCGCCGCGCGCAGATCCTGAGCGCGCACACGCGCGAAAACCACCTCAAAAAAAGCACGAAGATAAAGCCAAATGAGTCTTAGAAGCGACCGGTTTGCCTTTGCGCTGACATTTCCTCTGTATGTATAAGCATTATATGTGTTCATTTTTATATCCTTCCTGCGTTTTTGTTTGTCTTGTGTAATTATAATATCACCATTATTGGAAAATGTCAATACATTTTTTCAATTTTATTTCCTGTTATGAAATAAAATTTTATCTGTTTAGAAAAAATATCAAAATATGTATTTACTTTTTGGAAAATGAATGTTATAATCGAATTAATAAAAAATATATTTTATTTTTTTATCTGAATTTGTAAAAAGGAGCATCGGCCATGAACTTTTCCGAGCGCGTCAAAGCAATAAAAAAGGAAAAAGGAATCACGAATGAAATGCTGGCTGCCGCCAGCGGAATTCCTACGGGAACCCTCGGGAAGCTGCTCTCCGGCTTTACAGAAGAACCGAAACTCTCCACCGCGGTCGCCATCGCGAGCGCGCTCGGATGTTCCCTCGAATACCTTGCCCTCGGACAGGACAGTCTCTGTCTTACCAAAGAGGAAAGCGCGCTGATTGAAAAGCGCCGGACACTGGATATGCACGGTCTGCGTATATGCGACTATATACTGGATGAAGAATATATGCGCTGTTCTGCGGCCGCGAGAAATGTTCGCGCGGAAATTCCCGAAACTATTTTCCGCAGCCGCACAAAAGTCAAAAACCGTGAGAAAACGCGAATCATTCCGCTTTACGCGGACAGGGTTTCCGCGGGGAGTGGCATATACCTGGAATCGAGCAGCGCTTCGGCCATTCGGATTGCGGACAACGAAAAAACGAAAGAAGCGGATTTCGCCCTGTGCGTATCCGGCAACTCTATGGAACCGCGCTTTTCTGACGGCGATATTTTACTGGTTCGCAGCGCAGCCGCGGTTGATCCGGGAGAACTCGGTATTTTTGTCTGCGACGGCGAGGGGTACTTTAAAAAATTCGGCGGCGACTGCCTGCTCTCTCTGAATCCGGATTACGCGCCCATTCCGATATCCGCTTTTACCGAATTTGCCTGCCGCGGTCACGTACTCGGTTCCCTGCGCGCAAAAAAATAAGCTTGCTTTGCTTTCCCATATTGCTTTTATCTCCTTGTAATGATATAATTAAATTCAATCCACACTTTTACCGTTTCGTCGTATATGGATACGCGGATCATTCGGTCAAATGCATTTTTTCTGTCATGAAGGGAGAATTTCATGGTCACCATAGGCATCGACATTGGCGGCAGCACAACAAAAATTGTAGGCTTTTCTTCAAGGGACGATCATCGCCTGATTGAACCGATCGCTGTAAAAGCCACGGATCCGATCACCTCGGTTTATGGAGCGTTCGGCAAATTTATCAATTTAAATAATCTGGAACTTTCCGATATTGAAAAGGTTTCCATTACCGGTGTCGGCTCCAAATACATCACCAAACCGCTTTATTCTCTACCCTGTGAAAATGTTCCGGAGTTCCGCTGTATCGGACTCGGCGGGCTTTATCTTTCCGAACTGGACGAAGCGATTGTCGTCAGTATGGGTACCGGCACCGCCCTGGTTCATGCCCGCCGCGGAGGAGAGATCGAATATCTCGGCGGCACCGGCGTCGGCGGCGGCACCTTGATCGGCCTGTCCAAAAAATTGCTGAATATCGGCTCTGCCGAACATATTTCCGATTTGGCGAAAAACGGCAATTTGGACAACATCGATTTGCGCATCAAAGACATTACCATGACCAGTTATGCGCTGCCCGAAAACATGACCGCCGCCAATTTCGGAAAAGTCAGCGAATTTGCCGCAAAAGAAGATTTTGCGCTCGGACTGATCAATATGATTTTTGAAACGGTCGGAATGATGGCCGTGTTCAACTCGCGCATGCATAAAACCAAGGATATTGTCCTGACCGGAAATTTGACGCAGATTCCGCAGGCAAACGGCATTTTCAACACACTCTCGCAAATGTTTGATGTCCGTTTTTTAATTCCAGACCGGGCACAATATTCAACGGTTATCGGCGCTGCTCTCTGCGCGCTTTAAGTTGTTTTTAAAATGATGAAACCGAAAATGATTTTGTTTGACTACGGTCAAACACTGGTAGTTGAACCGCAGTTTGACGCTAAACTTGCAAACCTCGCAGTATTGCAGCATGCTTCCGGTCACACGGATCTGTCGCCGGAGGAAATCTGCGCATTTGCAGGAGAATTATTTGACCTGCTCTCCAAAAAGGTACGCGAGGATTGCAGAGAAATCGACAACCTAAAATTTCAGCGACTTTTATATGAATACCTCGGTCTTACGCTGGACATTTCCTATGAGGAGGCGGATCTGCTTTTTTGGGATACCGCCACACATGGTTCTTTTGCCTCGCCCAGCGCCGAGGAGACGCTTTCCTATCTGCATGAACACGGCATCCGCACCGGTGTAGTCAGTAATCTCTGCTTCTCGCAAAATTCACTGAAAACAAGAATTGATCGCTATCTTCCAAGCAACCATCTGGAATTTATTATCGCCAGTTCCAGTTATATTTTCCGAAAGCCTGAAACCATCTTGTTTGAAATCGCGCTTCGCCGTGCAAAACTCGATGCCAAGGACGTATGGTTCTGCGGCGACAATCCGACAGCGGATATTCTCGGCGCGCACAATGCCGGCATACATCCCGTATTGTACACAGGCGCGCATAAGCGTGATTTTCGTAATCTGCCGGATGTTTCTTTTGATCAAATTGATTCGTTTACTGATTTGATTGCGCTGATCGAAAATACGTAATTTCCTCCTCTGAATACAGTATACCGCATTCCGTGTCCCATATGTGGGACTTGCTGCCCACTTTTGAAAAAATTTTTACAGGAACTGCGTTTCAAAGATACCAAAAAGAGCGAAAGCAATATTGCTTTCGCTCTTTTTACAATATCTTATAAGTACCGGCTTCAGGCAAGGGCACGTTCCAACCAGATCATTCCAACATCAAGCGCATCATATAAACCTTTTTTCTCTCCTTGCTTAATGATTCGATCGGCAAAAGACTTTTTAGGATCCGTCGAAAGAATCTGGATGAGAATTTTATCCGGAATTTCCGTATCTGCAAATTTTTTATAAGACAGAATCAGCATATATAAAATACACGGATCCGTCATATTGCCATAGCAAATGGTATCATGCTCACGGACAAACGCTCGGCCCTTGTACTCAATATACTTTACATTATCAGCCATACCGCAGTTACCTCCCTGTTTCTATTACATATATTTACATCTATAATCATACTATAATTTTCAGCACTTGTCAACTTTTTTACCTGCGTCCAACAGATTCATTGAAACAATTTGCAAAAATTCAAGCGCATCCGAACGGGTATTTTGTATTTTTCCGTCAAAAATCGCATGCAGCACAGCCTGTAAGGCAATTCCCACCTGCTCACCTCGGAGCGCCGTTGTTTTCAGCACATCCTGACCGTTGATTTTCAAATCCCGAATGGAAAAACAATTCTCCTCTGATAGGATTTTCTGCACCATACCATACGAATCGCCGCTCTCGCTCTCATACATGTCAATCTGAGCGCGATCCAAAACAACTTCACGCCCGACATCCGCTAAAATACGACGCAAGCGCGGTGCGGAACAACCAGACAGCACCGGACAATGTAATATAGCCGTCACTCGATGAAAAAAAGCGGCAGACGGCTTTAAACTGCGTACATGGGCATCTGCCATGGGATCACCGAGCAAAAGCGCTGAGAGCCGAATATCCGCGCGAAGCGGCAACCGATCAAGATAACCGAACGCATGGCTGTTGATCTTCGGTAAAGAAAAAATATGCGTCCAAAGACCGCCGGACAGCATTTTCTCAAGCACACCGGAAACCGAGCGACCGCAGAGCAGCTTTTTCAGTTCCGAAAAAATCCGCTCGCGGGAGACAAGCGATAACTTGGAGGCAAGAACATATGCAGCATCGAGTGTACTCGCTTCTATCTCAAACGCAAGAACAGATGCAAATCGAAACGCCCGCAAAATTCGCAGTGCATCCTCAGAAAAGCGTTTCATCGGATCCCCTACCGCGCGCAGGCAGCGCGCCTGCAAATCCGACTGCCCGCCATATGGATCCGTAATACGCCCCATACGATCCATGGCCATTGCATTTACCGTAAAATCCCGACGCATCAAATCCTCAGTTAAACAATTTGAAAACAGAACAAAGTCCGGATGCCGTCCGTCGCCGTATTCACCGTCCGTGCGAAACGTGGTCACTTCTACAGAGACATGGCCGTGCAGTACTGTGACCGTACCATGCTGCACACCGGTTAAAAGGACTCGATCGGCGGAGAATACGCGCGCAATCTCTTCCGGTACAGCGCTGGTCGTAATATCAAAATCCTGCGGCATGCGTCCCAAAAGGAAATCACGAACGCAGCCGCCGACAAGATAGGCTTCAAATCCCTGCTCTTCAAGCTTGGAAAGCACATATAGCACATCATCGGGTATCCGCATCGCACATCTCCTCTCCGGTATCCGCCGATCCGCACGCTCCCCAATGCATCACCGCATTTGAAGCCGCTTTTCAGCAAGCATTGCATCGTTTGACCTTTCAATACAAACATACTGCCCTGATTTATAAACCCTAATGTGTAAAATGAAAACAGTTGCTAAAAAAGCACCTGCTTTCGCAAGTGCTTTTTTTGGTGACCCGTGGGAGAATCGAACTCCCGTTACCGCCGTGAAAGGGCGGTGTCTTAGCCGCTTGACCAACGGGCCATTTGGTAGCGGAAGTTGGACTTGAACCCACGACCTATCGGGTATGAACCGATTGCTCTAGCCAGCTGAGCTATTCCGCCATACGTCTCCCATCCGGAAAACGCTATAGAATTATATCACAACGGAGGCGGTTTGTCAATAGTTTTTTGAGATTTTTCTTGTCGGATTCCAAAAATCCGTCCCCGCGCCTCCCCTCAGACCTTATGTATGACAGAGGGGAGGCACGATGTGCGATATTACTTCTTTTTCTTCTTCACAAGCGAAACGATTATCACAGCCGCCGCGATTACAATGACAGCGCCGGCAACAATGTAAATAACCGTATTCCCGCCGCCGTTTCCGTCGTCAAAAGGCTTTTCTGTCGCGGGAGCGGAGGTCGGCGGAGCGTCGGTGCCCCTCGTGTCCTTTGCGGTCGCCGGTTTTTCCGAGGACTCTGCCGGAGGCTCGGTTGCGGGAACGGTGGTCTTCTCCGCCTCGGATTTCGATTCCCCGATCTTCCTGTCGGCGACAGTACCGCTGCAGACGTAATAGAAGCCCTTTCCAGAGCTGCATCCGAAGCTGACAAAGCCGCTTTCGCCGCCGAGAAGGGAGTCAAGAGCCGCGCTCTGAGCCTCTGTAAGCTCACCGAATGCCTCGACCCCGTTGACCCTCAGTGACCATTTTCCGTCCTTTTTTGAGACGGAAACCTTGTGCCACTGACCGTTTCCGAAATAGTTGATGTTCTCGTCCCTGCCGCCGAAGTCGCCGAGGGGAGCGTCCCATGAAGTCTCCGGAGTGACAATGCGCGCCATGAACGAGCAGTCAGCCGCCTGAAGCAGTAAGGTAACACCGCTCTTTCCGAGGTAAGAGTTCTCCGCCTGCGGAAAATTTGCTTCGTTGACAAGGTTGATATTGATCCAGTCGTGGTTCCTGAACGAGAAATTCACGCCGAATTCAATGCCGGCTTCAAGGTTTGCTTTAATCCTCGGATGGGTGGGGACGGATACCTCGTACACGCCCTCCTCCGTCTCGGTCATGGCTTCTTCCGTGGGATTTGCACTGATGTCAAGCCCCCCGGCAAATGCCGTCATGCCAATAAACAGAGCAAGGAGCAGTGACAGAACAGCCGTAAGTGTTTTTTTCATTTTGTTTATCCTTTCGTATTTCAGATAATTCGGAGCATGTATCAGCCGGTTATGGCTTCCGACAGCTTCTTAATCGCCGCCCTTGCTTCAGCCGACGTGGGGTGTGAAATGTAGACCGCGTATGCTTCGGCAGTATCTGCGCCCTTTTCCTCCGCTTTGAGTATCAGTCCGGCAAGATCTGCCATTTCGCTGTCCGACGCAGGGGAAGAGAGCCGGAACCGCGAAACCGCCTCTTTAAGGCTCTTTCTTGCCGAAATCAGCTCTTCACTGCCGGAATCCGCATCGCGGTATATCTCAAGCGCGGCAAGTCCGGCGTCTTTCAGCGCTTCCGCCGGCTTCCCGTCGCTTTCGCGGGAGGAATACACCGTCATTGCGGAGTCTATCTGCTTTTTCAGCTCCTCCCGCTCCTCCGGAAACGTCGCCCCGGTAAAACGTAGCACCGGAAGCGTCCCGGCATCGCCTGCAGTCACGCAGGAGGCAAGCTGCAGACAGAGCGCGGACAGAAGCAGGATCAGAACCCTTTTCATCTGCGCTTTTTTCCGATAACAGCTGCCGCGGCTGTGACAGTGACGATTATCGCGGGGATCACCGCATCACCGGTATCGGGAGGGGTGGGATCGTTTTCCGTGACCTCAGCCGATTTCACCGTCATGAACGTGCCGTTTGCGTTGTCGCCGAAGCATACGAATGCCTCGCCGGATATCATGGACGCGATCTCCGCATACTGCTCCCCGGTAATGCCGAGAAGCGATTCCTGACCGTCGATTTTTGCCGACCAATTGCCGTTGACGAGCGAGAAGCTCATGGTGTGGTATTTTCCATCATCAAATGTGTTGTTTTCAACATCAAAGAGTGTTCTTGTGTTGATCGCCTTATTGTTCCAGTCGCCGCCGTCCTTTATGAGCGAGATCTCAACGCCCTTTTCGCCGCCGATGCGGAACTTCAGTCCCCTGCCGTTCAGCCCCGTCTCGTTGTACTTTGACTGCGTCACAACGGTGATAAGTCCCCAGTCAGCCGCTTCATCGATGCGGAACTGAAACTCAAGCCCGTCAAGGGTCGATATCGCCGCTTTCGGGGATTTACCCGCCGACAGTCTGAATTCACCGTTTTCCTCCGTATATGCCTCGGTGACATTCCCTGATTTTTCAGACGTGAAATCAAGAACATAGGTCTTTGCCGATGCAGTTGCCGCAAGAAGCGCCGCCAGAACCGCTGCCGCAAGTGCTGTTATAAATGTTTTTTTCATTTTTCCATTACCTCTCAGTTAAATTTTTTTATTTTATCCGGCATTTCCGTAGTTGGAGTGTCGGATGTTGACTATTTTTCCCCTCGGGGGAAGGCTCACTGTCGGATTTTGTTTTATCAACAGTGATTTCACACCAGCGTAAGAGCCTATCCGTTTTTCTTTCTCGGAGAAAGAAAAACTCAGAAAAAGAAAGACC
>URDS01000080.1 GCA_900546635.1 uncultured Eubacteriales bacterium | reverse complement strand
CGGCGCGAGCGAACACGCCCCATCGTCGGAAAACCTTGGTTTTTCGACGGTCTGAAATGAGCGGGGTTCCCGCTCATTTTCAACTTTCATATTATTCCCGGTTCAATTGTCCCTGCGCATGACTGTCAATCAGTTTATGTACACGCTTTGCAGGATTCAAAAGGTTGCTGATGGTCGCGTCGTGATTCAGCGTATCAATGATATAGGCGACATATTTACACATATTCACCGGCTGATACCATGGACGCGCGCGCAACTCATCGCGGCAATAAATCAGGTTGGTTGTAAATATTTTTGTAAATACGCCGTTTTCATACGCTTCATCAAATTTATCAAATCCGTTGCAAAACAGTCCGAATGTCGCAAACACAAAAATTCGTTCCGCACCTTTTTCTTTAAGCTGTACGCACACATCCAGCATCGACTCTCCGGAAGAAATCATATCATCCGCAACAATAACATCCTTGCCTTTTACATCACGGCCGAGATATTCATGCGCCTCAATCGGATTTTTCCCGTCGATAATCACCGAATAATTGCGGCGCTTATAAAACATGCCGAGATCCAATCCAAGCAGCGACGAGTAAAACATACACCGGGTCATAGCACCCTCATCGGGCGAAACAATCATCAAATGATCGTGCGTAAACGAAACCTCCGGATACGCTTTGACCAGCGCTTTAATCATCTGATACGTAGGCCGGACATTATCGAAACCGCTCAGCGGGATAGCGTTTTGAATTTTCGGGTCGTGCGCATCAAACGTGACAATATTCGAGACGCCCATGGATACCAATTCCTGCAGCGCGAGCGCACTGTCGAGCGACTCCCTGGATGTACGGTTATGCTGCCGTCCCTCATACAGCATCGGCATGATAACCGAAATTCTTCTGGCCTTGCCCCCGATTGCGCTGATGATTCGCTTTAAATCCTGGTAGTGATCATCCGGGCTCATCGGAACCGTCATGCCGTACATTTTATACGTAACGCCGTAATTAAACACGTCGCAAATGATGTAGACATCGCGCCCCCGCATAGACTCATGAATCAAGCCTTTGGCTTCTCCCGAACCAAAGCGCGGACAATCGGCCTGCGCAATGTATGTCTCATCCTCAACATGCCTGCGCCAATCTTTGATGTAGCTGTCCACCTCGCTGGTAAACGCTTCGCATCCGCGCATACCGATGATACTGAGTTCCCCATAGAATGAATCGTTCATAATTCCTCCCGCTGATTATTCAATTTTTCATGAAATAAACGCGCGTGCTTCACACACTATTAACATTATAGCATTGAATTGCGCAAAATACAAAGGAATTTAGCATTTTTTGAATATTTTTTGCTTTTGCACAAATAAAGGCATGATTTCACCCTGATTCATATACTATTTAGTATGTT
Organism: uncultured Eubacteriales bacterium; assembly: GCA_900546635.1. Classification (GTDB taxonomy): domain Bacteria; phylum Bacillota; class Clostridia; order Oscillospirales; family CAG-272; genus UMGS902. The sequence continues at coordinate 7,405 of URDS01000080.1, read as the reverse complement.
CCATATTTCATCAGAAAGGACGAACCCATGGAAAATAAGCTTTCAGACACCTATACCGCTACCGGAACGCTGATTGTCACGGTATTTACGGCCAACGGCGCGCTCCCGGTTCAGGGAGCGCTTGTCACGATCAAAGGAAGTTCAAAAGAGGATTCCGGCGTCATTTCGGTCGTAACCACCGACCGCAGCGGACGCACACCGAGAATTTCGCTTCCCGCTCCGCCTGCCGCGCAGTCGGAAAAGCCCGGCACCGAAACGCCCTATGCCACTTACAATATCGAAGTGGATAAAGAAAACTTTTTCCCGCAAAGCTACATTAATGTTCCGATATTTGCCGGAACAACCTCCATTCAGCCCGTAAATCTGATTCCCTATACCGAATACAGAGGTCAGGCGCTCCCGCCCGACGAAACACGGATTACTGAATTTGAGAACCCCGATCTGTAAGGAGGTCCATTATGCCGACGCTGCCAACCATTCCGGAAATGATCACCGTTCATTTAGGTCCACCGGATCAACCCGCGCAAAACGTCACCATACCGTTTGCGGATTACATCAAAAATGTCGCTTCCAGCGAAATCTATCCCACATGGCCCGAAAGTGCAATCCGGGCAAATATCTATGCACAGATCTCTTTCGCGCTCAATCGTATTTATACGGAATACTATCGCAGCCGCGGATATGATTTTGACATCACCAATACAACGCAATACGATCAGTCATTTGTATACGGCCGCGATATTTTTGAAAACATTTCACAAATCGTCGATCAGATTTTCGACAGTTATATCGTCCGCCAAGGACAGGTTGAACCGCTGTTCGCCCAATACTGCGACGGCATCCAACTGAAGTGCGAGGGACTTGAACAATGGGGAACCGTCCCGCTGGCGGAGGAAGGACGCACGCCCTACGAAATTCTGCAAAATTATTACGGCGACAACATCGATATTGTCATGGATGTCCCGGTAGGCCCCTTTGAGGTCAGCGTGCCGCCGTATCCGCTGCGCCGCGGCAGTATCGGTGACGATGTGCGGCAAGTGCAGATTCGGCTGAACCGAATTTCTGCAAACTACCCCGCCATTCCCAAGATTCCGACGGTAGACGGCGATTTCGGAATAGAGACAGAAGAAGCCGTCAAAGAATTTCAGCGTATTTTCAACCTCACGCCGGACGGCATCGTCGGACGCGCCACCTGGTACAGCATTCAGCGCATATACAGCAGCGTCAAGAAACTGTCTGACCTTAACGCCGAGGGCCTCACGCTGGAAGAGGTTTCAAGGCAATTTCCGGAGGTACTCGAAGAGGGTTCCACAGGACTTGGCATTCGGCTGCTCCAATATTTCCTGTCTTATGTTGCGGCGTTCAATCCGACAATCGAACCGGTTGCCATTGACGGCATTTTCGGCCCGGCAACACGAACGGCTGTCGAAGCCTTTCAACAAACCTACGGTCTTCCCGTGACCGGCATTGTAGACGAGACCACCTGGTATGAACTGTTCAACGTATACCGCGGACTGATTGCGTCCATTCCCATCGAATATTCCGAGGGCGTCGTGGTTCCCTATCCCGGCGTAACGCTTCGAGTAGGCAGCGAAAATGAATTCGTGCAGGTCCTTCAGGAATACCTGAACTACATAGGCCAAACCTATACACAAATTCCCTCCGTGCCGGTCACCGGATATTTCGGCGCACTGACCTATAACGCCGTCGAAGCCTTTCAGCGCTTGTTCGGACTTGATCCCACAGGCGTAGTTGAATTTTTGACCTGGAGCGCCATCACAAGCACATACGAAGATTTGTACAGAGGGAATACAACCAGTCCGGGACAAAATCCCGGATACACCATATCATGAGGTGAAACCATGTATCAGCTTGACAACGAAAAAGAAGCCATCCGACAGATTCAGGAACTGTTGAGACTGCTTCAAAAATATAACAACGAAACCGTAACCGTTCCGGTAGACGGCATTTACGGCGAGGCCACCGCGGCAGCCGTCCGGAAATTTCAAGAACGCCACAATCTTCCTGTGACCGGTGCAATTGATGCACAAACATATGACGTTCTCTATGAAGAAGCCTTAGTCGCAGAAGAAGCGCTGGCCGTTCCGCTGCCGCTGTATATTTTCCCGAATAATTATTTGGTTTCGGCAGGTGAAGAAAGCGACATCGTTCGAATCATTCAACTCATGCTATGTGCGTTATCCGTTGCATACAATGACTTCGGCACGATAACAAATACGGGAATCTACGACCAGCAAACGCTCAACGCAATCCGTAAATTCCAGATGCGAAACCAACTTCCCGCCACCGGAGAAGTAAATTCCAAAACATGGAATACCCTGATCATGAATTTCAACAAATACAAAAACGGGGACGAATGAAAAAACGCAAAAATTCTTGAAATTTTAAGAAAATCAAAGAATAAAGCGCGGTAATTCTGTTTTTTGGATTGCCTCGCTTTATTTTTTGACTTTATTTGACTTTGACTTTTATTGACCTTTTGTTTATACTGTATACATCAAAGCGAAAGGATGATATTCATGCTGATATCGGATACAATTGCCGCATTTATCGAAGAAATGCTGGACAACTGCGGCGGAACACTGGAAATAAAACGAAACGACCTTGCGAAACGTCTTGGGTGCGTTCCAAGTCAGATCAATTATGTTGTTTCGTCGCGCTTTACGCCCGAAAAGGGATATATAATCGAAAGCCGACGCGGCGGGGGGGGATATTTGCGCATCGTACGCAAAGTACTCAGTGAAGACGAACTGCTCGCAAAAATTTTCAATTCTGTCCGTGATACAATAGAGGAAAGCGCCTGCTCTTCCATTTTGGACGCGCTGTATACAACCGATATTATCACGGCCAGAGAAAAACGACTCATTCGCGCCTGCATCTCGCAAACCGCGCTTGCTTCACTTTCAAAAGATGAAAAAGATGCCTGCCGCGCTGACATCGTGCGACAGGTTCTGCTCACCCTTATGCAATAAAATAAATTGGAAATGAAATATTAAAAATTTCTGTTCCGTATTTATGTTCCGTATCTATAATGATGAAAATAAACGAAAGGAATGATTTTTATGCTTTGCACCAACTGTAAAAAAGAACAGGCCACATTCTTTTATACGCAAAATATCAACGGAAACGAGACCTCCGTTGCGCTATGCGACAAGTGCGCCAAAAAAGCCGGCGTCGGCTTACAAACAACCAGTATGCTTTCCCCTCTGTTCAGTTCCTTTTTCGATCTCCCCGAAAGCGGCAGACAACTGCGTGATCGGGCAAAAAAGTGCAGTCTGTGTGCATTGACTTTCGATGACATTCTGTCTCTTGGCAAGGTAGGCTGTCCCGAATGCTACAATACATTCCGAGAGGAACTGCAAAACACGATACGCTCCATTCACGGCACTGCAAAACACAGCGGACTTTCTCCGCAAAACGGCACAAATGCGACAACCCAACCGCAAGCAGAGATGAGCCGGGAAGAAAAGCTGCGCGCCGAACTGGAAACAGCCGTCAAAAACGAAGAATATGAAACTGCCGCAAAGCTGCGCGACCAAATCAAAAAACTGAAAGGGGAATCATGATGGAAACGCAACGCCCAAAGACATATCCCGATGTCGTTCTAAGCACCCGTGTGCGGCTGGCACGCAATGTCGTCGATTATCCCTTTCCGCCGGTTCTAAACGAAACCGGCCGCCGCGAAATCATTGAAAAAGCAGCTAAAGCGATCGAAGCCGGCGGATTTACACGCGACATGCGCATTTCCGATGCGGTATATGTACACGCCTTAGCCGAAAAAAATCTGGTCAGCCGGGAATTTGCAGACGACAAGGAAACACACGCACTGTTTGTCAACGCCGAAAAGAACACCTATATCATGGTTTGCGAGGAAGACCACATTCGAATCCAAGCCTATACAGCCGGGCTTGCGCTGAGCGAAGCGTATCAGCACGCGCTTTCCGCCGAACGCATACTCAATGAAAAAATTCGGTTTGCGTTTGATAAAGATCTCGGATATTTAACCCGCTGTCCCACAAATCTCGGCACGGCGATGCGCGCGTCCGTTATGATGTTTCTGCCCGCACTGACGATAACAAACCGAATGGGAGAACTGAAATCTCAACTTGAAAAAATCGGGATGACGATTCGCGGGATGTACGGCGAGGGATCTGCGGCGGACGCCTGCCTCTATCAAATATCCAATCAGCTGTCACTCGGCATCTGCGAAGAAGATATTCTCAGAAAAACCGATACCATTGCCCAAAAGATCGCAGAGGACGAGGTAAGCGCACGCGCTTCCCTGTTCAAAGCAAACGCGGACACATTAACTGATAAAATCATGCGCTGTGTGGGTATACTGCATTATGCAACCATAATTTCGAGCAAAGAATTTTTTGACTGTTACACCTATGCGCGTCTCGGATTTTGTCTCGGCATAGCCAAAACACCGGACGGAAAAGCGCTGGATCATCTGCTCTATGAAATCATGCCGGCAAACATTCTGCTTTGCAGCCGGCAAAACAATTTAAACGATCCCAAGTTTCGGGATAAACTGCGCGCGCAAATGATCCACAAACAACTGCCGGTACAATAATTAAAAAAACATCCCCAAATAAGGAGGGATTGATATGAACAGCAGATTTACACAAAAAGCACAAAACGCCCTGAATAACGCCTTAATCGCGGCGCGTGAATTCGGTCATACTTATGTCGGTTCCGAGCACCTGCTCGTCGGTCTCACAGCCGATGAAGAAAGCGTAGCCGCGCGCGCCCTGATTTCCAAAGGCGCCACCAAGCAAAAAATTGTAGAAACCGTAGTCAACTCCATCGGAACCGGCTCGCCTACAAATGTCAACGCCTCAGACTTGACGCCCCGCACCAAACAAATCATCGAAATGTCCGCCTATGCCTCCGCCCGTTACGGGCACGGCTATATCGGAACCGAGCATTTGCTTCTGGCGCTGCTTGAGGAAACCGACTGCGTAGCGCTGAAAATTTTAGCCTCGCTCGGCGTTGACCTTGAAGAACTGAAAAGCGAGTTGACCGTCTATCTTGAAGGAATGGAGAGAAACGACGTTTCGCCGCAAAACAGCGGCGGCAAAGCCGGCGGCGGTAAAGCCAACGTCAAGGATTGTCCCACGCTTTCAAACTACGGCCGTGATTTAACCGCTCTGGCCAAAGAAGGCAAGCTGGATCCGATTATCGGCCGTGAAAACGAAACCGAACGTGTTGTGCAGATTCTTGCGCGCCGTACAAAGAACAATCCGTGCTTGATCGGGGAACCCGGCGTCGGAAAAACCGCCGTGGTCGAGGGACTGGCACAGCGCATCGCCGACGGGAATGTTCCCGAAATGCTGAGAAACAAGAGCATCGTTACGGTGGATATTCCCTCCATGATCGCAGGCGCCAAATACCGCGGCGAATTTGAGGAACGTCTGAAAAACGTCATGAACGAGGTCGCAAAACGTCCCGACATCATTCTGTTTATTGATGAGATTCACACACTGGTCGGAGCCGGCGCGGCAGAAGGCGCGCTGGATGCGGCCAACATCCTGAAGCCGGCGCTTTCGCGCGGCGAAATGCAGCTCATCGGTGCGACAACGATCAACGAATACCGCCAAAATATTGAAAAGGACGCGGCGCTGGAACGGCGTTTCCAATCCGTTATGGTGGGCGAACCGACGCCGGAAGAAGCCATACTGATTCTGAAAGGACTGCGCGACAAATACGAAGCGCATCACAAGCTGAAAATCTCGGACGAAGCAATCGAGGCCGCTGTCAATCTTTCAAAGCGGTATATCAACGACCGGTATCTGCCGGATAAAGCCATCGACCTTGTAGACGAGGCCGCCTCGCGCATTCGGATCTCCAATTTCACATCGCCTCCGGATATCAAGGATATGGAGAAAACCATTGACACGCTTTCAAAAAGTAAAGAAGAAGCGATCAAAGCGCAGAATTTTGAGGAGGCCGCTCGACTTCGCGATGAGGAACACGCCCTGCGCAAAAAACTGGACGAAGAAAAGGCCGCATGGCAAAAATCCCGCGAGGGCAACGCGCTTGTGGTCACCAAGGACAACATTGCCGACATTGTAACCTCATGGACCGGTATTCCGGTAAAGCAGCTTGAAAGCGAAGAGAGTAAAAAGCTGCTGAATCTGGATAAAATTCTGAAAGAACGGATTATCGGGCAGGATAAGGCTGTAGACGCGGTCGCAAAAGCAATCCGCCGCGGCAGAATGGGGCTCAAAGATCCAAAGCGTCCGCTCGGTTCCTTTATTTTCCTCGGTCCGACCGGCGTCGGAAAAACCGAGCTTGCAAAAGCGCTGGCGCAAGTCATGTTCGGCGACGAAAATGCCATGATTCGAATTGATATGTCCGAATATATGGAAAAGCACAGCGTTTCCAAGATGATCGGTTCGCCTCCCGGCTATGTCGGATTCGACGAGGGCGGCCAGTTGACCGAGAAAATCCGCAGAAAACCGTACTCGGTCGTTCTGTTCGATGAAATCGAAAAGGCGCATCCGGATGTCTTTAATATCATGCTCCAAGTTTTGGATGACGGCGTCCTGACCGATTCCCAGGGACGTAAAGTCGATTTCAAAAACACGGTTATTATCATGACTTCCAATGTCGGCGCCGCCGCCATCACAGAAAAGGCCAAATCACTCGGCTTCTCCGCATCTTCAGGTGCCGAGGATGACAAAGCCAGCATTGAAAGCAACGTCATGAGCGCGCTGAAATCCACTTTCCGCCCGGAATTTTTAAACCGGCTGGACGAAATCATTGTATTCAACCGACTCACCGATTCCGATATTCGCAAAATTGCAGCGCTTTTGCTGAAAGAATTGCAGACACGAATCAAAGATCTCGATGTCAGCATCACCTTTGACGAATCTCTGATCGCATTTGTCGCGAAAGAAGGCTTTGATCCCGTATATGGCGCAAGACCGCTCCGCAGAGCCATTACAAGCCTTGTGGAAGACAGTTTTTCCGAGGCCATGCTCGAAGGCAGGATCAAAGCGGGAGACAAAATCCTTGCAAAAGAAGAAAACGGAAAAATCGTGTATAATCCCATTTCTTCAAGTGAAAAATCTTCTGAGAACAGCGAAATGAACACTGAAAACACCAATGCATAATTTTCAAAATTTCAAAGAGGGCGCAGAAACAAATTCTGCGCTCTCTGAGCTTGTCGATAAAGATAAGAATTGCAAACAGAATACGTTTATAAGGCGGACATGTGCCGCCTTATAAACACCTTGTGGGTGTGCGAGTGCCGCCATTGGCGGCGCGATGGCGCGAGCGAACACGCCCCATCGTCGCAAAACCTCGGTTTTGCGGCGGAAGAAGGCGGACATGTGCCGCCTTATAAACACCTTGTGGGTGTGCGAGTGCCGCCATT
>URDS01000079.1 GCA_900546635.1 uncultured Eubacteriales bacterium | reverse complement strand
CAAAACCAAGGTTTTGCGACGATGGGGCGCGTTCGCTCGCGCCGTCGCGCCGCCGTTGGCGGCACTTGTCCGCCTTGTAAACGTATTTTATTTGCGATTTTCACTTTTTTGACAGATTGAACTGCGCCTCTATTTTAAGCGTTTGGTATAGCGCCTTGTCCAAAATGGACGAGGCAGTGTTTTTTCATCTCTCTTCTTATTTTTCCCAAAAGCCGCCGATCACCGCGGACAGCGCGCGCGCATCCCCGACAAACTTAGCCCGTCGGAACTGCGCCGGCAAAAGCGTATGATAGGGTTCCTCCGCATACCGCTCGTCAATAAACACAATGACGCCGCGGTCGGTCTCGGTTCGGATGACCCGCCCGGCCGCCTGCAAAACGCGGTTGAAGCCGGGATAAATATATGCGTATTCACGTCCGAGTTCATACAAATTGTCGTAGTATTCGCGTACAAGCTCTCCCTCGTTGCTCGGCTGAAGCAGACCGACGCCGACAATCAGGCTTCCGATCAGCCGATCGCCGACAAGGTCGATTCCCTCTGAGTAAATCCCGCCGAGCACCGAAAAACCGACCAGCGTCGTCCGCACACCGGCGCGAAAAGCATCCAAAAAGTTTCGCCGCGCCGACTCGGACATGCCCTTCGCCTGAACCACCGTGCGGATATGCGGATACTTGTATTTAAACAGCGTCTGCACCTCGCTCATATATTCATACGACGGGAAATAGACCATATAATTGCCGTCCCGGCGCCCTACGGCGCTCATAATCGCATCGGCCACCGCCGCCGCGTTCTGCGACCGATACTGATATTTGACGCTCAGCTTGTCCATAATGCAAACGCAGAGATTGGCCGGATCATAGGGACAGTCCAGCTTCAGGCAGGTTCCCTCCTTAGCGCCGCAAAGCGCCGCATAATAATCCAGCGGCGTCAGCGTTGCGGAAAACAGCACACTTGCGCGGCCGAGCGCCATTTTTTTCGCAAGCTGCGCCGACGGGTCCAGGCAAACGATCTTTGAAATGACCTCGTTCCCGCTGACTTGAACCGTATGTACAAAACGATCGTCAAAAAGTTCAAGCGAACCGATGTATTTTTTTACATGGGCGCGCAGTTCATGCAGACTTTCCGGCAGACTGCCGTATGCGGGCGAATGCATATACTTATCTATTTCTTTTTCCAGCGCAGTCAAAAGATCGTATAGCTTTTTGTCGAATACCCGCAATGCGCAAAAGCCGCGCGGAACGCCGGTTTCATCCGTTTCGGTTTCATCCTGACAGAGTTCCCGCATGCTGTTTATGTAAAACTCAACGTCCGCAAGCGCGCGGCAGACCGGACTGCGCTCCGCCGTCCGCGCTTCGCTCAAAAATGACCGAATCTCGCCGAGACGAAGTTCCGCGCCATAACACGCTTTCGCGCGGTCAAGCAAGTTGTGCGCCTCATCGAACAAAAAGAGATACCGTTTCCCCTCCGGCGCCTCCGACGAAAAATAGCGGCGCAGGCTGGCCGTCTCGTCTATCAAATAATTATAATCGCAGATCACAAGATCGCACCAGTCGGCAAGATCCAAAGAAAGCTCATACGGACAGACGCTGTGCCGGCTGGCAAAATCCTCTACCGCCGCGCTGTCGATAACGCGGCGCGCCGTTACGATACCGGCGATCGCTTCGGGCATACGCTTATAGTGGCCGTTTGCCCGCGGACAAACGCCGGGCGTACATTTAAACGGATCGCGCAGCTTGACCGGGCAGCTTCGTTCCTTTGCCGTAATATGCACCGCGCGAATCCCGGTCTGCTCCGAAAGCTTTTTTGCCGCTTCCAGCGCGGCAAGCGCCGTTGTATTTTTCGCGGTAAAGTAAAAAATCTTATCGACAAAGCCGCTGCCGAACGCTTTGATCGCCGGATAGAGCGCCGCCATCGTCTTGCCGGTGCCGGTCGGCGCTTCGATCAACGCTTTTCCGCCCGATTTGACCGCACGCAGAACCTCAACCATAAAGTCGCGCTGCTGCGGACGGATTTCACAAAACGGAAACTGCGCGCCCTTTGATCCCGGCAGACGCACACGCACACGCTCGGCTTCAAGCGCGGCAAAAGGCCGATGCAGATCAATCAGGCGATAGAGCGCCTCGGTCATTTCCCGGCGGGTATATGTTTTTTCAATCGTGCGTATATCCTGCTTTGCGTGATACAAGGTCACGCAAAACGTAATTCTGCCGAGCATTTCGATTTCCGCAACCATCGCCGCAAATACGACAGCCTGTCCCACAAGTTCCGCCGCCTGATCTTCGCCTACCATATCCGTAGTACCGCCGACGCACCGATTGACATAGACAACCGTGCGGTCCGGCAGACGCAGAATGCCGTCGCACACGTCCGAAATCTCGTAAAACAGACCGCCGCGGCTGAACGTGCGGGAAAGCAAAACGTCCGGCTGATAGCAAAGTCCGTGCTGATGCTCCAGCATTTCACGGACTTTCCCGCCGTCCTCACGGATACGGAACCCGCGCGCGTCAATACTCGCATGGTTTACGACCGTATGACACAGTTCCTTTACGCCAATCTGTATTTTCCTTGCAGCCTCATCAAAAATCATACGCCGTCCTCCAATGTTTTTCCTAACTAATTATACTATATATCTGCGGAAAACACAAATTATTTCTGCTCTTTTATTGCAAATTCCGCAATTTATGTTATACTATTGAATATCCGGTTGTCCGCCGTCAAAAAGCAGAGCCGTTTTTCAGCATTCCGATTGCCGCACGACCGGAAACTATCAGCCAAAAGGAGCGCATAATGGAAGAATACAACTTCAGCCTGCTTTATCCTACGCGGGCTTTGCGCCAGCAGCACGCAGTACAGAGCAATCGTCCCGCCATCTCAGAGGAGACCGCAGACAGTCTCGGACTTGGCGGTATGATCAAACTCAAAAACAGTTCGCTCTGTGATTATTTCACGGCCGACAACGACGTGATTGAATACAGAACGCAGAATTTTGCAGATATGCTCCGCTGCCCGGAAATCTCCGAAACCTTTGTCAAAGTACTGCCCGTACTTTCGGACATCAACGAACTGCGCCGCATGAGCGCGGCCGCCGACCGCACGACAGACGAATATCTGCTCTCCCTCTCCGAGGTGGAACTCTACATATCCGCCATAGAAATCCTGCACGCGGGACTCACGGCGGTGCGCGGCAAGCTGAAAAGTCCGGCTTTTTTGTCTCTGTGCGACTATATAGAAAAAATATCTACGAGCGATTACTATAAGGAACTGAACGAAAAGCTCAGCGAACTGACCAATCGCGTCCGCGACATCAAAAGCATCACCATCGGCGTCAATCTCGATTCGACCCTGCGCGCCGACCGGTGCGGCGTGCTCTCCATCAACCCAAAGCCGTTCAAATCGGGCGATACCATCGACAAAATCCTGCGCATGAGCTTTGCAAAAGACGAGTACACGCTGATCGCGCCGCTGACGCCTTTTGCCAGAGGGCAAAACGACAACCAGAAAACGGCCATGAGCATCGCGATCAACGCAGCCATCAACGACGTATTCAAAAGCTCGGTGCGCTCGTGGAAAAAGCTTGTGCAGTCCTATGTTCTGGACAACGCAAATTTTCTGCTTGAAGTTATGCCCGAAATCGAATTTATGATCTGCGCTACCCGCCTGATGGAAGCGCTGCAAAGCCGCGGTCTTCCGCTCTGTACGCCAAAGCTGCGCCCCTCATCGGAAAAGGCTTTTTCGGCAGACGGCATCTACAATCCCGCGGTGGCGCTGGCGATTGAGGGGCCGAGCGTGGAAAACGACTTTGCATTCGACGAAAACGGCCGCATTTTCATTCTCACCGGCCCGAACCGCGGCGGAAAGAGCGTTATCACCTGCGCCGTGGGACTTGCGGCGGCATTCTGCCAGCTTGGCATGCTTGTTCCGGCGCGCAGTTTTGTGTTCAGTCCCGCCGACGGGATCTATACGCATTTTCCGACCGAGAGCGGCGATACGGTAGACAAGGGCAGACTCGGCGAGGAATGCGCGCGTCTGAACAGCATTTTTGAGCACTGCACCGATCAATCCATTATCCTGCTGGACGAATCGCTCTCCTCCACAGGCGCCTACGAAGCCGCCTATATCGCGGCCGAAGTGCTGCTTGGATTTGCCAAAATCGGATGCCGCACGCTGTTCTCCACGCACCTGCATGCGCTTGCGGCGCGCGCGGACGAACTCAACGCGGAATCCGCCGCGTTCGGCGGCGCAAAGCTGGATACGCTCACCGCAAAAATAGAGAGCGACGGCGCGCGTTCATTTAAAATTCTGCGCCAGGCACCGGACGGAAAATCCTACGCGAAAGACATTGCCGAAAAATACGGGCTTTCCCTCGAAAAAATCACCGACACAATCGAAAGGAAGAACAGTCATGGATAAAAAGATTCTTGAGCTTTTAGAACAGGACGGCAGGCTGACCGCAAAGCAGCTTTCGCTGATGCTCTCCAAGGAAGAGGGCGAAATGAAAGCGCTGATCGAAAAATTTGAAACGGAGGGCGTGATCCTCGGCTACAAGGCCATTATAGACTGGGACAAAACTGACCGCGAATACGCGACCGCGCTGATCGAACTGAAAGTCACGCCCCAGTACAACCGCGGCTTTGACGCCATTGCCGAGCGTATTTACAACTATCCGGAGGTGCAGAGCGTCTATTTGATGTCCGGCGCCTATGATCTGTGCGTGATTCTGGAGGGCAAAACGATCCGCGAGGTTGCGCTCTTTGTCGCCCAGCGCCTCGCGCCGCTGGAGGCCGTGCTCTCCACCTCGACGCATTTCGTTCTGCGCAAATACAAGGATAAAGGCGTCATTTACGGACCGGTCAGCTTTGACGAGCGAGGCAACTGCAACTGATGGAATACGGAAAGCTACTGTCTGAAAAGGTGCAGACCATCAAACCATCGGGCATACGCAAATTTTTTGACATGCTGGGCGACCGCAAGGATGTCATTTCGCTGACCGTTGGGCAGCCCGATTTTCCAACGCCTTATCATATTTCCAATGCCGCTGTGGAATCGATCACAAAAAATAAGACCTACTATACCTCCAACAGCGGCCTGCCCGAACTCCGCGAGGGCATTTCCGCCTATCTTTCACGCCGTTTTGATCTCCATTACCGCGGCGCGGATGAAATCTTTGTCACGGTAGGCGGCAGCGAGGCCATTGATATGGCTTTTCGTTCCATTCTGGACCCCGGCGACGAGGTTATCGTGCCCGAACCCTGCTTTGTCTGCTATGCGCCGCTGATTAAAATGATGGGCGGCGTTCCGGTACCGCTGTATACAAAGGTGGAGGATCGTTTCAAAATCACCCCTGAAAAGCTGCGTCCTCTGATTACAGAACGGACCAAAGCGCTCGTGCTCTCCTATCCGAACAATCCAACCGGCGCAGTCATGACGCGCGAGGATCTGGAAGCGCTGCTCCCCGTACTCAAAACGCGCGACTTTTTTATTATCTCGGACGAAATCTACGCCGAACTGACCTACAACGCGCCGCACTGCTCCATCGCTTCGCTTGAAAACATGAAAGAGCGTACCATCGTGGTCAACGGTTTTTCCAAAGCCTATGCCATGACCGGCTGGCGGCTGGGGTATATCGCCGCGCCCGCACCGGTCATCAAGCAAATGCTAAAGCTTCATCAATACGCGATCATGTGCGCCTCCACAGCCTCACAGTTTGCGGGGGTCGAGGCGGTCAATCACGGTGACGAAGACATTCAGCGTATGAAAGAACAGTATAATTTTCGGCGTACATATGTCCTGAAACGTCTGAGAAACATGGGGCTTGATTGCTTTGAACCGGAAGGCGCATTTTATGTTTTTCCCTGTATAGACGGGTTTGGAATGACCAGCGACGAATTTTGCGAGCGTTTGATTGAAGAAAAAAAGATCGCCATTGTGCCGGGCAGCGCGTTTGGTTCGGGCAGCGAGGGATTTGCCCGTATCTCCTACGCATACGCAATCGAGCATCTGGAAATCGCGCTCGACCGGCTGGAAGAATTTGTAAAGGAGCGCCGAGCATGACGCGGGAAAAAATCGACCGCATCAACTTTCTGGCCAGAAAAGCGCGCGATACCGGTCTGACCGAAGCAGAAAAAGAAGAACAGGCCTATCTCCGCGGCGAATATATCGGCGAAATCCGCGCCTCTTTCGGCAAAACGCTGGAACATACGGTCATTAAACGGCCGGACGGCAGCATCGAACCCCTGAAAAAGAAAAAGGACTGAATTTGATGCAAGAAGTGATTTTATTTGACCGTATATCCGAGGTAGCCTCTCATATGGAGGCTGATGCTTTTCGGTATATCGGAGAAAGTCAAATCGAAGGTTTTGAAAGCTTTGATACCTTTAATCTTTTGGCAGTTGATTGGTATGATATACACAGCGAACGAAAAGAAGTCTCGCGGATTTTAATTTACATGGACGCAAATGATCTGCTTTTAATCTGCAAAGACGCTATTGCCTATCAATATTGTTCCGAAGTTATCGAAGAACTGACAACCGAAACCCCAGGAAAAAACGAGCATATACTTTGTCACTTTTTTATTCGACTACTTCATGGAGATATGGATTATCTGGACAGATTCGAAGCGGAAATCAATACTTTGGTAACCGCGCTTCTCTCCGGGAAGCTGGACAATGCGGCAACAGCGGTTATTTCAAAGCGACAGGAACTGTTGCGGTTAAAGCATTATTACGAACAGATAGATGCAATTTTTGATGAAATCCTGCTTGCCGATAATCATCTTATCTCCGCACAGGCAATCAAACGCCTGACTATTCTCGGTGCAAGAACCGACCGATATTTAAATAAAGTCTGCAATTTGCAGGATATTGTGAGTCAGATGCAGGAAACCTATCAGGCACAACTCTCCATCCAGCAAAATGACCTGATGAAAGTGTTTACGGTCATCACGGCTATCTTTCTGCCGCTCACACTGCTTGTCGGCTGGTATGGAATGAATTTTATTCATATGCCGGAACTGCATTCTCAATACGGGTATCCTGCAATCATCGCGGCAAGTATCGGAATTGTCTCTGTACTGATATGGTATTTCAAGCACAAAAAATGGCTGTAGTCAACGAAAACGGAAGAGAAATCATGGATGCGTTTTCATCTTTCGCCGCAGCCAGTTGTTAGCCTTTCAATTTCTTCGTTTCCGGTGCTTTCTTATCTGCATTTTCAAAACACAGGCGCTGCCTTTTGGTTTTCTCATCAGAAAAGGAAGCGCTTTTTCCATATGTTCGGTTGACAAATGGTTTCAAATGGTTATTCCCTCAAAATGTCAACCTGATTTTTAAAATCAGGTTGACATTTTTTTACTTTTGTGCTACACTGCTTTCGGAAAGCAGGTGTTTAAATGAGCTATTCCCATACTTCACACGTAAAAAATCTGACGCAAATCGCGCTGGCCGCCGCACTGATTACAGTTTGCGCCTGGATCACGGTTCCCGCGACGGTTTCCTTTACCATGCAAACGTTTGCAGTATTTACTGTCGCGGGTCTGCTCGGCGCCAAACGCGGCACGCTGGCCGTAGTTGTTTATATCGCGCTCGGCGCGCTCGGCCTGCCGGTATTTTCAGGATTTCACGGCGGCTTCGGCGTTCTGGCCGGAAATACCGGCGGATACATCGTCGGTTTTGTTTTTGCCTCGCTTGTCTGCGGACTGCTCCTCGGCCGTTTCGGTCACACGGTTCCCGCGCTCTTTCTCTCCATGCTCGCGGGGCTTATCGTATGCTATGCGTTCGGAAGCGCATGGTATTACTTCTTGTATACCAAAAATACGGGCAGTATCGGCATTCTCTGGATTCTGACCCAGTGCGTATTTCCCTTTATTCCGTTTGACCTCGCCAAAATTGCGCTGGCTGTCTTTCTTGTCCGGCGTTTGCGGCGAATCGGGGGCAGGTGGATTTTATGAAAACCAAAGAAACCGTACTTTCCATGCTGGAAGCAAACCGCGGCACGCCTCTGTCCGGCGCAAAGATGGCCGCGCAAACAGGACTCAGCCGCACCGCGATATGGAAAGCCATAGAAGAGCTTCGCCGCGACGGATATGAAATTTCCGCGGTCACGCGCGAGGGATATACCCTCGCCTCAAACAGCGACGTATTGTCGGAAGCCTGTCTTCGCAGTTTTGTCAAAACCGAAAATCTGTCTTTTATTTTATATAAAAGCACCGAATCGACCAACGCCTGCGTAAAGGAACTGGCCGCTTCAGGCGCGCCGGAAGGCACGGTCGTGCTTTCCGAAATGCAGACCGCCGGACGCGGGAGAAGCGAAAAAAGCTTTTTTTCACCTGCCGGAACCGGACTGTATATGAGCATTTTGCTGCGCCCCAAGATGTCCGCCGCCGACGCGCTGCAAATCACGACCTGTGCGGCGGTCGCCGTTGCACAAGCGGCAGAAGCCGCCGCCAACCGCCCCGCGAAAATCAAATGGGTCAACGACGTGTATATGGACGACAAAAAAATCTGCGGCATTCTGACAGAGGGGGCCTTTGACCTGGAAAGCGGCGGGCTGGAATACGCCGTTCTCGGCATCGGCGTCAATATGACGCCCCCGCCGGACGGGTTTCCGCCCTCCATTCAAAAAATTGCGGGCGCGCTGTTTGACGCCAAACCGACGCATGACATTCGCTGCAAAATTGCGGCTGACATTTTAGACCGTTTCTTTATGCTGTACCGCGCCAATGAAAAGGAGACCCAGCTTGCCGAATACCGCCGGCGCAGTCTGCTGACCGGTCAAGAGATTCTTGTGCTGCGGGGGGCGGAATGCCTTGCAGCCACAGCGCTTGGGATCGACGATGACTTTTGCCTGCATGTGCGGTATACGGACGGCGGCGAAGCGCATCTGTCCTCGGGCGAAGTTTCGATTAAACCGAAGACAGCGATTTAAAAAAATTTTTCATCTACAATACGCGCAGCAACAAAACGATAAACGCTCTCCAAATAAAATTTGAAGAGCGCAGTCTGTCAAAAAAGTGAAAATTGCAAATAAAATGCGTTTACAAGGCGGACATGTGCCGCCTTGTAAACACCTTGCGGGCGTGCGAGTGCC
>URDS01000078.1 GCA_900546635.1 uncultured Eubacteriales bacterium | reverse complement strand
TCGCGCGCCCACAAGGTGTTTACAAGGCGGCACATGTCCGCCTTGTAAACGTATTGTATTTGCAATTCTTATCTTTATCGACAAGCTCAGCGGTCTGGAAGTATCCAGACCGCTGAGCTTTTAACTTTATTCTTCTTCACTCAGCAAAAACCGCGCATATGTGCCGGATTCATGCTGAACAAATACGCTGCTCCAGTCATTCTCATTTGCATAAACTTTAGAACCGGGCTCGATTCGCGAAGATTCCAGTTCTTCATCCGGAAAATCATAAATATCCTCTTTGACAATTTCTCCGTAATAAGTAAATCCCTCCGGAAGTTCTTTCCAAACTCCCTCCAAATTGTCGTCAAACAAATAGAGCCGACCGTTTGCAAAAAGATACTGCCGCTGCATCGTTCCGCTCGGATAGCCGGTTGTCCCCTGTGCTTCCTCATTTCCGCCGCTTGCAGAACATCCCGCACACCCCGCCGCGAATAAAATACAAGCACATATCAAACATAAAAATTTTAAAAACTGCATCAGCAATAACCTCCTGAATTTTTTATTGTATCACAAAACAGGGACAATATTACAATTATATTCTATCATATATTTTTTAAAAAAACAATTTTTTTACATTTAAGTCATTCAAGCGGTGTTTTCATACCGCAATGCGGTTCCGATTTCATATGCAGCAGTGAACGTCGGCTTAACCGTTCTGTAAGTAAAATGACTGCTGATACGGAATTTTTCGCAACGTTGCAAAAAATATTTGCATACGAATCATGCTTTTTTATGAAGCGTTAAGCTGTAATATTTTTTCATATACTCTTTTCACCTTCTAATATGAAAAAGGAGCGAGGTTTTCCGTCCTCGCTCCTTTTCGATTGCAAACTTCAGATTTCATTGTAAATCCCGATTCGACGAAAACGCGCGTACCGTGCCGCCAGCATCTTGTTTCTGGAAAGCCGGCCAAGCGTTTTCAACTCGGTGCTGAGCATTTTTTTCATCCTTGCGCACATTTCGGGAAAATCCTCAAAATTCTCGGAAATAATAGCCTCCGCCACGCCGAACTGCACCATATCCTCCGCGGTGATATGCAGACATTCGGCCGCATCTGCGGCGCGTCCCGCGTCTTTCCAAAGAATGCTCGCGCACCCCTCCGGGGAAATGACCGAATATACCGCGTTCTCAAGCATATAGACCCGGTCGGCCGCCGCAAGCCCAAGCGCGCCGCCGCTGCCGCCCTCGCCGACGACAATCGTGATGACCGGCGTGCGCAGACCCATCATTTCCATGATATTCTCGGCAATCGCCTGTCCCTGTCCGCGTTCCTCGCCCTCAGCGCCGCAAAAAGCGCCCTGCGTGTCCACAAAGCAAACAACCGGACGATTGAACTTCTCCGCCTGTCGCATCAGGCGCAGCGCCTTACGATACCCCTCCGGCTTCGGCGAACCGAAATTGTTGCGCATTCTCGATTCAAGATCGCCGCCCTTATCAATCGCGATATACGTCACGGGCATATTGTCAAGATAGCCGACGCCGCCGAGAATCGCGCTGTCCTCCCCGAAGCACCGGTCTCCGCAGAGATCGACGCGGCCGGTAAACAGTCCGCTGACATAATCGGCACCGGTCGGCCGACCGCTTTGCCTTGCGGCTTTCAGTTTTTCATACGGCGTCATCTGGCGTTCACCCCTTTCACAGCGTGAATCTTCAGCAACGTCGCAAGCGTCTCGCGAAGATTCTCGCGGGGAATAATGTTGTCTACAAATCCATGTTCAAGCAAAAACTCGGCGCTCTGAAAATTGTCTGGCAGCGCCGACTTTGTCGTCTGCTCGACGACGCGGCGGCCCGCAAAGCCAATCATCGCGCCCGGTTCAGCCAAAATAATATCGCCCTGCATGGCAAACGAAGCCGTCACGCCGCCGGTTGTCGGGTCGGTCAGCACGGCGATATACAGATTGCCTGCCGCCGCGTGATTCTTCACGGCGCCCGAAACCTTTGCCATCTGCATCAGAGAGACGATTCCCTCCTGCATCCGCGCGCCGCCGGAAGCGGTAAAGCCGATCACCGGCAGAGCGTTTTTCGTTGCATATTCAAACAACCGGGTGATCTTCTCGCCGACCGCGCTGCCCATGCTGGCCATGATAAAGCGCGGATCCATGACGAATATGGCGCACTCGGTGTCCTCAATCCGCAGCGTTCCGCAGAGAACCGCTTCCCGCTCGCCGGTCTGTGATTTTGCCTTTTCCAGCTTTTCGGCATACCCCGGAAACTCCAGAAAATCCCGGCTGGTCACGCCCGAAAACAGTTCGCGAAAGCTG
This sequence comes from uncultured Eubacteriales bacterium, assembly GCA_900546635.1. Classification (GTDB taxonomy): domain Bacteria; phylum Bacillota; class Clostridia; order Oscillospirales; family CAG-272; genus UMGS902. The sequence continues at coordinate 6,798 of URDS01000078.1, read as the reverse complement.
TTTTTATCCGCAAGATACGCAACGCGCGTGCGGGGCGGGATGCGGATATACTTTCCGCATTCGGGGCAGACGCAAAAATTTTCAATCAGCGTCTTTCTCGGGAACTCCGCCTTGCAGCCCGAACAGGTCTCGGTTTTGTCGGCAGCGCCTTTCAGAACCGGTTTTAAACTATTCTTTTTTTTCAGAAAATTAAACATGGTTCATTCCTCTTTTTCGGGAATTACGGCAAACGAAAAATCCGCGCTCAAACATTTTTTGCCGTTTACATACCCCTCGCCGCTGGCAAAATAAAACACGCCTTTGTTTTTGGTAATGCGGCAGACCGTCTCAAACGTATCGCCCGGACGCACCGGGTTTTTAAAGCGCACGTTGTCAAGACCGGTATACAGCGTTTGTACGTTTTTGCCGCGCGCGGCATCGGTCAGAAGCACGCAGGCCGACTGCGCCAAAATCTCGCACAGAATCACGCCGGGCACAACCGGATTGCCGGGAAAATGCCCGTCCAAAAAGAACTCGCTGCCGGTAATATATTTTTTGCCGTGCGCCTCGCCGTCGATGATCTCCGCTTCGTCAATCAAAAGCATCGAAGCGCGATGCGGCAGAATCTGCATAATTTCTTCTTTATTCATCGTCCGCCCTCAGATCTTACGGAACGCCACGCAGGCGTTGTGTCCGCCAAAGCCGAGCGAATCCGAAAGGGCAAGCGTAAGATCGGTATGCACCGCCGCATTCGGCGTATAATTCAGATCGCAAGCCTCGTCCGGCTCCTCCAGATGAATCGTCGGCGGGACAATCCCGTTTTTCAGCGCAAGGATCGAGGCAATCGCCTCCGCCGCGCCCGCCGCGCCGAGCAAATGCCCGGTCATGGACTTGGTGGAACTGATATGCACCCGTTTTGCATCCTCGCCGAACACGGTTTTGATGGCCGTGGTTTCGGTCGTATCATTCATAGACGTACCGGTGCCGTGCGCATTGATATAAATATGCTCAGGCGCGTCGGAAAGTCCCGCCATCGCGTCGCGAATCGCTTTTGCCGAATAAACGGCGCCGGGATCGGGCGCTGTGATATGATGCGCGTCGCAGGTTGCGCCGTATCCGCAGACCTCGGCGTAGATCTTCGCGCCGCGCGCCTTTGCGTGCTCATATTCTTCCAGAACCAGCGCGGCCGCGCCTTCGCCGAGCACAAAACCGCCGCGGCGCCGGTCGAACGGCAGAGACGCGGCATTCGGGTCCTCCGACTGCGTCAGCGCCATACAATTGATAAAGCCGGCGATGGCGACCGGGTTGACGGTCGCCTCCGCGCCGCCGCACAAAATCGCCTTTGCATACCCGTGCCGGATGGCGCGGTACGCTTCGCCGATAGCAGAGGTACCGGTCGCACAGGCCGTGGAGACGCACATCGAATTTCCATGCGCACCATAGCGAATCGCGATCTGTCCCGCCGCGATGTTGATAATCATTTTCGGAATAAACTGCGGGCTGACCTTTTTCGGTCCCGCCTCGCGAACCACATCCTGCTCAGCGCAGAGCGTGTTGATGCCGCCGACGCCCGAACCGAAATACACGCCGAAATCCTCCGGGTCAACCTTACCCTCAAGGTCGCTGTCCTCCATGGCCTCGGCGGCCGCATACAGCGCATACTGCGTATACAGATCGGTTTTGCGAACGGTCGCTTTATCTAAACGGACCAGCGGATCGAAATTTTTGATTTCCGCGGCAAGCTTACAGCGAAAATCCGCCGTGTCAAAGCGCGTGATAAAATCAATACCGCACTTGCCCGAAACAAGTCCATCCCAAAATTCGGAAACGCTGTTTCCGATCGGCGTCAGCGCGCCGAGACCGGTTACGACAACTCTGTTCATGGTTCCTCCTACATCGCAAGGCCGCCGTCGATACGGATGACCTCGCCGGTGATATAATCCGAAGCGGGCGAAGCTAAAAACAGCGCGAGCTTCGCAATTTCCTCCGGCTTTGCAAAACGCCGCATGGGAATGGACGCAAGTACCTGCTCATCCCCCTGAAAGCTTGCGGTCATATCGGTGGCGACAAATCCGGGCGCAATCGCATTGCAGCAGATTCCGCGCGGCGCAAGCTCCTTGGCAACCGATTTGGTAAGCCCGATCAATCCGGCCTTGGACGCCGAATAATTCGTCTGTCCCGCGTTGCCCATCACACCGGCCACCGAACTCATATTGATAATTTTTCCGGAACGCTTTTTCATCATGATCGAATACACCTGCTTTGTAGCCAGAAAAGCGCCCTTGAGATTGACGCCGAGTACCGAATCATAATCGGCTTCTTTCATCATCAGCATCAGCTTGTCGCGGGTAATGCCCGCGTTGTTGACTAAAATATCCACCGTGCCGAAATCGGCAAGCACGGTCTTAAACGTGGCCGAAACCTCCTCCTCAGAGGCAACATTGCACACATACGCCGCCGCGCGAACACCGAGCGCGCCAATTTCCTTTACGGTTTCCTCGGCGGGTTCGGGCGCGCCGACGTACAAAATGGCAATGTCCGCGCCGTTTTTCGCAAATTCCAGGCAAATTGCCTTTCCGATTCCCTGAGAGCCGCCGGTAACGACGGCAACCTTTCCTTTAAGCATGTCGAATCTCCTCACAGACGGCCGCGAGCGTTTCGGGACTGTTGACCGCAAAACATTGACTCTCCGGCGAAATTTTCCCAATCAGTTTTTTGAGCGTCTCGCCGACGCCGGTCTCGATAAAGGTGTCAAATCCGTCCGCCAGCATGGCGCGGATAATCGTCTCCCAGCGCACGGGATGATTAATTTGATTTTCAAGCAGCGCGCGTACATCGCCCTCGTACGGCTTGCCGGTATAGTTGGAATAGGTCAAAAGCGCAGGCTGCGCAAGGGTATAAGCGCCGAGCGCACGGCCGAACGCCTCTGCCGCCTCATTCATAAACGGCGAATGGAAGCCGCCGCCTACCGCAAGCGGAATCGCGCGGCCGCCGGCCTCTTTGACCGCACGGCAGAACGGTTCAAGCTCAGTCGTGACGCCCGAAACAACCAATTGTCCGCCGCCGTTGTAGTTGACGGGATACACCTGCTCGCAGCGCGTACAGAGTTCTTCCACCGTTTCATACGGCAGCTTTACGACCGCTACCATGGATGCCGAAACCGCCGAAGCGGCTTTCCCCATAAACGCGCCGCGCGAAACCGCCATCGAAAAACCGTCCGTATAGGAATACGCGCCCGCAAACGCAAGCGCCGGAATTTCACCGAGCGAAAAGCCCGCGACAGCCTCCGGCGAAATCCCCGCTTCTTTCACGGCAATCGCCGCGCCGAGATCGGCAAGGTACAGGCAGGGCTGCGTATTCTCCGTGCGGCGAAGCTCGGCCTCGTCGCCCTCAAACATCATATGAAGCGTTCCCGGACGAACGCGCTCCGCCTCGTCAAACAACCCATGCACGGCGGCGCTGCTCTCGTAAAAGCCGCGTCCCATACCGGGATGCTGCGCGCCCTGACCGGAAAAAACAAACGCTATTTTACCCATTTCGCACCTCCCGAAAGGATGGCTTCACAGCTGGATACAACTTCGCCTACAATGTCAGCCGCAGACTGCTCGGCCTTTACCATGCCCGAAATCTGCCCCGCGAGGAAGCAGCCTCGGGCCTTGTCGCCCTCTATGGCCGCGCGGCGAAGCGCGCCCACGCCAAGATCGGCAATGCTCTCTGCCGTCGCTTCGGGCGCATATTCCAGTTTGAGAAAATTGCGGCTGAAAGCATTTTTTATACACCGACAGGTATTGCCGCCGAAGCGCCGTCCGGTCGTCACCGTAGAAACGTCGCTCGCCGCCAGCACCATGTCCTTATAAACCTGATGTACGCCGCATTCTTTTGCGACAAGGAACCGCGTGCCCATCTGAACGCCGCAGGCGCCGAGCGCAAACGCCGCAGCCATGCCGCGTCCGTCCGCAATGCCGCCCGCCGCAAGCACCGGGATGTTCACCGCGTCGACCACCTGCGGCACAAGCGCCATGGTGGTCAGTTCGCCGATATGTCCGCCCGACTCCTGCCCCTCCGCGATCACCGCGTCGGCGCCGGTTTTTTCAGCCATTTTCGCCATGGCAACCGAAGCGACAACCGGAATCACAACAACGCCGGCCGCTTTCCATGCGGCCATGTATTTTCCGGGCATACCCGCGCCGGTCGTCACCACGCGGACGCCCTCGTCGATCACGACCTGCGCCACTTCGTCGGCAACCGGACTCATCAGCATGATATTGACACCGAAAGGTTTGTCGGTCAGCGACCGGGCGATCGCAATCTGCTCGCGCAGATGCGGCGCGCCCGCGTTCATCGCCGAAATAATGCCGAGGCCGCCGGCCTCAGATACGGCGGCGGCCAGGCGCCCGTCCGCGATCCACGCCATGCCGCCCTGAAATATCGGATGCTCGATATGCAGCATCTCGCAAATCGAAGAACGGATCATAAGCTCAGCCTTTCAGTTCTTCGATTTTCGCAACCAGCGCGCCGACCGTGGACAGCGAAGGATCCATCTGCATCTCGATCCCAAACTGCTCCTCCACATCCATCACCAGTTCCGCTACATCCAGCGAATCAATGCCGAGATCCGAAAACTTCGTCTCGGGTTTGATCTCAGAAGCGTCGCAGTCCAATTTCTCAACAAGCATTTCAACAATTTTCTCGAATACCATTTTTGTAATCTCCTTAAAATGAAAAGTTTATCAATAAAGGGTGTTTCCCATTATTTACAGATACATGAAATTACCATCTGACAAGGCAGGACGCGCTGGCAAGGCCGCCGCCGAATCCGGTGAGAATCAAAAGATCGCCCCGATGCAAAGCGCCCGCGCGATTGAGTTCGTCCAGCGCGATCGGAATGCTGGCGCTCGACGTATTGCCGTATTCGCCGATGTCCATTTTGAATTTTTCAAGCGGGATGTTCAATTTGCGCGCGGCAAAATCAATAATGCGCATATTGGCCTGATGCGGCACGATATAGGCGATGTCCTCCGCTTTCAGCTGATGCTCGCAGAGCAGACGGCGCACATCGGTGCAGATCGCATTGACCGCGAATTTAAAGGTATCCTGCCCCTCCATATGGATATACGGCTTTTCTCCCCGCCGCTGATAAAAGGGCGAATCCCCCTCATAATGCGGAATTTTGATTACATCGTCTCCGCCGCTGACCGTCAGAATCGAATCGAGATACCCGTCTCCCTCTCCGAGCACCGCCGCGCCCGCGCCGTCGCCGAAAATCACGCAGGTGCCTCGGTCGGTCCAGTCCACAATGCCGCTGAGCCGCTCCGCGCCGACAACCAGAACCTTTTTCGCCTTTTTGCGCGCAAAAAAGCCCGCGGCCGTTTCCAGAAGAAAAATAAACGCGGGACAGGCCGCATTGATGTCGTATGCCGGGCAGTGAACGCCGAGTCCGTGCTGAATCATGCAGGAAACCGAGGGAGAAACATACTCTCCGCTGACCGTGGCCGCGAGAATCAGATCCAGTTCCTCCGGACGCACACCGGCATTGTCCAGCGCGCGGCGCGCGGCGGCGCACCCCATCTCGGAAGTCGTCTCCCTGACCGAAACATGCCGGCGCTCAATCCCGACGCGCTTGCGGATCCATTCATCATTTGTATCCACCAGCAGCGAAAGATCGTCATTCGTGACCACCCGCTGCGGCACATACATGCCCGTACCCAATATCGTAAAGCTCATGCTCCGAGCCTCCTGCCAAGTATTTTTAACCGTTTTCTTAAACTTAGTACCCGTATTTCAAAATAAGTTACAAAAAATTATTGATTTGTTTTTCAAAACCCGTATAATAGAATCTTAGAGGGCGTGTCTTTCGCCCGATTGTAAACGGAGGTGATACTGTGGATGAACAAACCTCCGCCGAGTTTGAAGCGCTGTATAATGCATATTTCAACCGAGTATTCTCCTTCTTGTACAGGCTGTGCAGGGATCACCACACAGCGGAAGAACTGACACAGGAGACTTTTCTGCAGGCATATATCTCCATTCACCGCTTCAAGGGCGGCTGCGAAATGTCTACCTGGTTGATTTCGATTGCCAAACATATTTTCGGAAAATATCTGCGGAAAGCCAAAAAGAGCCCCGGCACCGTGGAACTTGACAGCCTGGCCGAAACGATGTGCGCTGCTTCGGGAGACGGCCCCGAAACCGCCTATATCCGGCAGTACGACGCGCAGGCGGTGCGAAGCATGATGGCCAAGCTGCCCGAAAAATACCGGGAGGTACTGATTCTCCGCACCTATGCAGACCTGCCGTTTGCCCAGCTTGCAAGGGTACTCGACATCAGTGAAAACTCGGCGAAAGTCATTTATTTCAGAGCGAAAAAAATGCTCGGAGAGGGGATTAAAAATGAGCTTGAACTGTGAGGTGGCAAGAGATCTCGTATCGCTGTATAAGGACGGGCTGGCAAGCCCCGTCACCATGCACGAGGTCAAAGAGCATATCGGCGGCTGCGCCTCCTGCGCCGCCTACTATAGAGAATACGACCGCGAAGTCGCGGCCGCGAACGCAAAGGCGTCGCATACGCCGCCGCCGGAACTCCGAAAACACTACAAAGCGCTGGTCAAGCGTATGCAGATCCGCGACCGCACCGAACGGGCAGCCCTTTTTGGCGCCGCATTTCTCGGCCTGCTCTGCATTACGGCCGCGCTGAAAGAAATTACAAAATAACCGTGCGCAAAAAGCCGCGCGGCAAAAGAGCGAAAGCTAAATGCTTTCGCTCTTGACCGTCGAAAAACGAAGGTTTTTCGACGATGGGGCGCGTATAGGCGTGAGGAG
>URDS01000077.1 GCA_900546635.1 uncultured Eubacteriales bacterium | reverse complement strand
GTGCGCCTGGTGATGAACCGCGTCCGGCGCGAGAGCTTCGGCAAAAACGCTGCCGTGGCTGATCTGGACGAGTGCATCGACACCGTCGGCGTGCAGCTTTTGGCGGTCATCCCCGAAAGCCGCGTTCTGCAGCTAGCCGGGGCTAACGGCACGGTACCGCCCGCTGCGGATCCCGCCGTTGTGGCCGGACAGGCCATGGCAAAGCGTTTGTGCGGGCAGCGCGTCCCGCTTACCTTTTAATATATTGTACTCTGCTGCGAAGGATGGTGGCATTTACCTATGACGATTGCATTGATAGCCCATGACTCCAAAAAGGAGTTGATGGTGCAGTTTTGTATGGCGTATCGCCATATTTTGGAGCAGCACCGTCTGCTGGCAACCGGCACGACCGGCCGCCTGGTGGAGGAAAACGTCGGCCTGCCCGTGCAGAAGTTCCTGCCCGGCGGCCATGGCGGCGGCCAGCAGGTCATGGCTCGTATCGCCTGCGAGGAAGTGGACATGCTGCTGTTCTTCCGCGACCCCATCGCTGCCAAGCCCAGTGAACCCAACGAGATGAACCTGTTGCGCATCTGCGATGTGCACAACATCCCCGTGGCCACCAACATTGCCACCGCCGAGGTCCTCATCCACGGCCTGGAGCACGGCGACCTCGACTGGCGCACCATCCTGCACCCGTCGCATGCGTAAAAGTCAAAAAATTGCACAAAAACACCCCCGCAGATTTGGTTGGTCTGCGGGGGCGCTTTGTTTATTGCGGTTTGCTTAGTAGTTCATAATATCCTTCACCACGCCGGACATGGAGAAGAGTCTGGCGGAGAGGTGGTCGAGGTAGACGATGCCCAGCTTGTGGCCGGTCTCCTCGTTGTACAGGTCGGCCAGCTGGGGCATGACCTGGAAAGCGGCAGCCTGGGCTTCGGGGGTGTTGTCAAAGTTGGCAGTGCCCTGCACGCGCAGCCACTCGCCGCGGTCGTTGGCTGCGCAGATCTCCAGGTTGGTGTTGTCCAGCAGCTGCTTGTAGGCGGCCTTGTGCTTGCCCAGGGCAATGCACAGGTGGCCGTTGTACCACATGGCAAAACCGATGGGACGCACGCGGGGCAGATAGCCATCGACGGTGGCAAGGTAGAAGGTGGGATTCTCTTTCAGAAATTCCATGATTTCTTCATTTGGTTTCATGGTGTAAACCCTCCCGCAATATTACAGTGTGGCCAGCGCCGCTTTGATGCGTGCGGCGGCCTCCTTGGTGCGCTCGGCATCGCCGAACGCCGTCAGACGGAAATACCCCTTGCCGCAGGGGCCGAAGCCCTCGCCGGGGGTGCCCACAACATGGGCGTGCTCGAGCAGCCAGTCAAAAAACTCCCAGCTGCCCATCTCGTTGGGGCAGCGCAGCCAGATGTAGGGGCTGTTTTTACCGCCGCAGTACCACACACCGGCCTCGTCCAGGGCGGCGGCGATGACGGCAGCGTTGGCGCGGTAGTAGTCCAGGTTCTGCTGGATCTCGCGCATGCCTTCCTCGGTAAAGACGGCGGCAGCACCGCGCTGGACAACATACGCAACACCGTTGAATTTCGTAGTCTGGCGGCGCAGCCACATCTTATTCAGCTTACCGCCGGCCAAGGCAGTGGGCACCACGGTATAGCCGCAGCGGGTGCCGGTGAAGCCTGCGATCTTGGAGAAGCTGCAGACCTCGATGGCCACCTCCTTGGCGCCCTCGACCTGGTAGATGCTGCGGGCCAGGCCCGGCTCGGTGACGAAGCACTCGTAGGCGGCGTCAAACAGGATGACGGCATCGTTCTGCTTGGCCCAGTCCACCCAGGCTTTCAGCTGCTCCACCGAGTAGGTGGCACCGGTAGGGTTGTTGGGGCTGCAGATGTAGACGATGTCAGCGTGGGGGGCTTCGTCCGGCATGGGCAGGAAGTTGTTCCCGGCGGTGGCGGGCAGGTACAGGATCTTACGGCCAGCCATCACATTATCGTCCACGTAGACCGGGTAGACGGGGTCGGGCACGAGGATGGTGTTATCCTGGCTGAACAGGTCCAGCAGATTGCCCAGGTCGCTCTTGGCGCCGTCAGAGATGAAGATTTCATCTTTGGAAAGCGTTATGCCAAACGGCGCGTAGTGCCTTGCGACCGCTTCTTTTGTAAAATCATAGCCCCATTCCGGCGCGTAGCCGCGAAAGGTTTCGGCCTTTCCCATTTCCGAAACGGCGGTATGCATAGCTTCCACAACGATAGGAGAGAGGGGCAGGGTGACGTCTCCGATGCCGAGACGGATAATGCGCTTATCCGGATTTGCTGTGGTATAGGCTTTTACACGTCCCGCAATTTCCGAGAACAGATAATTTTGCGTCAGGTTCTTGTAATTGTCATTCAGTTTGATATTCATAATTCAAATACTCCGTCATAAGATTTTGCGCACGGACCTTCCATCATAATGGTATAATCTGTGCCGCAGGTGATTGTAAGCGTACCGCCCGGCAGATGTACGGCAACCGGCAGATCTGCGCGGCAGCGCCCGGTTTTGACGGCGGCGGCAACAGATGCGCAGGCGCCGGTACCGCAGGCAAATGTTTCGCCGCTGCCGCGCTCCCAGACGCGCATTTCGAGTTCGCTTGGAGAAATAACCCGAATAAATTCGGTATTGATGCGTTCCGGAAAGAGCGGATGACGTTCAAAACCGGGGCCTATTTCCGAAAGCGCAAGGTCTTTTACCGCGTCCGTAAAAATTACGGCGTGCGGGTTGCCCATCGAAACGCAGGTGAGTGCATAGGCGCAGTTGGCCGTTTGTACCGGTTCATCGATAATTTCATTTGAACCGGACGGTGAAATTGCCGGAATTTTGGCGGCTTCAAAAACCGCGCGCCCCATGTTGACGGCTGCGGAAACAACTGTACCGTCTGCTACGGTCAGCCAAAGATGCTTAACGCCGCTCAGCGTTTCAATGTCGATTTCCCGCTTCTTTGTCAAGCCGTTGTCATAGAGATATTTTCCGACGCATCGAATGGCGTTCCCGCACATTTTTCCCTCACTGCCGTCCGCGTTGAACATGCGCATTTTGGCATCGGCGATTTCGGAGCGGCAGATCAGAACCACCCCGTCCGCGCCGACCGAAAAACGCCGCGGAGACATTTTTTCGGCCAGCATTCCGGGATTTTCCGGTTCTCCGTCCATGCAGTTGAGATAAATGTAATCATTGCCTATACCGTGCATTTTTGTAAATGCAATTTTCATACTGTTTTGCTCCTCCTTGCGCTGTCAGTGTATGCCGGAACTTACGGGTTGTCAATCAGATCACGCATACCGTAAAGACCGGCCGGCTTTGTACAAAGCCAGCTTGCCGCACGCAGGGCGCCCTCGGCAAAGACCGCGCGGTTTTTCGCTTCGTGCTTTACAGTGAGAATTTCACTGTCGGCGGCGATGATGACTTCGTGCTCGCCGACGATGCTGCCCGCCCGCACCGAATGAATCCCGATTTCATTTTCTTCGCGGGCGCGTTTCCCGCTGCGGCCGAAAACCAATGCCGCGCCGCTTCGAATCTTTGCCAGCGTCTGCGCCAGCATCAGCGCGGTGCCGCTCGGCGCGTCCAGCTTGCCCGAATGGTGCTTTTCGATGATTTCTATATCGGCTTCGGGAAACGCCGATGCGCACTGTGCCGCAAGAGAACAGAGCATCGCTACGCCGATGGACATATTGGCTGAATAGAAGACGGGAACAATTTGCGAGAGCGCGTGAATCTTTTCCAGTTCTTCCTTTTCATGACCGGTGGTTGCGATAACGGTCGGAAGTGCGTACTTGCGGGCGTAGGCTTCGATTTCCCGTATGCAGGTATGATTTGAAAAATCAATCAGCACATCGGCGTCAATTTTGCGATCCGGAAACGCAGAAAGCTGAAGATCGTCGGCATAGTCATAAGTTTTGTCAATGGCTGCGGCAATCGACGCCCCGCAAAAACCCTGTTCGATCAAGGCAAGCAGTTCTTTTCCCATCCGCCCGCCCGCGCCGTAGAGAATAACTTTCATGGCTTCCTCCGTTATACTGAAATTCCGACGTCGCGCATGGCGGCAAGCAGCTTTTTATAGCCGTTTTCCTGCATCGGTGTCAGGGGGAGACGCAAATAATTTTCACAGAATCCCATGGCGGCCATCGCCGCTTTGACGGGAATCGGATTTACTTCGGAGAAGAGCGCGTCAATCAGTTCGTGATATTTATATTGCAGCGCGGCTGCGCCCTGAATATCTCCGGCAAAGAAGCGCTTTGTGATCTCGCAGGTTTCTCTCGGCAGTAAATTGGAAATGACCGAGATCACGCCCACGCCGCCGAGCGACATCAGCGGAAGAATTTGATCGTCGTTTCCGGAATACAGATCGAGCTTTTCATGAACCATCGACATGGTTTCGACGATTTTGGAAATGTTTCCGTTGGCTTCTTTTATGCCGACGATGTTGTCATGTTCAGACAGCGCAAGGTAGGTTTCGGGCTCGATGTTGATGCCCGTGCGTGAGGGGACGTTGTAGAGGATAACCGGCGCTGTGCTGGCGTCGGCGATTTTCGTAAACATTTGGATCAGTCCCTGCTGCGTGGCCTTATTGTAGTAAGGCGTCACGACAAGAACCGCATCCGCGCCCGCTTCGCACGCATGTGCCGTAAGCTCAAGCGCATAGGCGGTGTCATTGGAACCCGTTCCAGCAATGATCGGGACCCTGCCGGCGGCTCGCTTGACGGCGAACGAGATCGCCTCGCGGTGTTCTTCATCGGTCAGGGTAGAGGCCTCTCCGGTCGTGCCGCAGACAACGAGACCGTTGATGCCCGCCTCGATTTGCCAGTCGATCAGCCTGCCGAACCGCGCATAGTCGATGCCGTTTTCATCGAGCGGTGTGATCAGCGCCGTGGCAACGCCTGTAAAAACTGTTTTTTTCATGATTCATACTTCCTTTCCGTTTCCTGGCAGAAGTTTTGAAAGCGCAAAAAACGGCCGATATGCGAATCGGCCGTTCAGTAATACATTTTGGAGGAGACCCCAATATCTATTAACTGATAGCTCTCCGCATTACTTTTCAGCTTTGCGACAGTCGGATGAATCTTATTTCATCAGACCAGAACGACAATTTGCTTTGCCGTCTTCGGCGACCGTCTCTTTCGCACCGGCAACGACTTGCAAGGTCTTTTGCACCGATGTTACTGACGACAGGACGCGCCTCTACCATTTAAGATGATTGTAGTACAAGCCTTCCGGTTTGTCAACCGAAAAATAGGATTTTCCCAAATAAAATCATAAATTTGTATAAATATACGAAAAACGCGCGGTTGTATTCGGTCAACTGCGCGTTTTTACCGATTCTATTCCTTATTTTTTGAGGAGCGCATAATCGGATGCGCCGAGAACACGTTCCTGATTGTCGAGCGCCATCATGCGGTAAGCGCCTGACCAGGCGCACAGACAGTCGTTAAAATGGCCGCGTTCTTCACAGGTCGGGCGGTATTTTGTCCAGCGGCACTGGAAAAATCCCTCATTTTGCGCGCCGAGCGGGCGTATTTGCCCGTGCGTTTTTTGACCGGGTTCTGCGGTAAGCCCCTGTATGGCGTTGAACCACATTGCCCGTGCGCGCGCAGCCCATCTTTCGTCGCCTGTATATTTAGCCAGCAAAAAGAATTCGGTCACGGCTGCCGCGCCCCACGCGTCGATGGCATGATGCTCGGTAGAAATGGCCGTTCCGCCGGTGGTGTGATAATGATACAGTGTAAATTCGCTGTCTGCACCGTAAAGCGCATCGTAGTGAAACGCCCAGGAGAAGAAATAGTAGGCGGCCTTTTTTGCGCGGGTCAGATAAAGCTCGTCTTTGGTCTCTTCGTAAAGCATTAAAGAGGAGGTGATGAACGGATATGCGGTTTCCTTGTCGATACTCTGACAGTCGAGCGCGCCCGCGGAGCAGGCAAACCGATCCAAATCGCGCGCATAGTAGAAATCACTTGCGCGTTTTGCCGTTTCCAGATAAAGCGTATTTTGCGTTGCACGATAGGTTTCAAGCAGTCCGGTCAGCATAAAGCCGCCGATTGAACCGTTTTGAGCTACACAGTCGCCGGACAGCGTCCAAGCCTTGCCGAACCCGTATTCTTCTGAAAAATGTGCGGAGAAAAAGTCACAGAGCCGCACGGCAAAGCGCAAAAATTCGGGTTTGTTTATCCCGATGCCTTTCAAAAAAGTGTACATGCGCACCATTTCGGCCGCGCCCCAGCCGAAATTGCAGACATCAGGCGTTGCAAAATCGTAGGTTTCCGATTCATAATATTGCTGAAACTGGGAATACATCAGACCGTTTTCCTGCTGTTTTTGCGCCCAGGAATCAAAAATTCCGATCGCGGTTTGCAGCATGGTTTTGTCCTGCCGTTTCCAGGCGTCTACGGCGAGCATACGAGCATTCAGCAATCCCTGGTCGGCCCATCCCATCTCAAAGCGCTCGTCAAAGCGCCCGATTTCCGTATAATACGGGTCGGTCATGCGCCGCTCCATTTCCTCCTGACTGATGGCCGCACCGTGCTGAGAGCGGAACAGCCGCGGTGCAAAGTGCGTGATGATCATGGTATGTCCCTTGTAGTCGTAAAGCAATTGTTTTGCGTATTCAACGCCGAGTTCCCAGACTTTTTCAGGAGAGAGACAAGGTGCTTTCTTCAGATCAAAAAGGGAAGCGGCGCAGTCCAAAAGATTGGCGCACGCATAATTTTCATACATGGGCGCGCAGACAAATGCATACATCCGAGCGGTAAAGGGTTCCCCCGGCAGAAGCGTGAGCGTTTCATCGTAGCGCTCAGTCAAAGCGTTCTTACCGGAATAGGTGTAAGGCGCTTCGGTTACCGGATGGTAGATTCGATGTGAAAAACGTCCGTCGTCCAGCGAAATCAGCGAGCAAGCGGTGCGAAGCGAAGCTTCATTGTGATCCGAAGCGAAAATGGCGGCGCCGAACGCTTTATTTTCGCTGAGCGTACAGGACGGAATGCCGGTACGGTCATATGCGAAAATCCAGGGCTTGCCGTCTTTTTGCAGCCCCTGCGGTACATTTTCTTTGCAGCCGGCATTCCCGTTGTAGTTGACGCAGGGAATCAGATAACGGTCCGGAATAAAAGCGGTCTGAGCTTCAAAAATATCTTTGAAGCGAAGAGGCGCGTCGGTTTTGTTTTCGATTTTGCGGTCGATTTGGATCAAACCGTTTTTAAGGTCGGTCAGATGATCGATCACGCGCAGCCCGCAACCGGAGGAACAGATTGTGTTTTCACTGTAGATTGCGTCCAATCGTATTTCCTGCCCGTTGATTTCGACAACAGCAGGGCCGAAACACAGTACGGCTTGCGACGCATCCGAACCGAGTGAAAATTTGTCCTTGCTTTTTTGTATGTAGAGCATCTTTAAAGACTCCTTGCCGTTTTTCTTTTATCATAGCAAATTCCGGCGTCCGGTGCAATAGTTATTGAATTTATAAATCATTTATGGTATAATTTTTGTAAATTTATTCACAGAGGGGAATGGACCGATATGAAACTGATTATTGCCGAAAAACCGAGTTTGGCGCGCAATATTGCGTCCGCGATCGGCAATATGCAGAAACACAGCGGCTATTTTGAGGGCGGCGGATATCTTGTCAGCTGGGCGTTCGGCCATCTTTTTTCTCTTTGTGATATTGAAGATTATTTGGAAAATCCGCCGGCGGACGGAAAATGGACAATCGGCGACTTGCCCTGCTTTCCGAAAACGTTTCGATTTACGCTGCGCCGCGGTGCGGACAAGCAGGTGGATGCGGGAGTCAAGCGGCAATTTTCTTTATTGTGCACGCTCTGCAATCGTCCGGATGTCGATACGATCGTCAATGCAGGCGACTCGGATCGAGAGGGGGAGATTATTGTTCGGCTGTGCGTGCAGCATGCGCTGCAAGCGGCAAAACGCTTTGTGCGCCTTTGGCTTCCCGATCAAACGGATGAAACCGTGCGTGCCGCACTGTCTGAGATGCGGGATGAGACCGAATATGACCGCCTTGCGGCGGAGGGATTTGCACGCACATATATTGACTGGCTTTACGGCGTCAATCTGACGCGGTATGCAACTTTGAAAACCGGGACGCTGCTGCGGGTCGGCCGGGTGATTGTGCCGATAGTCAAAGCCATTTATGACAGAGATTTGGCGATTCGTACCTTTGTGCCCGAAATTTATTTTGCACCGCGAAGCGCCGAAGAGACAAAAGGCTCGGTTGTTGAACTGACCAGCAAACAAAAATTCTCAAAAAACGAGCGTGCCCGTGCGGAAGCGCTCTGCGCCGCTTACAACGCGGCGGGCGCCGTGGTCACATCCGTTCGGCGAAAAAAAGAAGAACTCGCGCCCGGAAAACTGTATTCACTCTCCAAACTTCAAAATGTATTGGGAAAAAAATATAAAATGTCCATGGGTGAAAGTCTCGAAATCGTGCAGACTTTATATGAGCGCGGTTTTTTGACCTATCCTCGAACCAACTCGGAATATTTGGCGGAAGCCGAGCAGGATAAGATGAAAAAGATTCTTGTGAATGTTCGCGCAATGGGATACCCGGTGGAGTTCAAACATAAAAAATCTATATTTGACGATTCAAAGATAGAGTCGCATTCGGCGCTGACGCCGACCTATAAAATTCCCTCTAAAAGCGAGTTGTCCGAAACCGAAATGCGCGTATATTCCACGGTATTTCGACGGTTTGTCGCCGTATTCTGCGCAGAACCCTGCCGTGCTGAAAAAACGGAAATTCGGATTGCGGTGGGAGAACTCGAAGAGTTTACGCTGAAAGGGACGGTAATTGCCGAGGCGGGCTGGACAAAATATGACGATTATACCGCGAAGGATAAGCTGCTGCCGCCGCTGGAAAAGGGCGATGCGGTGAATATCTGTTTTGCGCCCGCGGAAAAAGAAACAACGCCTCCGAAACACTATACAATCGAAACATTGAACAATTATTTGAAAAATCCGTTTCGGGAGGAACGGGCGGCCGCGGAGGAAGGCGATGACCGCCAGGATTACCGTGCAATTTTTGAAGGACTTGAGCTCGGAACCGAAGCCACACGAACAGGAATTATCAATAATGCCCGTAAATCGAAATATATACAGCTGAAAAAAGACGTCTACACAATACTTCCCGACGGCGAATTTCTAATAGATTCTCTGAAAAGTATGCAAATTTCAATGGATAAATACAAAACAAGCACCCTCGGTCAGGC
>URDS01000076.1 GCA_900546635.1 uncultured Eubacteriales bacterium | reverse complement strand
GGCACATGTCCGCCTTGTAAACAAATTTTATTGCAATTCCTATCTTTATCGACAGGCTTAGGCGGACAGCAAAAACTGTCCGCCTAAGTTTATCGAAAAAGTAAAAGCTACGAAGCAGAAATCAATAAATAAAATAGGTTTACAAATCTGGATCGGCTATTAGAATCCCCCTGTATCGTGTACACGATACAGGGGGATTTGACTGCCGGGAAACGAAAGCTTTTTTCAGGATAGGGCGAAGGGCAAATTGGGGAAATGGTCAAACCGTTCCCTGCAAAACGCAAACGTGCGGCGGGGCTCTGCCGCGCTCGTCACCGTGCTCTGCCGTGCTCGGTCCCTCACTTGTAAATGTTTGCACAGCGGCATTTATATATTTTGTGAATAGGGTTTCATTCTATTTTTTCTGTCAATTGTCAAAGCCTGAAATATTTTCTGCTCAAAACTACAAAAACACCGAATTATACATTTCTATTTTTACAAAATATTGTATACTGAAAACAAACTTACCCATAAAAACGTTTCAAGCACGCCGCATAACGCTTATCAACAAGGAGAATTTCATGAAAAAAGGCTTTCAATTTTTGATAATTACGATTTTACTGGCGCTGCTCTTTTCGGTTTCAACTGCGGCGGCAACAAACAATGCGCTTCCGCCGACCGATCAAAACGGCGACGGCCGTATTACGATTGCCGATGCGCTGACGGCGCTTCGCAGCATGATAAACAGCAATAAAATTCCGAATCGTTCAGAGGTTCTGTCTATGCTGAGTTCTATCGCGGATGGCAAAACCGCATCCGATATTCAGAGACCGATCAAAGTTGTCTGCGTGGGCGACAGCATTACGCAGGGCACGGGCGCCAAAGACCCGGCAAACAACAGTTATCCCACACGTCTGCAAAAACTGCTCGGCACAGCTTATAGGGTCGTCAACTGCGGAAAAGCCAGCGCCTATGTCATGTCCCCGGATATTCCCTATAATCAAAAAGCAAAAACTTCAGGCAGCGAACTGTATTATCCGAATACAGCGGCCTATCAGGCCGCGATCAACGAAAATCCGGACATTGTCATCATTATGCTCGGCACCAACGACTGCCGAAATGTCACCGATGATGAAAGCGCCGCGCAGTGGATCCGCGATTACAAAGCGCTGATCGCCGATTTTGCCGCGCTGGATTCCAAGCCCGAGATTTACCTTTCCACCATGATTCCCGCCGTCAATATAGAACTGGCTTATCAAAACACCGCATGGAACATCCCAAGGCTGATCCGTGCAGTCGGTGAAGAACTGAATCTACCGATTCTTGAAACCGGAGAAGCTCTGCATGACTATTATATGGCTTGTCTTCCAAACGGCGATAAAATTCACCCGAAGGATGATACATATGCCGGTCTTGCCAACTGGTTTTATAACTCGGTATTCGACGGTGAAATGAATTTGCCAAAAATTCCGCAGGCCGAAAACAAGGTGGTATTTGTCAGCGACAGCGGCAGTGCCGCAAACGACGGTTCCGCCCCGGACAAAGCCGTCAACCGTTTGCAGTATGCGTTCGGTATGCTGCGTGAAAGCGGCGGTACTGTCGTTGTCTGCGGCGATGTAACACTCGGCGAAACAAAACTGCCGCCCGCAAAGCAGCCGATTACCGTTACCGGCGTATACGACGGTATCGACTATGCAAAAACAGCCGACGCAAAGCTCCTGATCGGCGGCGGACTCTCCATCAACAGCGACGTTATATTCACAAATCTTACCATTCAGGCAACGGCAAACAGCCAGTCGATCTACTGCGGATTTAACAGCGTCACATTCGGAAAGGGGCTGAACTGTACATTCGATGCTTCGGTCACCGTTCCCTTGACCATCAATGCGGGGCATGTACCGATTGTCGCCGCAACCGATCAAGCGCAAGTTTCCTGCCGCTCGGACTGCGTACTGACCATTGACAGCGGAATATGGGCGATTGTGCGCGGCGGAAATCGCAGAGCAAATCGTACCTATGCCGTCGGCAGCATCGAGCAGGACGCAAAGCTTTCCATTATCATAAACGGGGGCGAATTCAAACACGTCGGAACATCTCCGAATACCGGAACCGGCATGAACGATCTTTCCGGTGAAGTTTACATGGAAATCAACGGCGGAACCTTTGCCGGCGATTTGTATCTTGTCGGCAGTGTCGGCACAAATACAACCGACTACACCCCCGCATACAGCGGAAAAGCCTCTCTGAAGATTACGGGCGGCACATTTTCAGGTAAGCTTCAAGCCTATCAAGCAACCACACAAAAACTCGCAGGCGGAACAAAGCTGATTCTGACAGCGCAAACCGCCGATTTGGCAGAGAAAGCGCTCGGCTTTGAAACGATTGAATACGCAGACTGAGATAGAAAAGTTAGAAAAGCATCCCCGCAAAGCAAAAAAAATGCTTTGCAGGGATGCTTTTTGCGCATAAACCGCTTTTTTATTCGTAGCGCAACGCTTCGATCGGGTCAAGCTTTGCCGCCTTGTTGGCCGGATAATATCCGAAAAAGATACCGATCGCCATACTGAAACCGACGGCAAGCGCCACATAAGACAAACTCGGCATTGTAGCCACGCCGAGCAGCGAGGAACCGAAATAGCCGAGCAGCGCGCCGAGCAAAATTCCGAAAATACCGCCGATCACGCAAATAATCACGCTCTCCACAACAAACTGCATACGAATGTCGCCGTTCGTCGCGCCGATGGCTTTGCGCGTTCCGATTTCCCGTGTGCGCTCCGTCACCGATACCAGCATGATATTCATAACGCCGATACCGCCGACTAAAAGTGAAATGCCCGCAATTACCGCAATGGCGATATTGAGCGTCCCCATCATTGTATCGACCGTGGAAAGCATACTCTCCATACTCATGGATGAAATTTGAAAATTGGGATTGTTTTTGTAATACTTATTCAGGAAATTTTCCGCCACCGCCGCAAAATTCATGCTGTCCACGGAAGGATTCGCCGACACAATAATCATCGAATATCCGTCCGCTGCGCCGGAAAGCTTTTTCGCCGTAGACAGCGGAATATATACCGGCGTTTGAATATCCTTTTCCGCGCTGAATGAGAAATTCATGACGTTCTGCTCATACTGATATACGCCGACAATGCGGAACGTATAAATTTCAGAGGAAGTATAGACAATCAATTCCTGACCGAGCGCGGTCTGCGTATCTCCGCCGAACATATTGTTGACCAGCTTGTCGGATACCACAGCGTTCATCTTGTTGCCGTCGATGTCGGCCTGCGTGATTCCCCGCCCGCGCAGAATTGTGAGGTCGTTTGCCATTTCGTATTCTTCATTCACACCGGTAACCGACACATTGGCATACAATTTGCCGTCCTTGGCCGTGCCGTTTGCCACCGATTCCGACAAGCTGATATAGTCAATTGAATCCTGATACCGCGCACGCAACTCGCCGATCATCTCATCCGAAATCAGATCGCCGTCTTCATAGGCCCGCATACCGCCCTCATCTTCGGTGGATTTTGATTGCAGCATAAAGTATATATTGGTAGCCCCAAGCGTGCTCATTTGGTTGTTGATGTTGCCGGTAAGACCGTCGCCCACCGTCAAAATACCGATGACCGAAGCAATACCGATAATAATGCCGAGCATCGTCAGAAAGGCGCGCATTTTTCCGGCGCGGATGCCCTCCCAGGCAAGACGCACATTCTCCATAAAATTCACAGGCGCGCCTCCCCGCCGCTGAGCAGACCGTCCCGCATCGTATACACGCGGTCGGTCTCCTCTGCAAGTTCATTATTGTGCGTAATCAGAACAATCGTTTTGCCCTGATCCTTATGCAGACGATGAAAAATGTCCATAACCAGCCGTCCGGTTTTGGAGTCCAGCGCGCCGGTAGGCTCATCGGCCAAAATGATAGCCGGGTCGTTCGCCATGGCGCGCGCAATCGCGACCCGCTGCTTTTGTCCGCCGGACAGTTCATTGGGAAGATGCTTGGCGCGGTCGCCCATTTCAACCATATCCAGCAGCATACGCGCCCGCTCGCTGCGTGCGCGTTTTGAAAGGCCGGCATACATCATCGGAAGTTCCACATTCAAAAGCGCGTTGGTTCTCGGAATCAAATTAAACGTCTGGAATACAAATCCGATCTTTCGATTTCGGATTGCGGAAAGCTCGTTGTCATCCGCCTCCTCAATCACCTCGCCGTCCAACGTATAACTGCCCGACGTGGCGCGGTCCAGAACGCCGATAATATTCATCAGCGTGGATTTTCCGCTGCCCGAAGCGCCGACAATCGAAACAAATTCACCGCGCCGAACCGACAAATCAATTCCGTGCAGGATCTCAAGCGCATTCGGTTCTCCCACATAAAAGCTCTTGTGAATATCCTGCATTTCAATAATCGTGTCCGCCATTTTCACGCCCCCGTTTACGGCATCATGCCCATAAAGGCATACATACCGGCGCTGGAAGCAAACGGATCCACTTCGGTATAGGAGAGCGGAATACCGGCAAGCGCCGCATAATTTTCAGCGTTATCCGCGATCCGCGCCCCCTCGTCAAGTCCGGTCACCGCCACATAAATGCCGTCGCTCACGCCGCAAGTCACGGGTGTACGCGCAAGCATCGCATTTCCCTCTTCGTTTTCTGTGACCGTTAGAACAAAACTGCCGTCCGCATCGGAAAGAATCGCACTTTCCGGAATCGCGAGCGCGTCGGACATCTCCGCCGCAACATAGGCAAGCCGCGCGCTGACGCCGATCCGCAGCAAGTTTTCAGAATCGGTTACACGCACAACAGTCTCAAATTCGGCGTCATTCGTAGAAACAACCGATCCGGACGCATCTTTTTTGGCGGTCGGCGCAAGCGATTCGATCACGCCGGTATACTCCGCATCTCCGGAAGCATCGGATTTGATTATCACTTTCATGCCCTCATGCACGCGGTCAAGGTCGTAGGCTTTTACGGTGGAAGTAACGACCAAATTGTTCGTATCCTCAATCACAAACATCACGCCCGTAATGCTCTCGCCCGCCGTCGCGTAAACCGCCGTGACCGTGCCCGAAATCGGTGCGGTTACGGTCGTTTTGCCTAAATCTTCATAAAGATTGGCAAGTTTATAATCAGAAAGGGTTGTGTCAGCGCTGTTTTTTGCATTTTCATAAGAAAGCCGGTAAGCCTCAAGCTGCTGATTGGCCGCTACTTTCGCACTCTCCAGATTCATTGCCGCATTGTCGAGCGCGCGTCTTGCACTGTTCAAAGCGGTCTCATATCCCTCAAGCTGCTTATCCGCGCTTTCCTGCGCGCTTTCATAGTTGTCCTTAGCGTTTTGCAGCGCCGTTTCATAAGAATCCAGCGTATCGTTTAGCGTATCCAACACATTGTCATAATTGTCCTCCGCGTTTTCATACTGCGTCAAATACCCTTTCAACGTCGCATCTGCCGCGCGGCAGGCAAGACCATAAGCCTCGTCCGCCTGATCGTAAAGATCGGCAAAAGAATCTTCGCTCTCCATCAGCGAAGCAACCGTTTTTTCCGCCTCGGCAATGTTCGTCTGTTGTTTGGAAATCATTTGTCCGAGTTCCTCGATACGCTGCTTCAGTTCGGCAATCTTCGCCTCGTCCGGCTCCGGCGCCGCGCTCGCCTCGGCAAGCTCGGCCTCTTTCTGCGCAAGCTCCGCTTCAAGTTCCGCCAGGCGGGTATGCTGTTTTTCCAGCGCAGCTTCTGCATTTTCGGTCCGTTCTCTGGCTACCATATACGCATGATATGCGTTCTCCAATCCGGTAGCAGCCGTGTTCAGTTCGGTCGTTTCGTCGTCCCGCACCCATTCTTTATAATCTTCATACGTTTCTTTCGCGCTGTCCAGCGCTTTCTGCGCGCTCTTGATCTGCGCATGCGTCTTATTGTCAATTTCCGACTTCAGATCATCATATTGCTTTTGCGCATCTTCCACCGCGCGTTTTGCGCTGTTGAGTGCAATCACAGACTCGCTGTTTAATTTTCCCGCATACTCATCATAATCTTTCTGCGCATTCTCAAAATTGACGACCGCATTTTCATAGCTGGTCTGCGCATTGACTACGCTGCTCTGTATTCCGCTCTGCATCTGCCCCAGCATCGTTTCATAGTTCAGTTTTGCCGAGGCAAGATTGAGCGCCGCGGTACGCTCGGACGCGGTCATGGAAAGCTCCGACTCGTGAATCTGCCTGTCCAGCATCTCCGTTTCATATACGCAAAGCACATCGCCGGCCTCGACCGTATCGCCGAGCGCCACGTTCACCTCGGCGACTTTATAAGATAGTGTGGAATACACTTTGGCTGTCGTATCATCTGCGCTCTTAACCAGTCCCGTTGCGCTGACCGTATCCTGAATATCCCGTTTACCGACCGTATAGACGTCTCCGATATAAATCGAAGTTCCGATGCCCGCTTTTTTCAAAAGCACGGACGGCACAATCCAAACAACAGCGGCAATCAAAATCAAAATGACCAGCAAAATCCATATTTTGCGGCCTTTTTTTCGTTTTTTTCGTGCCTTTTTGTCCGCTTTGCGCGTCTTTTTATCGGTTGGATTTTCATTTTGCTCCGTTTCCGATATTTCAGTATCAGCCATGTTTTGCCTCCGTATGTAAATAAATAAGATTACAGTTTATATTTTACAGCCCAGCTGTGAACGCTTGATGAACAAAAGAAAAATTTTTCGGCAAATCGCGGTCACAGCCGATCGGCGCTGCCGTCCCATGTTTTCCATTTCTTTAAGAACGCACGGCGAAACAATTTTCGCAAACCTTGCCGAGATTATTTTGATCAATTCTCGTCGGCATCGGTCAAATCAAATCCGTCCCACAGTTCTCCCGAGGGGCGGGCAAAATACGTCATGCGCTCGCCGCTTACGGGATGAACAAAAGAAAGCCGGCAGGCAAACAGTCCAAGCCGCGAAATTCCGTCAGCCGCGCCGTACCGACCGTCGCCCACAAGCGGCATGCGGCGGGAAGCAAACTGCACTCGAATCTGATGCGTTCGTCCCGTATGCAAACGGATCCGCACAAGCGAAATTCCGTCTTTTTCAGAAAGTACTTGATAAGAAAGCGACGCGCGCCGCACACCGCCGCGCTGCCGTTTTACCACATAAGACTTGTTTTTTCGCATATCTCGAAATAAAAGGTCTTCAAAAATACCCGTTTCCGCCTCCGGACGCCCGTGCACCAAAGCAAAATAGGTTTTTTCCAGTTGTCCCTGCGCAATCGCCCGCGAAAGGAACGCCGCCGCAGATTTTGTACGCGCATAGACCATTACGCCTCCGGTTTCCCGATCCAGGCGGTGCACCGGATAAATAGCATCGGTCTTCAGTGCGGCACGCAGTTCGGACGGAACGCCTATGCCGCCCCCCTCCTCGGAAAGCATCCCGGCAGGTTTAACAATTACGGCAATTTCCGCATCAGAATATAAAATCTCAAGCATATCCATCCTCCGTTTTTCCGCCCACGGGAATGTTTTTAAGTATAGCATAGGCGCATCGGCATGTCAATTCAATTCAGGCGAAAACAAACCGCCGCAATCGAATACAAGCCGAACGCATAAGTCTTACGCGCAGCCCCTTTTTTGCAAGTGTCAAAATTTCAACTTGCATTTTTTCTTTTATGATTTAATATTAATCCTGTATAAAATTTGTCAAATTTTCTTATTTTTTCCTTGCATTTCGGCAATTGACGTCTTTGCCGTTTTCAGGTATGATTAATAGGTCATGCATATTTTCAGATTCACACTACCGAGGTTTGCTCTATGATTTACGCTTTAATTGCTTTTTTGCCGATCCTGGCAACGCTTGTCCTGATGCTGGCGTTTAACTGGCCCGCCAAACGCTGTCTGCCGATTTCCTGGCTTTTTGCCTGCATTCTGGCTTTTTTCATTTGGAAAATGGATTTTCGGAATATTGCGGCATATTCGATTTACGGCCTGCTCAGTTCTCTGGATGTGCTGATTATCATTTTCGGCGCAATACTGGTTATGAATACGCTGAAATCCTCCGGCGCTATGTCCGCCATCAACCGCGGATTTATGAATATCAACCCGGATAAACGCATTCAGGCGATTATTATCGGCTTTGCGTTCGGTTCCTTTATCGAGGGAGCGGCCGGATTCGGCACGCCGGCCGCGCTTGCAGGGCCGCTCATGGTCAGCCTCGGCTTTCCGCCGCTCGCCGCCGCTTCTGTCGCGCTGATTTATGACAGCGTTGCCGTATCGTTCGGCGCAGTGGGTACACCGGTACAAATTTCGTTGGATATTGTTGAAGACTCAGTCATGGCAACCGGCGCTTCTTTTGAAGCGTATGCTGAAGCCGTTTCCCTGTGGACGGCCATTCCGCACGCGATCGTCGGTACCTTTATCCCGCTGCTCGGTATCGCGGTTATGACCAAATTCTTCGGACCGGAACGTTCCTTCAAACCCGCATTTGAGGTTATTCCGTTTGCTCTGTTTGCGGGACTTTCCTTTACCGTCCCCTATCTCCTGGTTACCGTGTTCATCGGCTATGAATTTACCTCGCTGCTCAGTGCAATGATCAGCATTGCAATCACGGTTTTTGCAGCGAAACGCGGATTTCTCTGTCCCAAACGCACATGGGATTTCGGCGCACCCGAAAACTTTGATAAAGACTGGCTTGCCACCGCAAAAGTCGCACCGGCCAAGTCGTCAAATATGTCCCTGCTGCTCGCATGGATTCCCTATCTGCTGATTGCGATCATATTGGTTCTGACCCGTATCCCGCAAATCGGTCTCAAATCCCTGCTGCAATCAGAGGCTTTTACGCTGAACGTCAGGGAAATCCTCGGTGTCGAAGATCTGAATTATACGCTCAAATGGGCTTATCTGCCCGGAATCTTCTTCATTTTGGCCGCGATTCTGACTCACTTTATTCATAAAATGGATTTAAGTCAAATCAAAACTGCCTGGAAAGATACGTTTAAACAGGTCGGCGGCGCGGCAATCGCAATTATCTTCGGCATATCGCTGGTACAGGTCATGCGCTATTCCAATGTAAATTCAAGCGGTATGGACAGCATGATGATCATCATGGCCGATGCTCTTGCGGAAGTCGGGAGCCATGCATTTGTCTGCCTTTCCCCCTTTATCGGAATTCTCGGTTCCTTTATTTCCGGATCCAATTCAGTTTCCGACACACTCTTCACGCAATTGCAGTATGACACCGCGGTCGCGTTGAATCTTCCCACGGTTTTTGCCGTAGCGATGCAGATTATCGGCGGCGCTATCGGCAATATTACCTGCATCAACAATGCAGTTGCGGCCTGCGCCACCATCGGCACTGCCGGTCGTGAGGGGAAACTTATTAAACTCAATGTCATTCCGATGTTGATTTATGCGGTAATTGTGATCGCAATTTTTGCCATTGCAATCTTTCTGGGTATAAATCCTACCGCCTGAAAAATTTATTTTGCACAACAAACAGCCGCTGTCTTTACAGCGGCTGTTTGTCGATCAAGATAAGAATTGCAAATACAATACGTTTACAAGGCGGACATGCGCCGCCTTGTA
>URDS01000075.1 GCA_900546635.1 uncultured Eubacteriales bacterium | reverse complement strand
GACGAAATCATCAAAAAGGCTCAGGGCGCGGCGAAAGTCCGTCTCGCGGCGAAGCAGGCGAAGGAAAACGCCCGCGCAAAAAACAGCATCGACGGCCTTACCTCCGAGCAGATCAAAGCGATCTTCACCGGTGAGGTTACAAAGTGGCAGGAACTTGCAAAATAAGCTCTCATCCTCCGATTTGAATAGCGCGATAGAGTTCTGCACGGCAGGCTCTATTGCCATATAGAGGTAAAACATGAAAAACAGGGTTATGGAACAGATCATGCGGGGCGTCTTCTTTTTCTGCGCCTGCATGTCGATTGCGGCGGTCTTGACAATCTGCGTGTTTCTGTTCGCAAACGGATTTCCCACAATGGCGGAAATCGGATTTGGAGATTTTCTGCTTGGCATGAAATGGAAACCCTCGCAGGGACTGTACGGCATTTTCCCGATGATTGTGGGAAGCCTGTATGTCACGGCGGGCGCGATTTTGATCGGCGTGCCGCTCGGCCTCCTCTGCGCGGTGTTTATGGCGCGGTTTTGCCCGAAAAAGCTGTATCGGATCTTCAAGCCGATGATTGATCTGCTCGCGGGCATTCCGTCTATCGTTTACGGCTTTTTCGGACTTATGGTTATCGTCCCGAAAATTCAGCAGATGTTTGACGTCAGCGGTAAAGGACTTTTGACCGCGTCGGTTCTGCTCGGCATTATGATTCTGCCTACCATTATCGGTGTGGCCGAATCCGCGATCCGCGCGGTGCCGGAGAGCTATTATGAGGGCAGTCTCGCGCTCGGCGCAACGCATGAGCGCAGCGTATTTTTCGCCATGCTGCCCGCTGCAAAGTCGGGCATTGCCGCGGGGGTGATTCTCGGTATCGGCCGCGCCATCGGCGAGACGATGGCCGTCGTCATGATCGCGGGCAATCAGGCGGTCATTCCGGAGTCGATCACCTCAGGCGTCCGCACACTCACGGCCAACATCGTTTTGGAGATGGCCTATGCGGCCGATCTGCACCGTGAGGCGCTGATTGCCACGGCGGTCGTGCTGTTTGTTTTCGTATTGATTATTAACTTTTTATTCTCGCTGGTCAAGCGGAGCGGTTCGGGTGTCAAGCGAACACGCCGGAAGAAAGCCGCGCGGCCTGCACAGGAGGCGAGCGTATGACGCAAAAGCAAAATCCGCCGGTATCCGAAAAACCGATCAACCGCATAACGCCCGGCCAGCGGCTGCGGCAGTATTTGCGGCATCCGGGCTCCTTTGCGTTGTTTTTGCTGGTGTGCCTGAGCGCGCTGCTTTGCGCGGCGATCTTGATTTACCTGATTGTTTACATTGTGGCAAACGGGGTCCCGAACCTCACGCCCGAACTGTTTGCATGGGAATGGAACAGTGAAAACCAGTCGATGGTTCCGGCGCTGATCAATACGGTGATTATGGTGCTGCTCACACTGCTCATGGCCGTGCCGATTGGGATCTTCGCGGCGATTTATCTTGTGGAATATGCAAGGCGCGGGAGCCGCGCCGTGGCCGTGATCCGCCTGACCGCCGAAACGCTTGCGGGTATTCCGTCCATTGTATACGGCCTGTTCGGCTATATTCTGTTCGTCCTGACGCTGAAATGGGGATTTTCACTGCTGGCGGGCGCGATTACGCTTGCCATTATGGTGCTGCCGACCATCATACGCACGACGGAGGAAGCGCTCATGGCGGTGTCGGACACCTATCGTGAGGGCAGCTTCGGTCTTGGCGCGGGGCGTGTGCGCACGGTGTTTCGGGTTGTTTTGCCAAGCGCGGTCCCCGGTATTTTAGCCGGTGTTATTTTGGCGATCGGACGGATTGTGGGCGAGAGCGCCGCGTTGATTTTTACCTCCGGTTCGGCCGCCGCCGTACCGGGCGGACCGTTTGATTCGGCGCGCACGCTTTCGGTGCATATGTACTGTCTGATGAGCGAGGGACTGTATACAAAGCAGGCGTATGCCACCGCGTTTGTCCTGCTTGTGCTGGTTGTGGGGATCAACGCGCTCTCCGCTTTCCTCGCCAAACGGGTTCAGAGCAAATAAGGGGAGAAATGACGATGGATGTACATTCTAAATTTTCAATCGGCAGCCTGAAGCTGTATTACGGAGACTTTGAGGCGCTGAAGGGCGTATCGCTTGAAATCGCGCCGAATGAAATCACGGCGTTTATCGGACCCTCCGGCTGCGGCAAGTCCACGCTGCTCAAATGCCTGAACCGGATGAACGATTTGGTCGAGGGCTGCCGGATTACGGGCGAGGTGCTGCTCGACGGCGAGGATATTTACGGCGGCATGGACGTAAACCTCTTGCGAAAACGCGTGGGGATGGTTTTCCAAAAGCCGAATCCCTTTCCGATGAGCGTGTACGACAACATAGCCTACGGCCCGCGGACGCACGGCATCCGCCAGAAATCCAAGCTGGACGACATTGTTGAAGAATCGCTGCGCGGCGCCGCTATTTGGGATGAGGTCAAGGACAGACTGAAGCAGAGCGCGCTCGGGCTGTCCGGCGGACAGCAGCAGCGGCTTTGCATTGCGCGCGCGCTGGCCACAAAGCCGGAGGTGCTTTTGATGGATGAACCGACGAGCGCGCTCGATCCGATTTCCACATCGAAGATCGAAGACCTTGCAAACGAACTCAAAAAGGATTATACTATTATCATGGTGACGCACAACATGCAGCAGGCCGCGCGAATTTCGGATAAGACCGCGTTCTTTCTCCTCGGCGAAATTGTGGAGTTCGGCGATACCGAACAGATTTTCTCCGTGCCGCATGACAAGCGCACGGAAGACTATATTACGGGAAGGTTTGGATAATGCGGAACAAGTTTGAACAGCAGCTTGAAACGCTGAATGTGGAACTGATCAAGATGGGGGCGCTGTGCGAAGAGGCGATTGCCTCCGCGATTAAGGCGCTGCTTGAGGGCGACGCCGCCATGGCGGAAAAAACCTACGAGACCGATACGCATATCGACGAGATGGAACGCGAGATTGAGTCGCTCTGCATGAAGCTTTTGCTTCAGCAGCAGCCGGTGGCGCGCGATCTGCGCGTGATTTCTTCCGCGTTGAAGATGATTTCGGATATGGAGCGCATCGGCGATCAGGCCGAGGATATCGCCGAGATTACCAAAACCATCAAGCGCGTGGACGAGGACTGCAATAAGCTGATCGGCCAGATGGCCTCAGCGGCGGTGACAATGGTGACCGAGAGCATCGATTCGTTTGTCAAAAAGGACATGCAGCTTGTGCGCCGCGTGATCGAGTCGGACGATATTGTGGACGATTATTTCATCCGCATCAAGGATTATCTGATCGCGCTTGTGGCAAAGAGTCCCTCCGAGGGGGAATACTACCTTGATCTTTTGATGATTGTCAAATATTTGGAGCGGATTGCCGACCATGCGACGAATATCGCCGAGTGGGTGGAATTTTCAATCACGGGAAAGCACGGCGAATAACGGAGGAAAAGTCCGATGATTTATCTTTTGGAGGACGACGACAATATACGGAATTTTGTCGTGTATGCCATCTGCCGCACGGAAATGAAAGCAAGGGGCTTTGAAACGCCCGAAAAGTTCTGGTGCGCGATGGAGGAGGAAATACCCGAACTTGTGCTGCTTGACATCATGTTGCCCGGTGAGGACGGGTTGTCCGTTTTGCGGCGTCTGCGCGCGAATCCGCGCACGGCGGCGCTGCCCGTCATCATGCTGACGGCCAAAGCGACCGAATATGACAAGGTGCTCGGCCTTGACAGCGGCGCGGATGATTATATTGCCAAGCCGTTCGGTACGATGGAGCTTTTGTCGCGCATCCGGGCGCTGCTCCGCCGCACGGCCAAACCGGATGATACGGAATACTGTGCCGGTGCGCTGTATGTCTGTCCCGAACGCCATGTGGTTCGGGTCGCGGACAGGGAGGTGCAGCTGACGTTTAAGGAATTTGAACTGCTCTGCTTTCTGTTTGAGCATCGCGGTCGGGTGCTGGACAGGGATACGATTTTGAAAAAGGTATGGGGCTATGATTTTGACGGGGAAAACCGCACGGTAGACGTGCACATCCGCACGCTGCGCGCAAAGCTCGGCGAGGCGGCCGATCGGATTGAAACGGTGCGCGGCGTGGGGTACAAGATAGGGGACTGACATGACAAAGAAAATTTTTCGCGGTATCATTTCGGTGTCATTTGCGGCGATTTTAGCCTGCTTTGTCTTTATTATGGGCGTTCTGTACAGCCATTTTGAGGCGCAGTTTCAGAATGAGCTTGAAAATGAGGCGCAGCTTGCGGCCTGGGGGTACGAAGCCGCGGGGATTCGGTATTTTTCGGCGGGAACTTCGTTTAACAATCGCATCACGGTCGTGGGAGCCGACGGAACCGTTCTGTACGACAGCGAGGCTGATCCGGCGCAGATGGAAAATCACGGGGACCGCGAGGAGATTGTCGCCGCGCGGGAGAGCGGCCGCGGCGTCGCGGTGCGAAAATCGGCCACGATGCAGCTTGAAAAAACGGTTTACTGCGCGGTGCGCGCCGCGGACGGCGCCGTCGTGCGCATATCCGGCGATGTATCGGCCGTTTGGGCGCTGCTCCTCGGCCTGATGCAGCCCACGATTTTGGTCATTGCGCTTGTGCTGATTCTGGCTGCGCTGCTGTCGCATCGGATCGCGGGACGGATTCTGCGCCCGATCGACCGGCTGGATCTGAGCAATCCCGTTTTAAACGAGCCGTATGAGGAACTCGCGCCGCTTGTGCGCCGCCTCAACAATCAAAATAAAAAGATTGCCCGGCAAATGGAAGAACTGCGCCGCAAGCAGGATGAATTTTCGATCATCACCGAGAACATGGCCGAGGGATTTGTCATTCTGGATAAAAACACGGATGTGCTTTCCTGCAATCCGAGCGCCAAGCGGATCCTCGGCGGGGAGTTCGGCGAGTACAACAAAAGCGTGTTTGCGCTCAACCGCAGTGAAAATTTCCGGTTTGCGGTGGAAGAGGCGCTTGCCGGCCGCCACTGCGAGCGGCAAATGCAGTCCGGCGGTCGGCGCTATGACGTGATCGCCAACCCCGTACACGACGGGGAAGCCGTGACCGGCGCGATTGTTCTTTTGATGGATGTCAGCGAAAAGGAACTCGGCGAGCAGATGCGCAGAGAATTTACCTCCAACGTGTCCCACGAACTGAAAACGCCGCTGACGACGATTTTTGGCGTTTCGGATATGCTGCAAAGCGGCATGGTGAAGCCAGAGGACATCCGCAGCTTTGCCGAAACGATTCATTCCGAGAGCGGACGCATGATTACCCTGATCGACGACATTATCAAGCTGTCTCAACTGGACGAGGGGGCGCTCACGGCGGAGCGCGAGGATGTGGATCTGTACGCGCTTGCCGGTTTGGTTGTCGCGCGCCTTGCGCCGCTGGCCGATAAAAACGATATTTCCATCGAAGTTACCGGAGAACATGCGGTGCTGCACGGCATTCGACCGGTGCTTGAGGAAATGATTTACAACATGTGTGAAAACGCGATTAAATACAATCGCCGCGGCGGCCGCGTCACGGTTGCGGTGCGCGGCGGCGCGCATCCCGAACTTCGCGTGAGCGATACCGGAATCGGGATTCCCGCTGATTCTCTCGATCGCGTATTTGAACGGTTTTATCGCGTGGATAAAAGTCATTCGCGAAAAATAGGCGGCACGGGGCTCGGACTGTCTATTGTCAAGCACGCCGCGGCGTTTCACGGGGGCAGCGCGCACATTGACAGTACCGAGGGCATGGGTACCACGGTTTGGGTCGAATTTTGACCGAGCGCCGAGCGCCTCCGCAAATATAAAGGATATAAAAAGGAGCGGCAAATGCTTTTGGGTATTTGCCGCTCCTTTTTGTCCGTCAAAGAATCAAGAGTTTCCGACGGTGTGCGTGTATAGGCATGAGGGGTACCGTGCGTAGCGCGGGAATAGGCGCGAGGAGGGACCCGGCGTAAGCCGGGAGGAGTCCTGACGCCACAAAGGAGTCCTTGCGCCACAGAAGGGAGTCCTTATGTCACAGAAGGAAGATCTGATGCCCTTTAGCATACAGTAGAGTTCCCCTTTCGGGGCGTATTCACGCCGCCGCGCCGCTCAGCGGTCGGCGCTCGCGCGCCCGCAAGGCGTTTACATGGCGGCACATGTTCGCCTTGCAAACAATTTTTATTTTCAGATTTTACTTTATGGCTGTGTGAATTGGATTTTGCCGCATGGCTGTGTGAATTGGATTTTGCCGCGCAGTTTTTCAGATTCATTCTTCAGTCCGGCTTCAGCATGGAGTCGATCAGCGTGTCCATGCCGTACAAGCCGGGCGGCTTTTCATGCAGAAAAATTGCCGCCGCCAGCGCGCCGCGCGCAAATAGTTCGCGGTTTTCCGCGTTGTGTTCGATGGTGATGCTTTCCCCTTTACCGAAAAAACTCACGGTATGACGGCCGACCACACTGCCCCCGCGCAGGGAGTGGATGCCGATTTCCCCCGGTTTTCGGATTTGGCTGATACGCCGGTCATAGACAAAAGTGCCGCTGCCGCCGCCTTTTTTGATTTGATCGGCCAGGTAGAGGGCGGTACCGCTCGGCGCGTCTTTTTTGGATGCGTGGTGCGTTTCGACAATTTCAGCGTCATAGGCCGGGAACAGCGCGCCGGCAAGAATTTCGCACAGCTTTCCCGCGATGTGGACGCCGATCGACATGTTGCGGCTCATAAAAACCGGGATTTTTTTTGCGGCTTCGGTGAGCGCCTCGATTTGCGCCGTCGAATAGCCGGTTGTTGCCAGAACAATCGGAATTTTGCGGCGCAGCGCGTAACTCAGCAGGGAAGAAAGCAGGGAGGGACTTGAAAAATCGACGATGCAGTCGCAAAAGAGCGAATCGGGCAGACTTTGAAAATCCGGATAGCAAGCCTTGTCGTTTTGCGCGCTGCGGCTGATGAAAAAAGGGCATTCGTGTCCCTCAGACAAAAAGACGCGCACGCATTCGCGCCCCATTTTTCCGTGCGCGCCCGCAATGGCAATCCGCAAATCCGCCGCCCCCTCTTAAAATCTTTGAGTTGTTCTCAGCATATGCGCTTGGGCCTCAAAATATGTTTTTCATCCTTTGTCAATTGGCACATATTGTAATGACATATATTACATTTGAAAAAGTCGTTTTTGTTTGGTATAATGAGTACAGATTTACGAATGAAGAGGAAAGAGGTGCTATGATGAGAAAAATGAAGAAGATCCTGATATGCGCGTTTTGCGCGCTGATGCTTTCGGCGCTCGCGCTCAGCGCGTCCGCCGCGTCGCATACGGTTGTTGCGGGCGATACCATGTGGAAAATCGCCGTCAAATATAAAGTCGGTACAAGCGAGATTATCACTGCGAATCCGCAGATTCAGAATCCGAATCTGATTTATCCGGGTCAGGTTTTGAATGTACCGCTCACCGATTCTTCGGTAACGTCTTTTGAAAGCGAAGTTGTCCGTCTGGTCAACGAGATTCGGCGGCAGAACGGGCTTTCGCCCCTGACGCAGGATTGGGAGCTTTCGCGCGTGGCGCGCTATAAGTCGCAGGATATGCGCGATAAAGGATATTTTTCGCATACCAGTCCGACCTACGGTTCGCCTTTTCAGATGATTCGGGCGTTTGGGCTGAGCTACCGGACGGCCGGTGAAAACATAGCGCGCGGCTATTCCACGCCGCAGGCGGTTGTAAACGGATGGATGAATTCGAGCGGCCACCGGGCAAATATCCTGAACGCTTCCTTTACGAAAATCGGCGTCGGGTATGTTGCAAGCGGACATTATTGGACGCAGATGTTTATCGGATAATATAAGCGGACAGAGGCGGCTGTGCTTTTATGCATAGCCGCCTTCTTCCGCCGCAAAACCAAGGTTTTGCGACGATGAGGCGCGTTCGCTCGCGCCGTCGCGCCTCCCTACGGTCGGCGCTCGCACGCCCGCAAGGTGTTTACAAGGCGGCACAGGTCCGCCTTTTTCCGCCGCAAAACCAAGGTTTTGCGACGATGGGGCGTGTTCGCTCGCGCCGTCGCGCCTCCCTACGGTCGGCGCTCGCACGCCCGTAAGGTGTTTACAAGGCGGCACAGGTCCGCCTTGTAAACGTATTGTATTTGCAACTTTTATCTTGATCGACAAGCTTTGGCGGCGGTAATTTTTACCGCCGCTTTTTGTCGCTTTGCACACATTATTGCGGTACTTTTTTATGTATGTGCGGGTGAAGAAAGGTTGAAAAGATTTGGAAACTGTGCTATAATTAAAAAAATAAAAAGATTGTGAAAAGGTGTTATTGGCATGTCTGAAATGAATTCCGCCGGGCGCGTTCCCGCTCCGCAGGGGGCAAAAAGACGTTCCGGGCGTTCCGCTTCATATTTTCGGGAACCTTTTGGCGCGTTTCCGAAAGTGGTTGGCGTGTTGCTGATCGTTTTATTTTTATCTTTGATTATCATGTTTTCTTTATTTTCCGCATTGAGCTATCGCCATCATGCGCAGAAAGAGGAGGCGGAGGCGCTCGCCGCGGAAATCGAGGCGCAGCGGCAGCTTTTGGCGCTGGCCGATGCGCAGGCGTCGGTCGTATTGCCCATAGAGGAGCCGAAAATCGCCTATGCCGCGTATACGGCGGACAGCCGGACGCTCGGCGGCGTTATCGACAGTGAATATGCCATTTTAATTGATCAGGAGAACAACACGGTGCTCGCTTCTCTGAATGGGGACAAGCGTATTTATCCCGCTTCTATGACCAAGGTCATGACGTTGATTGTCGCTGTTGAGCATATGCAGGATTTGAACGCGATGTATACGTTCAGCTATGAAATTATTAACCCTGCCGTGGAGGCAGGCGCGTCTATCGCGGGCTTTTCTTCGGGGGAGAGCGTGACGCTTTTGGATCTGTTATACGGTGCGGCGCTGCCATCGGGCGCGGATGCGACCGCGGCAATAGCCGATTATGTGGCCGGTTCTGAAACAACGTTCGCCGAATTGATGAACGAAAAGGCCGAAACGCTCGGTCTGAAGAACACGCATTTTGTGAACGCCAGCGGTCTGCATAACAAAGATCATTATTCTACGCCGCACGACATTGCGCTGATTTTTGAATATGCGATGCAGATCCCGCTGTTAAGAGAGGTTTTGTCTACGTATCAGTATACGACTACGCCGACCGAGCAGCATCCTGAGGGGTTGCTGCTGACCAGTACGCTTTTCAGCCGCGTGCGCGGAGATGAGCCCGGAAACGCGGAGATCGTTGCCGGAAAGACCGGGTATACGCTGGAGGGCAGAAATTGTTTGGTATCCATGGCGCAGACGCCGGACGGATGTTCGTATATACTGGTTACGGCGAGCGCTTCGGGTAAGTACGCGCCGATTTATGACGCTATTGACATATACCGCGATTATTTGCCCGACGCGCAGGGATAAATTTAAGCGAAAAAAACATGCGGAATTTAATATTGTAGTCAATTTGGCTTTTTTGTATAATTGTTATAGAAAAAATGAAAAGTAGTGGAGATTTATATGAAAAAGCATTGCCTAAAAATCGTAAGCTTTCTTTTGCTTTTGGCTTTTTTATTTCCGACCGCAAGCGCGGCTGTGCCGCTCTTGACTGCAAATCCGACGCAGCAAAATTCGATTTCGGCGCAGTCGAGCGCGGAGGCGCTGTACAAGCTCGGACTTGTGCAGGGATATGCCACGGCGGACGGAAGCGTAAATTTTGCGCTGGAGGACGGCTTGACGCGCGCGCAGGCCATGGCGCTTGTGGTGC
>URDS01000074.1 GCA_900546635.1 uncultured Eubacteriales bacterium | reverse complement strand
GCCGCTGAACATTTTAGAAGCGGTACGCCGCGGCGTAGACTTTTTTGACTGCGTTATGCCCAGCCGGAATGCTCGGCACGGCAATCTGTTTACCTGGCACGGAAAAATGAACCTGAATAATGAAAAATATTTTGACGATCCGCGTCCGTTTGATGAAAATTGCGGGTGCCCCGCATGCAAACACTACAGTCGTGCCTATATCCGGCATTTGTTCAAAGCGCGTGAGATGCTCGGAATGCGACTTTGTGTACTGCACAATTTGTATTTTTATAACGAACTGATGCAAAAAATCAGAGAAGCAATCGAGGGCGGGGCGTATGAAAGCTTTTTCGCAACGTATGCGCCGATTCTCGATCGACGTTCAACCATGTAAACCTTTATAAAATGATGTAAAGGTTTTGCCAACGTCTGATAAGCTGCTTTTTTCCTTTAAATATCTCATTATTTGTGACACACTGTATTTTTGTCATAGGGCAGTCTGACGTGAAAACATATATTTTTAATACATTTTAAAATTTACCGCTGACTCTACACTTTGGACAAAAAAACAAAAAACTATTGAAATTCTTGTGCATTTTTCTTGACAAGCGCTTTTGAACGGTGTATAATGTCATATGTTGCATTCCTGTGCTTGTTGCTTGGGAGGATTTATGGTATTGGATATATCGCCTCTCCTTTCAGGAGAGAAAAATCGACTGGAATTTGAATATCCGCTGTATATGCAGATCAACACAGAGGATCATTCGGTTAATTTGTCGGGGGTAGAGTTTCCAGAAGCCTGCAGTGTACGGGGATATGTTACGGATAACGCGGGTTATATGCGTTTGAGTCTGGCTGTTACATTGCCGTATAAAACGGTATGCGCACGATGTGCAAAACCGGTGCATGGTGAATTTTCCATGAATTTTGAACGTACGGTCGTTCCCGAGGGATCCATTGAAAACCCGGAAGAAAAAGAAGACGATTATGCTATAGCGATAAACGGGAAATTGGATATTGATGAGCAACTGATTGAGATTCTCGGTATCGAATTTCCGCCGCGAATCCTTTGCAAAGAAGATTGCCGCGGTCTTTGCCAGCGATGCGGTAAAGATTTAAACGAAGGAGACTGCGGATGTCCCAAGACAGAGTTCAATCCTGCGTTTGCCGATCTTTTGGCGCAGCTTGAAGCGGAACGGGACGAAAAGAAAGAGTTATAAAAATATAATATAAAGAGCAGCACGAAAGTGCCATATCAAGGAGGTGTATTTTAATGGCAGTACCGAAGAGAAAAGTGTCTAAAGCGCGCCGAGACAAGAGACGCTCGAATGTTTGGAAACTTGTGCTTCCCGGGATGGTCAAATGCCCGAAGTGCGGTGAATATAACCGTGCACATCGCGTATGCAGCGCATGCGGTTACTACAAAGGCGAGGAAATCGTAAAAAAAGAGGCTTAAGCACTTTGAAAAATAAAGCGGTCAATATGACCGCTTATTTTTTATGAGAGCTATGCCCGAAAATGAAATACCCCCTGTTTTGATATGAACCCCAAAAGCGTTTAACTTTTGGGGTTCATATCATCCTACCGGGAGATTATTATCATTCTTGTATTTATTGCGGCACTATGAGACCGTAAGCGCCGTCTTTTCTTCTGTAAACTACGCAGACATCAGACGACGGCGCATCTCGGAATACGAAGAACTGATGGCCAAGCAGATTCATTTGCAGTATGGCTTCCTCTAAAGCCATTGGCTTAACCGGAAACGTTTTCGTTCGTACTTCAAAAGCCGGTTCGTCCAAGTCAAAATCATCATTGAATTGCTGAAAGGCGTCTGCGCGCAATCTGCGTTCCAGCTTTGTTTTGTTTTTACGAATTTGACGTGTGATTACCTCGATGGCTTCGTCCAGTGAATTGTTAAAGGTGTCGCTTTCTACCTCGCTGCGGAAGAAAGTTCCTTGCGCATATACCGTAATTTCCGCGATTTGCAAATTCCGCTTCTTACAATAAACAACATTAACTTCGGCATCGCTCTCAAAGAACTTATCTAACTTTGCGATACGTTTTTCCGTAATTTCCCGGAGATCTGACCGCACGGTCATATCTCGGCCACTGATTGTCAGTTTCATAATCGTACCACCTATCTTATTTTTTGTTTTTATATGAGCCTCCTTGTATATAGTATAACAAAAAATGTCAGAAAAATATATCGGCAAAAGCAATAAATACATGAGTGAATTTATGTATAAAAATAAAGTTGACTTTTCGGTTGTAAAAATGATATAATAAATATGTTGAGTGCAAAAATGCCCGGTCGGTTGACCGGGCATTTTTATGTGGTTATACAGACTTTTTTGTGATATATCCTTCTTTATAAAGCAGTTCTGCAATCAGTACGGCGCCGCCTGCCGCGCCGCGCAGGGTATTGTGCGAGAGCCCGACAAATTTATAATCGAAAACAGTGTCTTCTCTGAGGCGTCCGGCGCACACGCCCATACCGCGGTAAAGATCGCGATCCAATTTTGTCTGCGGACGATCCGCTTCGTCAAAATACGTGATGAACTGTTCTGGCGCACTCGGAAGCTGATAGGCTTGCGGCTTTCCGCTGAAATTTTTCCAGTCTTCCAGGATTTGTTCTTTGGTCGGCTTCTGATTAAACTTCACAAACACAGCCGCCGTGTGTCCGTCCGTTACGGGAACACGGATGCATTGCGTGGAGAAACAGGGAGCGGTTGCTTTGACAATTTTTCCGTTTTCAATGGTTCCCCAAATTTTCAGCGGTTCCTGTTCGCTTTTTTCTTCCTCGCCGCCGATGTAGGGAATGACGTTGTCGATCATTTCAGGCCATTCGTTAAATGTTTTTCCTGCGCCAGAAATTGCCTGGTATGTGGTGGCAATGACCTGGGTGATTCCGTATTTCAACAGCGGTGTAAGCATGCCTACATAGCTTTGAATCGAACAGTTGGGTTTTACGGCGATAAAACCGCGCTTTGTGCCGAGACGCTGTCTTTGAGTCGGTATGATTTCCAGATGATTGTCATTAATTTCCGGAATGACCATCGGGACGTCCTCGGTCATTCTGTGCGCGGAGTTGTTGGAGACAACCGGGACTTCTGCCTTTGCATACTGTTCCTCCAGCGCTTTGATTTCATCTTTTTTCATATTGACCGCGCAGAAAACAAAGTCTACCTGAGCCGCGATTTTCTCAAGATCAGCCACGGCGTCATATATAGGCATATTTTTGTATTTTTCCGGCAGAGGTGTTGTGAGCTTCCATCTGGAACCGACGGCCTCCGTATAGCTTTTGCCCGCTGAAGCGGCGCTGGCTGCTAAAACGGATACTTCAAAAAAAGGATGGTTTTCCAAAAGTGTAAGAAACCGCTGTCCGACCATGCCTGTGGCTCCGATTACGCCGACTTTTAGTTTTTCGTTCATCATATCTACCTCGCATTCAAGTAAAACTCAGACTGTTTGTGCTTTGAAGCCGTATTGTTGCGGGGGGATTCGACAAGTCTGATTTTAAAATGTATTTATATTTCTATTCGTATAATTACATTAAATTTAATTATACCATTTGCCATTTCAAAAAGTCAATGATTCTTTCTTAATAATTTTGTATAGCTGTATAAATTCTGCTTTCTGTGTAATAATTTCTATGAAAGCGGGGATGAAAATGGTGAAAATGAAAGAATTTACATTTGTTTATTTTATCGGTTCGATCGGATATCGCTTTATTGAAATTTTATGGCGAGGCAGAACCCATTGGTCTATGGGGATTGTCGGCGGCGTTTGTTTTATATGTATGTATACATTTGAATGTTTTATGAAAAAAATCAAACTGCCGATGAAAGCGCTTTTGTCCACCTGCTGTGTTACCTGCGTAGAATTTCTTTCCGGTCTGATTTTGAACAGAGGACTTGGACTCGCAGTATGGGATTATTCTCATTTGCGATTCAATTTGCTTGGACAAGTTTCATTAATTTACAGTGTTCTCTGGTATTTTCTCTGCATACCAGCGCATCTTTTGTGCAAACTAATAAAGCAGCGCATATTTAATGCGCTGACAGAGCCCAAACGGCACTTAACAAAAATTTTTGAAAGGCAGCCGAACATTCGGTAAGAAAAATCATGAACAATCAGAATCAGCAGAACCAGAACAATCAGCAGAACCAGAACCAGCAGCGTCAGAATCAGCAGAACCAGAACAACCAGCAGAATCAGAACCAGCAGCGTCAGAATCAGCAGAATCAGAACCAGCAGCGTAACCAGGATAGAAATTTCTAAAGTACGCTTAAAGAAATTTCAAATGGCAGGAGCTTTTGCTCCTGCCATTTCCGTATAGGATAAAAACAAGATGCTGCTGCCGCGACAAAAATTAAATCAAGGAGTCAAAAAATATAGAATTTGACAAATATTTTAAAAAAATGGTATACTGAAAATAAAAATGTATATGGGGGATGCAACATGAGGGTTATTTTTCGGCGTGCGGTCAATTTCACGGCGTTCAATGCTGCGACGGTTGCTTTCTTTATTTTTTTGATGATTGTCGGACACGCAGCCGGTGCACAGCCTGAGACTTTTGCGAAAGAATATACGGCCTCCGCGTCTGTCCGTGCGTTATCCGATGCGCAGGCGCTGCGTGACGGGCAGGTATCGACGTATTATCGGATGGATCCGGGTGAAGTTTTGACGGTAAAGACGGAAAATACAATTGCAGGATTGTATTTGGAATTTTATTCGCAAAGTGTCCCGGGGACGATAACGACTGTAAACGGTACAAAATTTTTCGGCGCATCCGGTTTTCTTCATGAATATATCGTGCTTGAAGAGGCAGAGGCAAAAACATTGGAAATCGTTTTTCCGAGCGGGGCGAAACTATCCGAACTGCGTATATTCGGCGCTGGAACGCTTCCGTCTGATGTGCAGGTGTGGCGTCCTCCCTATGAGCGTGCGGATGCGTTGCTTTTAACACCGCACAGCGATGATGAGCATTTATCTTTTGCGGGCGTATTGCCCTGGATGATTGCGCAGGATTATGATTGTCAGGTAGCGTATTTTTGTTCACATGCGCAGAACCCAATCCGTCTGCACGAACAATTGAACGGTTTGTGGGCGGTGGGGGTGACGCATTATCCCGTGCTCGGCGTCTATCCGGATTACTATTCCGAGTCTATGCAGCAGGCTTTGGCTAAACTTTCGGCGGACGGCTATACGGAAGAGGATTTGATCGGTTATCAGGTAGAGCTTCTTCGCCGATTTAAGCCGTATGTTGTGGTAGGCCCCGATACCAACGGTGAGTACGGACACGGCGCGCATATGCTGAATGCTTATGCTTTGCAGCAGGCGTTGGAAGTATCGGGGGATAGGGATGCGTATCCGCAGTCCTCTCGGCTTTATGGCGCGTGGGATGTTCCCAAAGCTTATTTGCATCTTTGGAATGAACGGAAAATTGTGATGAATTTTGATCTTCCGCTGGAATATTACGGCGGAAAAACGGCCTATGAAATGAGTGTAGCCGGCTATATGTGCCATCGGTCCCAGCACTGGACGTGGTTTACCGAATGGCTTATCGGAACAAAATCCAAACCTTTGGAAAGCGCCGCGCAAATTCAATATTACAGCCCGTGTATGTATGGTTTATATCGGTCAACCGTTGGGGATGATACTTTGAAAAATGATTTTTTTGAGCACATTTTGTTTGAGGCCGAGCAGCCAAAGCTGTCTGATGTTATTTATACCGGGAAAGCTGTCAAAACGGCGGTTGTTACAGCTTTAGATGCGGCGTCGGCTTCAGAATCGTGTTCTAAATGAAACGCTGTGCCATAGGGACGCTTGTATCCTTTTTATTGTATGACTGTCTGCATGGCGTCTTTGGATGTATGTGCCGAATAGATTAACTTTTTAATGGAGATTCTTGTGAACTTTGTCTTGCATTTCCCTTGGTAAAACAATATAATTTGATTGAAATGAATCAAAATTCTCAGGGTATGATGTAAAGGAGTTCTCATGAAAAAAACGCTTTTTGCGGTAATCTTGATTGCGGTCTCGCTTTTTCTGCTTTCTTGTGCAAAAGATCGGGGTGAGGCGGAAACAGGAACAAATGATAGGTCAAGCGCTGAAACAACTGCCGAAACGACGGAAACCGTGACAGAATATGTTCCGTCAAGAGTCATAAAAATTGCATGTGTAGGAGACTCGCTGACCTATGGCGTCGGCGCCTCGGACAGAATGACAAAAGGGTATCCTGCGCAGCTGCAAAGCTTGCTCGGCGATCGGTATGAGGTTAAAAATTTCGGGCGTTCCCGTGCTTTTATGATAGACAAACGGACGTATCCGTCTTTTACATATAGTTCCGATAAATCGGTCGCTTATAAAAGCACATCCGAATATAAACTCAGCCTGCAATACGATGCTGATATTGTATTGATTTGTTTGGGAACCAATGATGCGCATGCGTCCAATAAAAATGCGGATGTGGATCAAAAGACATTTTTCTATGAGTCTGCGGTAGCGCTTGCCAAAGAATATCAAAATCTTCCGTCCGAACCGACGGTATATTTTGTATGTCCGCCGAGTCGCTTTGATGCGGCTTACCGAAAAGAATATATGGAAGATACCGTTTTGCCGCAGATTTTGGAAGCGGCTAAAGCTACAGAATGCGAAACGATTGACGTATTCAACGCTACCGATGCATATGCGGCGAATCAAGATACGCAGTATTATAGTAGCGACGGCGTTCATCTTGCGGATGATGGCTATGCGATTTTTGCGCAATGCGTATATGATGCAGTTTCGCTTTACCGGCTAAACTGAAAATTTGCTTGTCGGAGAACATGCAAACCGAATGCGGTGCATTGGAATATATATGAGGAGACGGTAAAAAGCATCCGGATACAGTTTAAAACTGTATCCGGATGCTTTTTATGTTATGATTCAAGTATTTCAAAAGAGATCGTGACTTTGAACAGATCACCGTCGATCGTGATGTCCATATGGCCGTTTAGCAGATCGGCAAGGCTCTTGGCGATCGACAATCCGAGGCCGCTGCCCTCGGTATGGCGGGAAGCATCCCCGCGTACGAAACGTTCCATCAGTTCATCACTGGAAATGTTCAGCGGATAATTTGAAATATTGCGGAATGTTACGACCGCGCGTTTCCCGATTCGCTCAAGCGTCAGATATACGCGGGTATTGGGCTGCGCGTACTTGCATATATTGCTGAGTAAATTTTCAAAAATTCGCCAGAGATGTCGGCCGTCGGTCATAATTTGTACCGGCGTATCCGGTTGTGTGATAACCAGGCTCAGACCGTTTGCCTCCAGACGTTCCTGGTATTCGCCGGCTGTTTGCGCAAGCAGCACGCCGATATCGCACGGTTCAGGCTGTACGGTCAGATTTCCGGTTGAGGCTTTAGAGGCTTCCACCAGGTCTTCAATTAATTTTTTCAGACGGGAAGACTGTCGGTCGAGAACGCCGACATATTCCTGAAGGGCTTCGTGATTCAAATCCTCTTTTTTGATGAGATCCACATAATTTATAATGGAAGTCAGCGGTGTTTTTATATCATGCGAGACATTTGTGATCAGTTCGGTTTTCAGCCGCTCGCTTTTGAGCCTCTCGTCCACCGCTCGTCCCATGCCCGCGTTGATGTTGTTGAGCGTTTCGCCGAATTTTTTGAGATCCCAAAACATATACCGTGTATCAATTTTTTCGTTCAGCCGTCCGGAGGCGATGTTTTCGCCGCCTTTTTGGAGCTTGCGCAGCAGCAGAGCAACAAATAAAACACAGGGAATCAGGATGAGTTTTTCAAAGAACCAGAAGAGCAGGAAAGTATCCATTTCCCACCAACACAGTGAAATGAAAATCAGTTCGATGACGGTCAGCGCAAGCAGGATCAGCGTTGTTTTTCCGACAGCCGGGATCCCGCGCAGCAGATACAGAATACCGCGGAACAGTTTTACGAGACAACGCCAAAGGAAGGAGAGCATTCTGTAGATCAGCGTTTGACGGATCAGTCCGCCGGTTTTCAGTCGTGTCGCCAAGCTCATCGTATAGCCGAGCAGGATCAGAAAATCAAACAGAATTATGCAGCCGAATGTGACAACGATAAGCGGGACACTGTTTGTTGAACTGTCGAGCAGTTGAAAGCCCGGGGCGAGTACAATGCAAAACAGTGCGGTGCAAATTGCGGTATAGAGATCAAAAGGAATGCGGTCGATTTTATTCGGAACAATTTCTTCGGTTTCTTTTTTATGACCGGCGCTGCAGTAAAGGAAGATGAGAAGCGCTAAGAAGAGAAGAAATCCGCAGGCAGCCAGAATGATGACAGTATAGCGCCATGCGTATCCGACGTCTAACCAGAAATTGGCGATAGAAAGAAGATCGGTTCGCTCCATAGAGGCTTTTTCCCAGACGGTTATGGTATAATTTACGAGGTCGATTTCGCGCCATTCATAATTTTCCGTAACATCATTGTAGTTCGTTGTATGGCGGGAGAGCGTGTAGTCTCTGGTGACGCTGTGTGCGGTTTTTTGACCGGTATAATTTGAAGCCAGGACGTTCCCGTCGGCGTCGGACAGCGTGAAATAAAAGTTGTTTGCCTGATAATATTCCAGCGGATCGCCTCGGTTCCCGTAATGATAGGAACAAATGTCGTAAGCATATTCGGAAAGAATGTCTTCGATCAGCACATCGCGGTTATACGCATATTCGCCGGTATATCCGCCGAGCGCGCCTATTGCGGCGATTCCGAATGCCGCCGCAACCGTGCCGAGCAGTGTAATGGTAATCAGAAAAATTGCGGTAATTTTGGCAAACAGGCTGTGTGTCAATCTACGCATGATGGTTTTGTCCTCCTTTTTCAAGCTTATAGCCCTGTGCCCACACAA
Organism: uncultured Eubacteriales bacterium; assembly: GCA_900546635.1. Classification (GTDB taxonomy): domain Bacteria; phylum Bacillota; class Clostridia; order Oscillospirales; family CAG-272; genus UMGS902. The sequence continues at coordinate 909 of URDS01000074.1, read as the reverse complement.
CTTTTAAATAGCGCGGTTCTGCAGGAGAGATTTCGATTTTTTCACGCAGATGCCGGATGTGAACAGCTACAGTGCTTTCCGCGCCGTACGGGGCGTCGTTCCACACACGGCGATAGATTTCTTTCGGGGAAAATACTTCGCCGGGATGCTGCATAAACAATTTGAGAATATCAAATTCGGTAGGCGTCAGATTCACCGGTTCGCCGTCTACCCATACTTCTTTGGTGCGGTCGTCCAGTATGATTCCGCCTACGGTGTAGCTTTCGCTGCGGGTAAGCGAACCGCCAAGCTGCATGTATCGGCGGAGTTGGGAGCGCACACGCGCCAATACTTCCACCGGATTGAACGGCTTTGTTACATAGTCGTCTGCGCCGACATTCAGGCCGAGAATTTTATCGGTATCCTCGCTTTTGGCGCTCAGCAGAATCACGGGGATGTTGCGGGATTCGCGCAGTTTGACTATGGCGGTAAGACCGTCCATTTCCGGCATCATAATGTCGAGCAAAATCAAATGAATTTCCTCTTTCTCAACGATTTGCAGCGCTTCTTTTCCGGTATAGGCTGCAAACGTTCTGTATCCTTCAGCTTCCAGATAGATTTTCAGGGCGGAAACAATATCCTTTTCGTCATCGCAGATCAAAATGTTGTACATCGTTTTTCATCCTCCGCTTTTATTGTACAGCTTAAAGTTTTAAAAACCAATTGGACAATACTTTAAGAAATGTTTAAGTTTTACCGCGTTTTCACCTTTTTGCAAATTCACGCCGTTTCAGCAATTATAGCACAAATATGATGCTGCTGTAAAGTTCAGGCGTATTGTCTTTTGCAAACAGAAAAAACGCAGAGGAAGTGTCTGAACAGCACCCCATTTATTAGACAGTATGATATACTATCTAATAAGTGGGGTGT
>URDS01000073.1 GCA_900546635.1 uncultured Eubacteriales bacterium | reverse complement strand
CGACGGCGCGAGCGAACGCGCCCCATCGTCGAAAAACCTTAGTTTTTCGACGGTCAGAGTCCTCCTTGCTTTTTAAGTTTTTTAAGTAAGGAGGACTTTTTTGGCATTATTCCTGCCAGAAAGCATTTAGCCCTTTTGATTTTAAAAGCCGAACTGCAGTTTCTATGTCTTCGGTTGAGGGGACTGCGCAAGTACCCATGGCATACGGAATGTCCAGTGCCGCGTATTTACTGCGCGACAGATCATGATAGGCCAATACCTTTGCGCCTAAAATCTGCGGAAATTGTTCGAGGTAAGCCGCGATTTTTTCCATTTCAGAAGCATTTTTTCCCGGTATATACGGGATACGGACTTCAATTTTTTTGCCGAGTGCATACAGATACTCAAAATTTCGCAGAATGAGGCGGTTTGAGACACCCGTACATTGTCGATGAACCTCTTCATCTATGGCTTTAATGTCCACCAGATACAAATCGACAAACGGCATAACTTTTTCAAGCGCATTTTTTGATACAGAAAGGCAGGTATCAAGCGCTGTATGAACGCCTTCATTTTTTAAAAGAAAAAACAATTCTGCCGTAAAATCGGGCTGCATGAGCGGTTCGCCGCCGCTGACGGTAACTCCGCCGCCGGAAGATTCAAAAAAACATTTGTCGGTTAATAAATCCGGCAGAATATCCTGAGGCGTTATTTTTTTGCCGAAAACCGAAAGCGCATGTCCCTGGCATACCGGAGTGCATTTTCCGCATACACCGCAAAGCTCGCGTGTATACGTATGTATGCCGTTTCCAATGCTATGCGCACCGCTCGGGCAAACTGCGGCGCAAGCACCGCAGTTGACGCATTTATGGGCATAATAAGCCAGTTGTGGAGAGGCTGCATAGCTTTCGGGATTATGACACCAAACGCAGTGGAGTGGGCATCCTTTTAAAAATAATGTGGTTCGTATACCCGGTCCGTCATGAATCTCAAAACGCTTTATATTCAGTATTGTTCCTAAGTTCATGATTCGATTCCTGTCATGCGTTTGATAAAATCATTTTGAACGATCGGATGCATATTGACAAAATATTCATTCCATCCGCATACGCGCACCTGAAGATTTTGATAATTTTCAGGATGCTTCTGCGCATCAAGCAACGTATCCAAATTCAAAACATTTCCCTGGATACAGAATCCGCCGCCCGCAAAGAAAACTTTGACAAGCGTTATCATGGCGTTAAGTCCCGCTTCGCCGGCTACTGCGGAGGGATGTACAATAAAATCAAGCGGCGCACCGTCAACAAAGTTGGAATTGTCAATTCCGCATACGCTTTGAATAAAGGCGGTCACACCGTTTTTCTCCATGCCGTTCACAGGACGCATGTTTTTCGACATGGGCTCGCGCGCCAAACGGCCGTCTGCCGAAGCGCCGCAGCGCTTGCCGTAAATTTCCGCCATATTAACCGAATCGCAGCCCATACGGAACACGCCGCCGGTTGAAGTCGGCTTGCCGATCAATTCATTGGCGCAGAAATCAAAAATTTCTTTTGCAAGCGTATCCGCTTCCGAAATATGGTTGCCGTATTTTACCGGATCCTGCATGATTTTATTTCTGAGTTCTTCCGCGCCTCCCCAGTTGTTTTTCAAAATTGTTGCCAGTTCACGCAGTGTCACTTCCCCGCGTTCATAAACAAACTTTTTCACCGCCAGCAGCGAATCCACCGCGCTGGCGATAGCAAAGCATTTTATGGACTGGTTGCGGTATTGCATGCCGCAGTCATAAACATCCTTACCGTTTTCCATACAGGAAGCAATCGACCCTGAATAATAGGGCGACGGATTGGCTTCGTATGCATACAAAGCCTGCACATTGATGTTGTTCATGACAATATCACAGTGTTCATGCAAATAACTGTAATACGTATGCATAAATTCTTTCCACGACTTCGGTTCCTCGGTTCTTTGACCGACATACAGCCGGCTTAAAAGATCATAACCGCCGGTAATGGTATATTCGCATGCTTTTTCAAGATTGATCCAGGAAGCGCAGATACGTGCGTCTTCTTTACCCGGAATTACCGATTCATAGCACCCAATCGGAATATAATCTTTTGAAACCTTGCGCGGAATGCCGATTTTCTCATAGGCTCTATATATAGTCTCATCGTTGAGCAAAACCATGGAGGAATTCCCGTTTCGGATCATGGAGAGCAATTTGCGCAAAAGCGTGTCGGAAACATTCTCACCGCAGCATACATGGATTTTCGGATTGTGAATGTTCAATTCTTCATAAACGTCAAGCAGCGCCATAATCAGTTCAGCGCCCGCGCTATCGTCGCCCGTCCATGTTTTTCCGATACAAATCGGCTGGTCGGCGTACCGCTTTTCCGCGGCGATTTTTTGCAAAAAATAACGGAACATCTCTTTGGCGCTTTCTTTGGTCAAAGTACCGTTTTTCAGGTCGGAAACATAGAAAGGCAAGAAAATTTCATCAACCGCGCCGTATGAACGGCAGCGCTCTCTGCCAAGTTCAAAAACGTTCAGATAAATGTGCATCAAACACATTGTCTGATACAGCGTTTTCGGCGGATTTTCAAGCAGCCATTCCAGCGCTTTGCAGTAATCATGCAGTTCATTTTTGCGCGCGGCTTCAAGCAGTCTTCTCATATACGTGAGCAGCGCTTCAAAAGCGATGATTTCGCCGTCATAGAAAGCAGACTGCCGCTCGGTCAAAGCGCCGTCGCCCCTCTTTTTTTCTTTCTCCGCTTTAGCGCGATTCAGAAGGCCGGGAGCGCCAAGGCGTACAACTTCTTTCCAATCGGCCACCGTATGCCACACGTCGGTATCCGGCGCAGCCAATCCTGTATGGATCAATACTTTTCTCTGCTCCCAAATTGCCGGACAGCGGCGCATAAACGTACGTTCATAGCGCTCACGAAAGACCATTTCCGATACGGCAGGCGTCGCGTCTTTTTCATATCGGCCGCCGTGGCGCATTTTGTCCGGGAACATTGTATGTGTATTGATGCCGAGTTGGGCATTTTCGAGCATAATACGATATACGTTTGCAATCAATATCTGAAGCGGCATTTTCGGATTTTCACTGACGAACGTGCGAATCATGGTATCAAGTTCTTCCGGTGCTTTTCCGGAATCAGGATCCCAATTTCCGTCTGCATATTCGTTTTCTATCCATTTTCGATCTGCATAAAACTCTGTAATCAAAGTATATCTCTCCCTTTTAGTTCCATTTGCTTATCACTTGTTTGAAAAATGTATTGATCGTATCAAGCTTTGTTTCCGCTTCGGTTTTATAGGTATTGTAACGTGAGGTAAAATTGCGGTCGTATTCACGTACCATAAAGATCAGTTGGCTGTTGAAACTGCCGACCTGATAATAATAACCGAAGTCAAAGGACAGCGTGGAGAAAATAATGTCCAGCATCTCCGAACTCTCGTCATCGCGCGTGCTCTGCCCCACCAATGTTTTATCATAATACGCCGGTTTTACGATGGTGTATCCATAGTACGCCAGCGCTTCCAGAATCGTACCGGTCATCTCCACATCGTTTTGGATAAGGGGAACGCAATAGAACTGCGAATTGTACGGAGAAATCGTATTGTGATACGAATCCTGTTCGGCCGACATCTTTGGATACGGCAAAATCCCGAAATCCGCTTCCATTGTACGCATAGCCGGAATATTGGCCATTGCGGTCATCCAAAACAGCGCCTGATTGTTGTTCCACATGTCGGCGCCGGTTTTGATATGTCTTTGATAGCAAAAAGCGGAATTTTCATCAAATATAATATCAAAATACTGCTCCAGCAGGCTGACGGTCCGTTCATTATAAAGTGAAAGAACAATTTCACCGTTTTCCTGCACGGTCGCGCACTTTTCTCCGCTGGCATTGATAATCCCCATGATGGCATCATCCCAAACCAGCAAACCGAACAGATCGTTTTCGTCTCGCTTATCGTCATGATTCAAATCCTGACCGACCGCCTTGGTGAGTTTGCCGAAATTCTCCAGTGTCCATTTGTTTTCTTTGACGAGCACATACGGATCTTCAAGCTGATAATCCGCGAACAGCTTTTTATTGAATACCAGCGTAAACACCGAGTCATTATCCTGATTTGTAATGTCTCCGGTCGTGAAGAACATCAGATCATTGATTGCAAGCTCACGATTGGCCTGCTGATCCCACCATGCTTTCTCAAGATGCAGCGTAGAAATAGAATTCATATCATAGAGCATATCGTTATAGGCTAAAACCGACACATCGTATCCGGCAACAAGCGCCGCATCATAGAAACAGTCTCCGCCTAAAACCGCCTGTGAAATTTTCTGATAGCCGGGACCGTTTCCAACAGAATAGGCTTTTTGTACGATAGAATCAATATTGACATGGTAATCGCTTTCTACTTTTTGCTGACGCTGATACATTGCGTTATCCAGCGCTACAGAAGAAGCTTCATCATAAGCAAAGTCGTCATAAGCAACGTTCCCCGCGGAAAGAATTGTAAAATCATACCCATTGTAATCTTTGAGTTCCGTTTCAAAATCCGTATTGCCTATGCTTTCGGTCGTTACCGGCGCATCGGTTTGACCGCTGTTTTCGGTGGTTGTAACAGCGGGATCATCTTTGCAGGATGAAAACATAAATACGGCGCATCCGACAACCGTCATGGCCACAATTTTTTTGAGCTTCATCATTTTTTCCCCTTCAAAATTGATTTTTTTAATGCGAATATACCGATTACCGCACCCACGACGCATACTGCGGATATTGCGGCCGGCAAAATCCATCCGGAGGTTTTGTTCGATTGTTCCGAAGTCTTGTCAGATGACTCCGGAACATTTCCGGCAGGATCGGTTATCGTAACGGAAAAGGTGCCGCCAAGGCCGTCAAATGCGTATTGACCGGTCAAAGATGCGCGAATGGTGTATGTGCCCGGCTTTTGCGGAAGACCTTCTTCAAAAGATACATCATCTGAGGAATAACAGAATTTCACGTCGCCGAAACTTGAATCATACGGCGCTCCCCCATAGACTTTCAGATCAAGTATTTCAGGGGTAATCGCCCCGGAGACCGTGGTGATTTCAGTAAAAAGGAAATTGGTATCCTGTTCGTCAAAGCCGGAAATCTTTTTCAACAAATGCGTTTGATTTAATGCCAAAACAAACGATGTATCGAGCGGAGACGGATGGCCGTCTGCACCGAAGTGAACGCCGCTTGCATCGACTGTATACGGTTCCATAAAGCAATATCTGCCGCTGGCTGTTGTTTCGCCGAGATACCCGTGATAAAGGATATATTGTGTCTTTCCGTCAGGCGTTGTGACCGGGGACAGACCGCCGACGCCGTTTACCTCCTGATTTTTGGAGAAGACCGGCTGCGGACTCTTTTCCCAGTTCTTGATGTCAAAAAGATCGCCGCCGAGGAACTTCATCTGACCGACGCAATACTCTGTTGTCCAATATCCGCTGGCGGCATACAGAACAAACAGTTCCCCGTTTGCGCCGTAGATCGGCGTCGCCCCTTCGATAACCGCCGGATACCAAATTTTTTCGGCAGCGCTGTAACCGTAACCGACACGTTCCCAATCGTATTCCGGATTGACCAGTTCCAAAATCGGACCGGTTACAGTCCAAGGATTTTTGAGTTCGGAAAGATACATGGTCTGTTTAAATGCCTCGGTTCCCCGCCCTGTCTGACCAATCCAAAGCGCGTACGTTTTGCCGCCGTAGCGAAGCGTGCTTTCACCGGCTGTCCAATCGGTTTTGTTCACCCAGTCGTATGTATCGCTGCCAAAACGCGCCGGAATATTCTTTTCTCCGGTTTCCGGGTTCACCCATTCACCCTGAAGTTCGTCGGAAGTGCATTTCAGCACATAGCTGCGCCGGTTGCTGCCGTCCACTTTTCCGCTTTCGGTCGTACCGGGATCGTATGTCGAGAAGAAAAGGTACCAGCCGGCATGCTCTTCTCCGAACTCATCTGCGGAAAAGTATTGAATTTCCGATGGCCAAATGTTGCCGGTTCGCCCTTCAAGCGCCTCGGATACTTCCCTTGCATCCCAAACGAGTTCGGGCAATGCGTAAGCAAGGTCGGATACGTTGGCCGCTTTATAAACGCTGAGCGTAGAGCCGGAAGTGTAAACGTAGTAATACATGCCGTTTACAAGCGCAATGCGCGGATCCGCAGTTCTGCGTATCGGATTTTGATAGGTAAAGCTATCGACACGCTCCGAAGAAAGATCTGCATTTTCTCCGATATGGCATGTTGAAGTAATTCTGCCGGAATACTTCGCATCGCCTTCAATATCGGTCAAGTGCGAAAAGTCTCCGCCGTTTACGGTTACCGTGTATTTTCCGAGCATAGCGGACGCATAACTGGTTGCAATTGTGATTTTACCGTAAATAGTACCGCCGGAAATCGTAATATCAATATTACCGGTATAGGATTCTTCTTTGGGTGTGGGCGCTGTTCCGAAAATACCCGAATAAAGGGTTCCGCCGTTCACCGTGAGATGCGAGTTGCCGCTTTGGTTGCCGCGGCCGCTGGCAATCACTTTCCCGAAAATTTCACCGCCGTTGATGGTTAAATTGAAATCGGAACTGTCGTATGTGCCGCCCGCGATATTGCCGCCGTAGACGTGGTTCCACGTTCCGCTTTCGACCGTCAAATCGGTATTCACAATCGCCTTTCCGGTATTCGATCCGGCGACAAGTCCCGTATAAGCGGATACGTTCGGCGCCATGAACGAACGCATATCCGCGCCGATTTTTGCTTTGTTTCCGTTAAAAATCAGATAAACCGAATTTTCTACAGATTCGATTTCAAGCGCTTCGAGTGAAACTTCGGATTGGAACAGGATATGCGCGCCCATGGTGATCCGCGCTTGCTCCGTATCCCGATAATCTATACCGTCGTATACGCCGGTCAGCAGAATCGGCGCATCCGCTTTCGGCAAAATCAGCGTTTCAGCAATGGCCATCGGACCGCAAATCACAATCGTTCCGCCGCCGACGGACAGATTTTCAAAAGCTTGCTTTAAACTTCCCACCGGATGGGCAGGTGTAAATCCATTGCCGTCCGCTCCGTCCTTTACGTACACGGTCTGCTCCGGCAGAACTTCGTTAAACTGCGTCTGAAGGCTTTCTATCAGCGCGTTTTCTGTCTTTGCGGGATTGTATCTTAACGTCTTTGTACAATCTGTATTTTCAAATTTAAAATTACGAATCGTGCCGCCGCTCAGTCTGAGCGTTGCCTGCTCGGTAACGCGGTTCAAATTTACATTTGAAATTTCACCGCCGGAAATTTCAAGCGCGGCGTTTTTAACGCCCGATGATTCACCGTCGGTTATGCGAATTTCATCAATCGTACCGCCGCTGACAGAAACCGTGACGGAGTCCGCATACCCTGCTTTAGAAGAAGCTCCGATCACCGTTTTGACATGACCGCCGCCGATTTCAATATAGGATGTGTTAAACTGCGTATCCGAAGCGCCCATGCCCAAACCGCAGACGGTATTAAAAGCGCCGCCCAAAATTTCGATTCTGCCGGACGCGCCTTTTGTACCGCTGCGCCGTGCGTAACCGCCAAAAATATCAAATTGACCGTTTATAATCGTTTCGCTGCCGAAACGCAGCGTATCATGGCGCGCTTCAAATACACCGCTGCCGTTTATGGTGATCGAATCGAAACAGGTTTCACCCGAAAGCGACCATGTACCGTTTATCGTCAGCGATCCGCCGCTGAGATTTTCCGCTTGACCGACGAATCGAATCGCTTCGGCATGTTCCGGTTCGGTATAATCCTTTACATTGTAATTCCCGATTACGACAACCGATCCGCCGCCGTTTGCCAAAAGTTTTATGGCCGTATCCAGATTTCCAGTCGGCGTATCTGCGCTTTTTCCGTCTCCCAAAGCGCCCTGTTTGAGATATACGGCACCAAAGCGCTCAATTTCCGTCAAGCCTTCCAGCGAATTTACCCATTCGGCATTGTGGAAAACAGAATTATAGCGGAGCGAGATTTTGCTGCCGTAGGCAAGGTTCGCTATGGTCTCATTTGCATAGGAAACCTGAAGGGCGGAAAGGTCAGCCCTATCCAACAGAATATCCGTATCGCCAAGCACATTGTTGATAAACAGATTTTTTATCGTTCCGTCCATCAGTTCAATCGTCGCAGAACCGTTTAAACGGCGCGTAGCATCGCCTGCGGCGTAAATGTCGCCGAGACTGCCGCCCTCCACGCGGATTTTGGAACTTCCGCCGTAATGGTTTAGCGAGGTGCCGCCGTAAATGCGGTCGATATGTCCGTCATAAACCGTAATATAAGCGGTTCCCGTAAAGGTAAATGTCGCGACGCCCTTTACATAGGCAAATCCCATGATACGCTTAAAGCTTCCGCTCCGAATGATAATATGCGCGTCAAGATCCGATGGCAAGCTCCAGGTATGCGGCGAGTAGTATCCGCCGATAGCAAAAGCAAATTTTGCCTGTCCCAATGTGTTTTTGCAGATGAAACCTTCGCCGAACTCCATTTTATGGAATTGGCCTGCAAAATACACGTCGTTTGCGTCGCTCGTAATCGTGAGATATTCAAATGTCGTATCGCCGTTCAAATTATACGTCATCTTTTCCGGGAAGTAGATCTGAGCGCCTTTCGCGCCATAGTTTACTCCGTCGTAAATACCGGTTATGGTAATCTTCCCGATGTGTTCAGGTTCCGTATACGTGCGCACCTCATTGAGAATTTCGGTATTTTCCCCCATTACGTAACGATCGGTCAAGACAACGACGCCGCCGGTTGCCGAAAGTGATTCTATTGCTTTGGTGATGGTTTGAAAGGGGGCTGCCTTGGTTCCGGCATTTTGATCATTGCCTTTTGCAGAACTGACATATGCCGCATTTGCGCTTGCGGGGGTACCCGCGCCGGTCGGAAATTCGGTGATTTCAGGAGGCGTGACCGGAGGTTTTTCGGGCGGGGTAATCGGCGTTATTTCCTGACTTTCCAAAAGCGAGGCCGTGTCTATGTTTTTAAGATCGCCGTATCCCTCTTTAGCGGTAATTCCCGCAATAGAAGAAGCCAAAGTTTCCTTGAAGTTTTCAGTATTGTAAAAGAGCTTTTTGACCGAATCTTTGGCATCAGCGGCGAGTTCATCGCTTTTATAGGAAACCGATGCTTCTCCGGTTAGTTTTCCGTTTTCCAATACCAGCGCCGCGTTTCCTATTACATTATTTATATAAATGTTTTTAACCGATCCGCCGAGCAGTCGAATTTCCGCCGTGCCGAGCAGCGGTCTGGTCACATCCCCTGCGGCATAAATGGTGCCGTGTGTTCCTCCGCTGACAGTAAGCCGCAGATTTCCGCTGTAATGATTCAAAGCAGAGCCGCCGTACAGCACGTCAATTGCGCCGCCGCTGACCGTTATGTTTGCCGTACCGGTAAACGTATAAATTGCCGTTCCCTTTTGCCATGAAAAGCCCATCACCCGTTTGAATGCACCCGATTCAATCGTGATATTGGAATCTTTATCTGCGGGCAGATCCGCACTTTGCGGCGCAAGATAGCCGCCGATGGCAAACAGGAATTTGGCATCGCCGGATGTATTTTTGGCTTCAAAGCCTTTTGCAAAATGTATGCTGTTAAAATTCCCGACCATATAAACTTCCACAGCTTGACTTTCAAACGTAATATCCTGAAATATCACATTTCCGCTGCAACTGTAGGTCATTTTTTTCGGGAAATACAAAACCGCGCCTTTTTGACGATAATCAACTCCGTCGTACACCGAAGTAAACGTAATTTCTCCGGTATGCGCAGGTTCTGCATAGGTAGGCAACCCCGCGACCGTTGATATATCCGAATCCATTGTATACCGATCCGTGATGACCACAGTACCGCCCGCTTGCAGAGCGTTTATGGCCGCAGTTGTGGTTTTCAACGGCGATTCAGCTGTTCCTGCGTTGCCGTCGTTTCCGTTTGAATAACTGACGTATACAACATTTTCATCCGCTGTCGAAACAATAGGCAAACAAACGCATGTTGAAATCAACAGCATGATGAAAAAAAGGAAACAAGCGGCTTTCTTTCCGGTAAAACTTGCAATCATATTGATCTCCTTGCAACTGTTTTTGGATAATAGCTGTTAAAAAACAACTTTCAAATGCCTCTGAACTTTTGTTGAACTTCGCGATAAGATCTGTTTATTTTATAATTATGATTTGCGCTGTCTGTGCCATCCAGTCCACGTCGGCGCCGAGTGCTTCCGCAATGAATCTCAGCGGCAGATAGGTGCGGTCTTCCCGAATGAACGGCGCAGCGTCCA
>URDS01000072.1 GCA_900546635.1 uncultured Eubacteriales bacterium | reverse complement strand
CCTATGACGGCAGCGGAAATCCAGTCGATATGCTTGACAGTGTAAATAAGCTTGGATATACTTATATATACGAGAACGGACGTCTGCAAAGCGAGATGCAGACCGAGGGCGCAAAAATCGCAAGTGGAACTTTTCAGGGGTTTTTAGAAAGTATTCTTTCGGCAAAAGTTAAAATTTTGGGTAACGCCGTTAGTTTCATATCTAGTTTTTCTTCCATAGGCGGAATAATTGCATTGTTTTTTGATGTAATGGATAGAGAATTGGATGGTTGGTTTAGGGTAACAGTTTAATTTATAATTTTTATACAGGGGGGAAAATTTTGGTAATCCATTTTAGAAACATGAGCAAAATTGCGGTTCAACTTTGTGTCGATAATGAAATGAGTTTTATTATTAAGCCTTATGAAGTAAAGGATGTCGTTTTTTCTATAAAAAAATATATCAATATTTTACTTTCTCCAACTGAAAACAGCAAAATTAAAACCGATAAGTTTTATATAGTTTTAAAAACGAATTATACTTGCTCAAATATTTGTGAGGATAAAGAGTTTATTATTACACGTGAAAAAATTTGTTTTGCTTATAATGCGTTTTATGAACGTCTATTTCTTAGCGATAATGATGGAAACTGTTTGTTGAAGCTGATTGCTGTAAAGGATGAAGAAAATTTAAAAAAATGCTTTAGCAAAACTCGTAAATTGAAATTATTGTTATATGGACCTTTTGAGACTTTTCTATTAGAACCCGTATTTTATATTATTATTGGAGTTGTTTTAGCGTTTATTTGGGGATGGAGAATTGCAGTTGTGTATTTTCCATGTGTTTATTTATTTCTTGTTTTATTTAATTGGTTTACTCAGACTATAGTAGAACACTTTTTTAAAAAGACCTGTAAATTTGATATAAAAAGAGATTTTTATGAATATTTGGACACTGAATACATTATGAAATATTATTCGAATCCAAATAGAACTCCATTTGTGGGTAAAGTAGAAATTAATTGATTGTAAATCTATATAACAAACAATTGAATAATAGCACTACAATCCTGTTCACATATGTTACCTCCTGTTTATAAACAAAGGCACACAGCAATATTACTCAAGTTCCAGATACAGGCAGACTTCGGTCTGCCTGTATTCTTTTATGTGAATAATTCCGATTTAGAAATGTATGATATACAGGAACGACTGCGTTCCACCGTCCGGAGACGATACGCATCGCGGGCAAAGCAGCGCCGCTCGCGGAGTATGCTTATAAGGCTTGAAAAAGGAGAAAGACCGAGCTTGGAGAGATGAGTTAGTACCGGGGCTTATAGTCTTTGGACAACTACTTGTCCTGAATTTCCCGGGAAATAGATGTTGTTTCAAGTTTACTTTTGGGTAATTATCTTTTCATTTCTTTTCTTGCCTTTTCGACGTCTTTGTTGTAACCTATAGTCGGTGTGTTTGACTTTCGATTTTTCGGCAGTCAGAGGAAGGAGACGGAGATGACCGATATTGTTCAATCCGGAGACAGCTACGCAATATGCAGCGGCGGTGCTGTTCTTGCAAAAATTTTACCGTGCGCAGGCGCCGCAGACAGCTTTACAAAGCTGGAAGAGGGCGCGTGGATATGGCGGCGGCATACAGACGTGCCGACCGATCATATGAAAATGGAAGTTGTGCTTTTGGGAGAACCTACATTCACGATGGTTCCCGCGGTAAGCTACAACGGAAACGGTTGGGGAACGACGCCCGAATATGTCGGGGACAGCTTTGAGGGAAAACCATGGACGTATGCTTCGCATCGGGTGACGATTCCGTCCTGCACATACAGCGAAAACGATCAGATCAGCATTGCGCTGATGGCGGAGGCCAAGGACAGCAGCGCGTGTTCTTTGTATAAAACCGAAGAGGGAGAACGTCATGTGCTGATTTTTCCGGAGGAAGAGGGGCCGAAGACGCTTCAGCGTCATTTCTGGGGTGAACCGTTTGTCGGAAGTATGGAACCGAGATGCGATTTTCAGGGGATTTTGCTTGCGGTTCGCTCAGACGGAAGCCGGCATCGCTATGCGCATTTGATGGACTTTGCATGGCGTTATTATGCGCATCCGATTAAACCGCCGATGACGGCTGAAGAACTGTATCGACTCTCGATCGCGTTTGGCCGGTATTTGTTTGAACGTGAAAAGAGCGGTTTTGCCGCTTTTACCAATGGTGCGCAGTGGCATCTCGGCGTAACTGCGTATAAAAAGACAGAGCACAGCTATGAGATCGGCTGGGTAGGGCAGAGCGCTTCGCTGGCCAATGCGTTTATTTGGGATTTTATGCAGAGCGGAGATAGGGAAAATCTTCAGATGGCGCTTGATGCGCATGACAGTTGGTTGAAGTTCGGCAGTTTCCCTGCCGGCCATTTTGCCTCCAGATTGAATTATGATGCTGAATATCAGCAGCGTCTTGCGCAGGTTGAAAAGCCCGATCCGTGGGATATGGGAGAGTGTATGTATGAAACACTCAAGGGCATGTATGAAAAACGAATGGCCGCCGAAGCCGCGGGAAAGGTTGCTGCTAAAAACAAAACCAAGCGGACAATGACCAATGCCTGCAATGTCGGAACGGGCGCCGAGGGGTATTTTGAAGCGTACCGGCTTTTAAAAGAAATCGGTATCGACAAGCCGGAATATTTGCGCGCGGCTTATGCCGCCTGCGATTTCGCGCTGAAAACGCAGAGTGAGAGCGGAGAGTATGCGAAGACGTGGGATTCGGATGGGAATGTCGTGATTCGGAAAGGAACGGTCGGCGCTTTTTTGATTCTGCCGATGATTACCGCATATCGCAGCAGCGGAGACCGAAAATATCTGGACAGCGCAGTCAGCGCCTTTGATTTTTATTACAACTCGCTGGAGCGCGACGGTTTTACTACCGCTGGTGCGCTTGACACCTACTGCATTGATAAAGAGTCTGCAAGTCCGCTTTTGCGGGATGCGCTTGAAATTTATGCGGTGACAAGCGATAAAAAATATTTGACTGCGGCGGAGAAAATTGCGTGGTATCTGTGCACATGGATGATGCACTTTACCGTTCGGTATCCGGAAGATTCACTGATCGGAAAAATGGGGTATGATACGTTCGGTTCTACGTCGGTGTCTACCGCGCATCAAGCGCTGGATCAATACGCGCTGCGCGATGTACTTTCGTTTTTGAAGCTGTACGAACTGACAGGGGCAGCACAATGGCGTGAACGTGCTTTGGCCTTTTGGTGCAATGCATGTCAGTGTGTTTCGGACGGCACGCAGTTTATCAACGGGAGAATCCGTCCGGCAGGTTCGCAAGATGAGGCGATTTTCCATACGAGATGGGGACGGTACGGCGTCAGCAGTTTTTCTCCTTCGCAGTGGCTTCCCGCGTGGCCGTGCGCGTTCCGGCTGGAAAACTTCCGCTGGCATCCGGACTGGACACTTTTTGACGAGGGATTGCTCAAAATCGAGGGGAAAATAGAAAAATAATCCATTGTTTGATCTTATTTTGACTTTATCGAGGGCTTGACGCAGCAGGGCTTTTGCACAGACGAAAGCTCTGCTGTTTTGTATTTTGCGGTTGTCGAAACCATGGTTGCCGACACAATATACAGGAGCCTTTGTAAAATTATTCTTGAATATGTCGCGTTCCTGTGCTATACTTGAAAAAGTCGGTGGAGAGGAATCGGGTGAAAATCCCGAACGGGCACGCCGCCGTAAATTTCCATGCTGCAAACGAGCCGCACGCCACGCGCGCTCTGCGAAAAGCAGTCATTGGCCGGAAACGGCCGAGAAGGCGTATTGCAGCGGAATGAGTCGGAATACTTGACACCAAACGCGGTTTTTAAGCGAGCGCCTGTCAATGGAGAACCGCGGCGAAAAAAATAACAATTGGAGTGTGCAATGATGAAAAAGAAATTTTTCCTTGGCAAAATCGTTTTGCTCCTGA
This sequence comes from uncultured Eubacteriales bacterium, assembly GCA_900546635.1. Lineage (GTDB taxonomy): Bacteria > Bacillota > Clostridia > Oscillospirales > CAG-272 > UMGS902. The sequence continues at coordinate 6,579 of URDS01000072.1, read as the reverse complement.
TCTTGACACTGATTGTGGCGGCGGTGTTTATGGGATGCGGGAAAGATGTACCGGACAGTACTTCCAGTGAGGATTTAGGCGCCGCGGGCACGTCTGCTCCGGTGTCGGAAGCAGTCGGCGAGGGGGCGTACAGCTTTGACTTTAAGGCTGTTTTCGCGGATGGGACAAGCAAGGCCTATCGCGTTTCTACCGATGCCGAAACGGTGGGCAAAGCATTGCTTGAACTGAATTTGCTTGCCGGTGAGGAGAGCGAGTTCGGTTTGTACGTGAAAAGCGTGTGCGGCGTTGAGGCCGACTATGAAAAGGACGGAACCTATTGGGCGCTGTATGTTGACGGGGAGATGTCCATGGTCGGCGTTGACGGCGTAAAAACCGATGCGGTTTCGTCGGTAGAGTTTCGTGTGGAAAAATGACGAAAAAAGGCCGGTGTACGGTTCATAACATTGCGGTATTTGCCATGCTCGGCGCACTGATGTTTGCCGGAAAAAAATTGATGGAATGGATTCCGAATGTCCATCCGCTGACAATGCTTGTTATGGTATATACGGTTGTATATCGGAAAAAAGCTATTTTCCCGATTCTGGTTTATCTTGTGCTGGATACGGTCGTAACCGGCGGCTTTACCTGGATTGTGCCGTATTACTATATATTTCCGTTGTACTGGCTGATTACGCTTATGTTGCCGCGTCGGCTTCCGGATGTGTACGCCGCCATTCTCTATTCAGTGGTTTGCGCGCTGTTCGGACTTGCATTCGGTACACTGTACGCGCCGTGGCAGGCTTTAGTGTACAATTTGAGTTTTGAAAAAACGATTACATGGATTGTCGCCGGGTTGCCGTGGGATGCTATGCATGCGCTCGGCAATTTGGCTGCGTCGGTACTGATTTTGCCGCTTGTACGGCTGATTCGCCGAGTTGACCGATATGCGAATGTTTAAGATGTTTGGGGAACATGTCTGATGATATGTTCCCCTCAGTTTGTCGATAAAGATAAGAATTGCAAATACAATACGTTTACAAGGCGGACATGCGCCGCCTTGTAAACACCTTACGGGCGCGCGAGTGCCGCCATCGGCGGCGCGACGGCGCGAGCGAACGCGCCCCATCGCCGGAAAACCTTGGTTTTGCGGCGGCCTGCGGGGAACATGTCTGATGATATGTTCCCCTGCTTTGTCAAACGTATATGCAAATAAATTTGCTGTTTTTTTCCATATTTACGATGAAGCAGTTGATAAAAAGGAATCCATATGGTACAATAAAGCAAACAGGCGAGGAGTGTGAGCGAGTGAATCTGTTGCATTTGAAGTATGCGGTTGAGGTATCGAAAACCAAATCAATCAGCAAAGCGGCCGAGAACCTGTTTATGGGACAGCCGAACCTGAGCCGCGCCATCCGCGAATTGGAAGAGTCACTTGACATCGTGATTTTCGAGCGAAGCACGAAAGGCATTTCCGTTACGGAAGCGGGCGAAGAATTTTTGCAGTACGCGCGCCGGATTCTGAGTCAGGTTGACGAAGTGGAGGCGCTTTACCGTGAGGGGCGGAATCAAAAACAGCGTTTTTCTGTCTGTGTGCCGCGTGCAAGCTATATTTCCACCGCCTTCTCGGCGTTTGCCGAGCATATCAATCGAAATCACCCGGCCGAGATTTTCTATAAGGAAACCAATTCCATGCGTTCCATCCGCAATGTGGAAAATGGAGATTACAACCTGGGTATTGTTCGGTATCAGATCGCGTTTGAGCAGTACTTTGCCCAGCATTTTGCGGATAAGGGACTGGTCTCGGAAACGATTACAAATTTTACCTATCATCTGCTGGTGTCCTCGGCGTCTTCACTGGCCAACAAGGCGGAAATACTGCCGCGGGATTTAACCGGCCTTGTTGAAATTACACACGGAGATCCATATGTGCCGTCTCTGCCGACCAGCAATGTGAAAAAAGCGGAATTTTCGGATAATGTGGATAAACGGATTTATGTATTTGAGCGCGCAAGTCAGTTTGAACTGCTTCGCGCGCTTCCGGATGCGTTTATGTGGGTGTCGCCGATTCCGCCGCATATCCTTGCGGACTACGGCCTTGTCCAGCGTACATGCGAAAATAAGCGCAGGGAATACAAGGATGTGCTGATTTACCGGCAGGAATATCGGCTTTCAGAGCTTGACCGTCTGTTTATGAAAGAGGTCCTCGCGCAGCGTGACGCCGTATTTGAGACGGAACCAACTTCGGTTGCTTTTTAACAGGGGAAGGCTATGCCGGCGGAGAATACCGCTATATCAGATTTGCATTTTACAAAAAAAGAATAATATGTTAAAATTTTAACGTAGTTTGAAAAGGGCTTAGTTTGGTTTTATGTCGGTTTGAATCGAGCAGCGTTTTAACCCCCTGAGCCCTCGACCCGAAACCGTGCGGAAATACCGCTTGGTTTGGGGATATAGAATAGGAGATACGCAGATGGAGAACAAAGAATATCAAATTGTGGACAGCGTGGAGAAACTGGAAGCCGCACTTGCACGGGTGCGCGCTGCGCAGAAAAAATTTGCGGCGTATACGCAGGAAGAAGTGGACCGGATTTTTCTGGCGGCTGCCAGCGCGGCCAATAAACAGCGGCTGCCTCTTGCCAAACTTGCGGTGAGCGAGACAGGCATGGGCGTGGTAGAGGACAAAGTGATTAAAAATCACTATGCTTCCGAATACATCTATAATCAGTACAAAAATACGAAAACCTGCGGTGTCATTGAAGAGGATAAGGCTTACGGCGTGACAAAAATCGCCGAACCGATCGGCGTGATCGCCGCTGTTATTCCCACGACCAATCCGACATCGACGGCGATTTTTAAAACACTGATCGCGCTTAAGACGCGCAACGGCATCATCATCAGCCCGCATCCGCGCGCCAAGGAATCCACGATCTGCGCTGCAAAGATCGTCCTGGAGGCGGCTGTTGCCGCGGGCGCGCCGAAAGATATTATCGCATGGATTGACGTGCCGTCGCTGGAGATGACCAATCTGGTTATGAAAGAGGCAGATATTATTTTGGCAACCGGCGGTCCCGGCATGGTTAAAGCCGCGTACTCGAGCGGCAAGCCCGCGCTCGGCGTCGGCGCCGGCAATACGCCTGCCATCATAGACGATACCGCCGACATCAAATTGGCCGTTAACTCGATTATTCATTCCAAGACTTTTGACAACGGTATGATCTGCGCCTCCGAGCAGTCGGTGATCGTGCTCGACTCGGTCTATAAAGCGGTTAAAAAGGAATTTGCGGATCGCGGCTGTTATTTCCTGAATCCTGAGGAGACCGAAAAGGTACGCAAAACCATTTTGATAAACGGCGCTTTAAATGCGAAGATTGTCGGACAGAGCGCGCATACGATCGCGACCCTTGCCGGTGTACAAACACCGGAGTCGGCAAAAATACTGATCGGTGAAGTCGAGAGCGTGGAGCTTTCTGAGGAGTTTGCGCATGAAAAGCTTTCGCCGGTGCTGGGGATGTATCGCGCGAAAACCTTTGAGGAGGCGCTGGATAAAGCGGAACGGCTGATCTATGACGGCGGTCTCGGACATACGTCTTCTGTTTATTTGAATGCGGTCACGGAGCGGGAAAAATTGGATACGTTTGCAAAGCGTATGCCTACCTGCCGCATCGTGGTGAATACACCTTCCTCGCACGGCGGCATCGGCGATTTATACAATTTTGCCCTGACGCCCTCGCTGACGCTGGGCTGCGGCTCTTGGGGCGGCAACTCGGTATCCGAAAATGTCGGCGTCAAGCATTTGCTCAACATTAAAACTGTTGCAGAAAGAAGAGAAAATATGCTGTGGTTCCGTGCTCCCGAGAAAATTTATATTAAAAAAGGCTGTCTCCCTGTAGCGCTCGATGAGCTTGGTACGATAATGGGGAAAAAGAAAGCTTTTATCGTGACCGATGCTTTCCTGTATGCAAACGGTTATACTGCGCCGATTGAAAAGAAATTGGATTCGATGGGCGTTATGCATACGACATTTTCCGATGTAGCGCCCGATCCGACGCTGGCCTGCGCAAAGGCCGGCGCCGCGCAGATGTGTGCGTTTGGCCCCGATGTGATTATCGCGGTCGGCGGCGGCAGCGCGATGGATGCGGCTAAGATTATGTGGGTGCTGTATGAGCATCCCGAAGTAGATTTCCAGGATATGGCCATGCGCTTCTCCGATATTCGCAAGCGCGTATATACATTCCCGAAAATGGGCGAAAAAGCGTATTTTGTCGCCATTCCGACCTCGGCCGGCACCGGCTCCGAAGTGACGCCCTTTGCGGTTATTACGGACGAGACGAGCGGCGTGAAATATCCGCTTGCGGACTATGAATTGCTTCCGAACATGGCGATTGTGGATGCGGATCTGCATATGAGCGCGCCGCGCGGATTGACCAGCGCCTCCGGTATCGACGCGGTTACGCACGCATTGGAGGCATATGCGTCCATGCTTGCGACCGATTACACCGACGGCCTTGCGCTGCGTTCGCTGAAAATGATCTTTGAGTACTTGCCCCGCGCCTATGATAACGGACAAAACGATCCGGAGGCACGGGAGAAAATGGCCAATGCCGCGACGATGGCCGGCATGGCGTTTGCCAATGCTTTCCTCGGCGTTTGTCATTCGATGGCGCATAAGCTCGGCGCGTTCCATCACCTGCCGCACGGCGTGGCCAATGCGCTGATGATCGACGAGGTTATTCGCTTCAATTCAAGCGAGGTGCCGACGAAGATGGGAACGTTCCCGCAGTACGATCATCCGCATACCCGCGCAAGATATGCCGAAGTTGCGGACAGTCTCGGCATAAAAGGGAAAAACGAAGCCGACAAGGTGGAGAATTTGATTGCCGCAATCGATGAGTTGAAAGCGAAAGTGGGCATTAAGCCGACCATTCGGGACTATGTGACGGATGAAAAAGACTTTTTGGATCGCCTCGACGATATGACCGAACAGGCGTTTGACGATCAGTGCACCGGCGCGAATCCGCGGTATCCGTTGATGCGTGAGATTAAGCAGATGTATCTCAATGCATATTACGGAACGCATGAAAGCATATAAGGGGGAGAATAAGATGAAGCTGGACAGAGTAATTGCCGTCAGAACCAATAAGACCATTTATCGGGACGGCGACCGTACAATCAAAGTTTTCAGCGAGGACTACTCCAAGGCGGATATTCTCAACGAGGCGATGAATCAGGCGCGCGTGGAGGAGACCGGGCTGAATATTCCGAAAATTCTCGAGGTTACCAAGATAGATGAGAAATGGGCGATCGTATCCGAGTATATCGAGGGACAGACGTTAGACGCCCTCATGAAAGCAAATCCGGAAAAGAAAGACGCCTATATTGAGCAGATGGTGGACTTGCAGATGCAGGTGCATGCGAAAAAAGCGCCTCTGCTCGGCAAACTCAAAGATAAAATGAACCGGAAGATTTCCGAGGCGGATCTCGATGCGACAACGCGCTATGAACTGCACACCCGCCTTGAATCCATGCCGAAGCACAATAAGATCTGCCATGGGGATTTTAATCCCACCAATATCATCATTCAAAACGACGGCACGCCGTATATTATTGACTGGGCGCATGTTACGCAGGGCAACGCTTCCGCCGATGTGGCGCGCACATATCTTCTGTTTTGGCTGGAGGGCGACATTGACGGCGCAGAGAAGTATCTGAATCTTTTCTGCAAAAAGAGCGATACCGCGAAACAGTATATTCAGAAATGGCTTCCGATCGTGGCGGCCTCTCAGTCGGTTAAAGGCAAGCCGGAGGAACGGCAGTTCCTGCTTGGCTGGGTCGATGTGGTAGAATACGAATAAACAGTAGTGAAATGATATATTTCCCCCGACGGTTTTTACAAACTGCCGGGGGTTTTTTGTTGTTGGATTACCTCTAGTCAAAGACCATTCTTCTATGCTATAATGTCCCCATTATGAAGAATTATATTGTATTTGATCTGGAGTGGAACCAGAGTATTGAGGGAAAAGAGCATTCCATAGAGCATTTCCCATTTGAAATTATTGAGATCGGCGCGGTAAAGCTGGATGAAAAACGAAATATGGTGTCAGAGTTTCACGGGCTGATCACGCCGCAGGTTTATGTGGAGCTGCACCGCAAGATCCTGGAAGTGACCCATATGGACATGGAGACATTGAAGCGGGAGGGGAGATTATTCCCGGAGGTCATAAAAGAATTTTTAGAATGGTGCGGTCCAGACTGCCGTTTCTGCACCTGGGGAGCGATGGACCTGACGGAGTTGCAGCGGAATATGGAGTATTATCAGGTGGAGATTCCATTTGAAAGGCCGCTTTATTATCTGGATATCCAGAAATTATATGCGCTGCAGAAGGGAAATGGAAAGGAACGGGTGTCCTTAGACCGGGCGGTAGAAGAGTTAGAGTTGTTAGAAGAACGACCATTTCACCGGGCGCTTGATGACGCGTATTATACGGGAAAAGTGATGCAGGAGATCGATCTGGAGACCTGGGGGAAATACCTTTCCGAAGACTCCAGGTTGCAGTGGATCCGGGAAACCCCTGCTTCTTTCAGCTTTTGGAAATCTTTTTC
>URDS01000071.1 GCA_900546635.1 uncultured Eubacteriales bacterium | reverse complement strand
GGTACCAGGCGTCAGCCTGGGGGAGTCCTGATGCCAAAAAAGAGGGGCCCGGCGCAAGCCGGGAGGAGTCCTGACGCCACAAGAAGAACCCCTTTCCGGGGGGCGTATTCGCGCCATCGCGCCTCCCTACGGTCGGCGCTCGCACGCCCGCAAGGTGTTTACAAGGCGGCGCATGTCCGCCTTGTAAACTTATTTTACTTGCAATTCCTATCTTTATCGACAGACCAAACAGCGCGGCAAAGCCGCGCTGTTTTAAAATCATATCGAAATTGTATCCAAGCTCAGCCGAGCTTTGCGGCGTTGACCTTAACGCCGGGGCCCATGGTCGTTGCGAGCACGCAGCTCTTGATATACTGACCCTTGGACGCCGCCGGTTTTGCCTTGATAATAGCGCCTATCAGCGCATCAAAGTTCTCGCCGATCTTCTCCGCGCCAAACGACGCTTTCCCTATGGGGCAGTGAATGATGTTGGTCTTGTCCAGACGGTACTCGATCTTACCGGCCTTGGCTTCCTTGACAGCCTTGGCAACGTCCATCGTGACCGTGCCGGCTTTCGGGTTCGGCATAAGTCCCTTCGGACCGAGCACCTTACCCAGACGGCCGATGACGCCCATCATGTCGGGCGTAGCGATCACAACGTCGAAATCAAACCAGTTTTCAGCCGTGATCTTCTGCACCATGTCCTCAGCGCCGACATAGTCCGCGCCGGCAGCCGTCGCTTCGGCGGCTCTGTCGCCCTTGGCAAAAACAAGCGTGCGGACCGTCTTACCGGTGCCGTTGGGGAGAACGATAGCGCCGCGAACCTGCTGGTCCGCATGGCGGGAATCTACGCCGAGGCGAACATGCAGTTCAACCGTCTCGTCGAACTTTGCCTTGGCGGTCTGGCAAACGAGGCTGACCGCCTCGGATGCGTCATACAGTTTTGTTTTGTCGATCAGCTTTGCGCTCTCGATATATTTCTTTCCAGTCATTCCCTGTGCCCTCCTCAGTCGGTAACGGTGATACCCATGCTGCGCGCGGTACCCTCGATCATGCGCATAGCACTCTCGACGGACGACGCATTCAGGTCGGGCATCTTGGTTTCAGCGATCTTCTTCACCTGCTCCTTGGTGACCGATGCGACTTTCGTCTTGTTCGGCGCGCCCGAAGCGGTCTCAATGCCGCAGGCCTTCTTGAGCAGAACGGCTGCGGGAGGCGTCTTGGTGATGAATGTGAACGAACGGTCCGCATAAACCGTAATCACGACCGGAATAATCAGGCCGATGTCATTTTTGGTGCGCTCGTTGAACTCTTTTGTAAAGTTCGGGATCGAAACGCCGTACTGACCCAGCGCCGGACCGATCGGCGGCTGAGGCGTCGCCTTGCCGGCGGGAATCTGCAATTTAATGTAACCGGAAATTTTCTTTGCCATTTTAAAATTACACCTCCAAATGTGGTTGTTCCGAGGAATGAAAAATTTTTCCTCTCCCACAAACCCCCAAAGGGGCTCCCCGACGGGGAATGTTTGTTACTTCGCGAGTTTGATGTCGCTCACCGCGACGCGAACAGGCATATCGCGCTTGCCCGTGTTGATCAGAACGGTGACGCTGCCGCCGTCCTCTGAAATGTCGTAAATTTTTCCGCCGTATCCCTCAAAGGAGCCGCTGACGATCTGAATCTCGTCGCCCACCCGGTAAGCGGGCGCGCTCGGCGCCTCACCGCCCTGCATGACGGCAAGCTCGTCCTCGGTCAGCGGGACCGGCTTGGATCCCGGTCCGACAAAGCCCGTCACGCCGCGGATATTGCGCACGACATGCCAGCTTTCGTCCGTCATAACCATTTTTATGAATACATAGCCGGGAAGCAGCTTGGCCTCGGTCTCTTTTTCGGTACCGGAAGCATCCTTTTCAAGGACCTTTTCGACCGGTACGCGAATCTCAAAAATCAGATGGCCGAGATTGCGGTTTTCGATGATTTTTTCCAGATTGGTTTTGACCTTGTTCTCATAGCCGGAGTACGTATGCGCGACATACCATCTCGGGCCGAGATTCATCTCATTGATATCACTCATTTTCCGATCCCAGGGGCTCAGAACAGTCTTCCGAACGCCATCAGGCCGGAGGAGAACGCAAGGTCGAGCACGCCGATGACCGCCGCAAGCACCACCACGAACGCAACAACCAGCCCCGTGCTCTGCTTGACGGTCTTAAACGGACACCAGGTGATCTTTTTCAGTTCGCTTTTGTAGTCGCGGAAGAATTTTGCGACGCGGCCGGGCTTTTTCTCTTTTGTAGCTTCTGCCATTTCTCGATCCTCCCGTTTACTTCGTTTCCCGATGCAGAGTGTGCTTGTTGCAGAATCTGCAGTACTTGTTCATCTCAAGTCTGTCGGGATCGTTTTTCTTGTTTTTCTTGGTCTCGTAGTTTCTTTGCTTGCACTCGCTGCACGCCAGGGTAATCTTAACTCTCATGTCGGCACCTCCTGTTTGTTTTTCGGGCGAAACCGCCCGTTTCCACGGGCGTTTTGCCCGTCGTACCTCCCTCATTTGTGCGGTAGGGCGTTCCCGCGCGCCGAATCTTTACGGTACGCAAAAAAAGCCCTCCTGTCACAGAGGTAAAAACAGTATAGCATCCCTTGCCCGGTTTGTCAAGAAAAATTTATAAAAATTTCAAATGCCGCCGAAAAAAGCGGGATGTCCTTAACGGAGAAAACGAAAACCGAATAGGATAAAAGAAATTGGCAGTACGGCATAACGCTTTACTGCCTTTTCTTATATAAAAGCGAGGGAGGTAGGAAGATTAACACAGCTGTGATGCCGTTTAAGTTTAACGGTAGAAAAAGTCACAAACAAGTGGTATAATTAACTGCTTACAATAAAAGTGGGCGGCATTTCTAAAAGTTTTAGAAAACCATCTAACCAACCTCAGCTTGTTCCGACTATATAGGCGTAACAATCATGATTGAAACGAAAAAAGGTGCAAGATGAAAACAAACGAAACACTAAAATTACTTGATGATAAAGACTTTCTTGATAAGGTATATCATTTTTCTTATCACAGATGCAATACGTCTTTTGAAGCTGAAGATCTATGCTCGGATATTATTCTTGCAGTAATATCAGCCATACATAAGCAAGAGCACATTGAAAACTTTTATGCTTTTGTATGGACTATTGCTCGCAGGGTTTATGCCGATTATTGCAAAGAAAGAAATGCAGAACGCCAAGTGTTCAGTATAGAAAATTCTGACTTGATTTTGGCATCTAAAGAAAATGAAATTGAAGAATTTATTGAGGAAGCAGCCGAGCAAGAACAAATAAGTAGAATTTTCAAGGAAATTGCTTTTTTATCAAAGGCATATCGTGAAGTAATGGTAATGTTCTACATTGATGAGTTGAAGGTAAAAGATATTGCCATAAGACTTAATATCAGTGAAAACACCGTGAAGCAACGTTTGTTTTCAGCACGAAATTCAGTTAGAAAAGAGGTTGAAACTATGAGCGAAAGAACGTATGTATTAAAGCCTATCAAATTGGCTATTTTGGGAACCGGAAATCCTTGCGGCAACGATCCTCGTTCTAAAACCGAAAGGATGTTTTCTCAAAACTTAATTTACTTGTGCAAAGATAAACCCAAATCAGCAAAAGAACTGTCTGAGGAACTTTGTGTACCTATGCCGTATATTGAAGAAGAATTGGAAATTCAATGTCACGGTGAAAACGGAAAATACGGTATGCTCCGTAAACTTGAGAACGGCAAGTATGCGGTAAATATTCATTTGGTAGATTATGACGAGTATGACCAAGCCAACAAGATTTACGAAAAACATTTACCTGAATTTTGCGAAGTTATCAAAAATACGCTTAAACAGAACGGAGAAAAAATACTCTCCTTCCCGTATTTAAGCGAACAAAACGACTTGCGGTTCATTATGTGGTCTTTGATTTCAAGAACCGTTTGGGATTTTGGAGAAAGAATCAATAAGGTTCTTGCAGAAAGATACTTTTCTGATATTGAACCAATTAAAAGAGCTTTTTCGTGCGTTGCAGTCGCCTATACAGATGAACAATATCCTGAATTTGATTTTTATGGTAGCGATGGTATTGATGCAACTTTAATTGGTGGATATAAATCGGTGTTCGTATCTAATGTTTATGGCAAACGTATTGACAAGCATTTTCATTGCGGGCATATCCTATCTCACGATCCCAAGCTCTTAATGGTACTCAGAGCCATCGGGGGAATTGAGATTGATAAATTATCCGAAACTGAAAAAGAAATCGCAGCTAAAGCTCTTGAATGTGGGTATCTTCGCAAGAAGGGTAATATTATAGAACCCAAAATAATCGTGATTGACAGAAAGAATGATATGGACTTCTATAACCTTTCTTTTGATTTCAATAACGATATGGAAACGGTTATCGATCAAATTGCCGAAGAACTTTCAGTATTTATGAAAACTCACATCCCTGAACACCTGATGAACGAGTATCAAATCTATACTGCGCTTATTGCAGGAGTCAGAATATTGGCAAAAGCAATCGAGGAATGTATTAACGAAGGTCTGCTTACAGAACCTGAAAATAAGGTTGGAGCAGAAGGCGTGCTGATGATTGTGGAAAGATAAATAATTACTGCAAAGGCACCGCTTCGGCGGTGCCTTTGCTTATGGCTAAACAGAACAGTATTCCCACCGATCGCACATCTTATACACCCCACATTGACAAGAGTTTCCTCTGCGTGGTATAATGAAGCCACCGACAGAGATCGATTGAAAATTGAATATATGTGCCACGACAGTTACCACTGTCACCCTTTTTGTTTGAAAGGCAGCGATTATTCAGAGTTTTAAGACTCGCATTTACATAGGCACGGAACATTGAAAGCGAACATTTTTGTTTGCCCGTTTGTGTTTCCGTATCTATGCAAGTGCGAGTCTTTTTTGTTTTGCGCACGCCTTTACATAAGCAAACGAAAGGTGGAATGCAGATGATTGGAGTATAGTCATACGCCCAAGAAAAAACCAGGCGTTTATCACAGCAGAAAAGGAAAGGATATCACTCACCAATTCTCCGTTAAGAACATCACGGGAAACGCGCGGTGTGTTTTCTTCGGCGGCATCCGCGTCCGGGAAATCCGATGGTTTGCGCCCGCGAAACACTTCCTAAATATATTTATGACCTATCTTTACGACCCGTATGATCCGGGGACAGGCAACGCCTATTTTGGAGGGAAGCGAAACAACGGCGACATTTGCGACCTGCGCAGTCAGGGCACTTCGGCAGACTGAAGACATATCGTTTCTCAGTGTAAAACCCGCTCATGCTCGACGGGCGAGTTCGCATAGGCAATCTGTTCGGGCGTCGGATAAACAAACACGTCGCCCGTGCCCCCGTCCACGACGACCGGCGCGCCGGTCACAAGCCGGTCGAGTCCGGGAAGTCCGCAAACCGCCGGAATTTTGCACTGGCGCGCAATCGAAGCCGCGCGCCCGGCGCTGTCCGTCCCGATCAAAATCGCCCGCAGTCCCGCGCGGCGCAAATACGCGGCGGCGCGCTTTGAAAGCGAATCCGCGACCAGCACCGCGTTTTCGTGGGGCGGCAGAATCGGCGGCTGCTTCTCCGGTGCCTGCAAAAAATCCAAAATCCGGCCGCCGCCCGTGCGGAGAAGCTGCGCGCGACGGAGGGCGAGCGTGTCCGAACCGGCGGCAATGCGCGCCGCCGCCGTCTCAATCGCCGCCGCCACGGCCTCCTCGACCGCAAGGCGGCCGTCCTCGATACCGCTTTGCACAAGCGCGGAAAAATCGCGGTCGCAAATCAGCAGCTTGACAAGCTCCGCTTCCTCACCCGCCTCCGCGTCCGCCGCTTCAAGCGCCGATAAGCGCGCGCGCTCGAAAGCCTCGATAGAGGCGGGAACATTTACGGCGCCGCCGTCGAACGAATCGGGCAATATCCAAAGCACACCGACGGCACGGCCGTCAAACAGTCCTTTCCCGGTCAAATGCGTCATAATCCATACACCTCACACGCCCCGGTACAGGCGTCCGGCGAGCGCTTCCATCGCGCGCTGCTCATCGCCGCCGCGCAGGGTCACGCTGACGCGGTCGCCCGCGCGCATATCGAGCGAGTACAGGGCGAAGGGCTGCTTTGCATCGACATTGGCGCCGCCCTTTTGTACGGTCACTTCGCAGTCAAGCGTCCGGCACGCTTCAAGCAGCGCGGCCGGGGCGGAAGCGCCCGGTATACCATAATCAAATACGATCATTTTCATTTTACTTACGGCGCAAAAGCGCCGCCTTTCTTCCGTGGAGATCCGCGCATCCGGCGCGTCCCGTCGAGCGTTCTGCGCGGCAGTACAGTCTATGCAAAAATCACACGTCCCGTTTCGCCGCGAAATCGCGCATTTGTTTCTAATATGCGTAAAAAACGGAAAAAAATACAGGAGATTCGCCTCAAAATCAGGCAAATTTCTTTTGACTTGACGCCGCCGATATGCTAAAATAGAAGCACGAATATTTTCCTGCACCGCATCGCGGCGCAGTTTGTTTATGCCGCTGACGCTGCAAAGGGGATGCAAGCGCGCGGCATGAGGATGTGCATTGAAAAAAGTACTGCAAAAAATCGCGGCGGCGACGCTTTCGCTTTCGCTGACGCTCGGCGGCGCGCTGCCGATATTCGCGGCCGAAGAAAGTTCGGCAGAAGAGACAGACCTTTTCGGCGAAACCCTCTCCGAGACCGAGGAAACGCCGGAACTCTACGGCTACACCTTCTCCGGGCTCGGAAAACTCACCGCGGCCGACGTGCAGCGGCTGGGCAGCGGCGTTCAGCTTTACAAATACAAGGCGACGCTCGATAAGACCCTGCTTCAGACGGCTTTTGTGCTTGAAGTGGATCCGGCGGCGGGCGGACGGCTCGCGACGGCGAACCTCGGCGACGGCATCTACGGACTCGGCCGCCCCGGAACACTTGCCGATCGGGATTTCGGCGAGAACCTCGGTCTGCTTGCCGCGGTGAACGGCGACTTTTACAGCATGGCCACCGGCGTTCCCATGGGCGTCTACATAGAAAACGGGCGCTTTGTTTCCTCCTCCGACAAAAACACAGCGCTCGGAATCAACGCGGACGGTTCCGCCTTTTTCGGTACGGTCGGCGACGAAGTTTATATTCTCGAAAACGGCAAGGAACTGCCGGTAAGCTATGTCAACAAATACCCGTCGGTATACGGCGTGTATCTTTTGACCCGGGATTACGGGGAAACAACCAAAATCCCCGAAAGCCTCAAAACGACCGAATATATTCTCGAACTTGACGACGACCTGCGGCTTTCCGAGGAGATCCGCGCCGTCGTGACCGAAGTGCGCGAGGACACCGCGGACGGCGAGATTCCCGAAGGCTGCGCGGTGCTGGTGGTTCCCAAAGACTATGAAACCCAGAAACTCTACTCCATTCTGGACGAGGGCAACCGCATCACCATCGGCGTGGACAGCAGCGGCGATTTCGATCGGGTGGAATATGCACTCGGCGGCGGCGACATTATCCTTGAGGACGGCGAGATCGTAGAGGACACGGCCGACCTTGACCACGAGAAAACCCGACAGCCGCGCACGGCGGTCGGTCTGCGTGAAGACGGCGAAATCGTGGTCGCGGTCATCGACGGGCGGCAGCTTTCCCACAGCAGCGGCCTGACGCTCTACAAGCTGGCCGAATTTATGCGCGACCTCGGCTGCGTAACGGCGCTAAACATGGACGGCGGCGGTTCCACCTGTATGGTTTTGTTCGACGGCGGACAGGCACAGACCATAAGCCGCCCCTCGGACGGCGTTGTGCGCCGCGTTTCCAACGCGATCGCAATCCTTGAGACGGACGAAGCGGACAACCCCTACTATATAGAATGCGATCCCGTGGACGGCTACATTTTGACCGGTCAGGAGTATATATTTGAACCGCGCCTCATGGACGGCAGCTTTTCATTTGAACAAGAGCGCGCGGACGACGGCGAAAGTGAAGAGGATGAAGACGAAGACACGGACGAAAGCGAAGATGAGGACAAAAACGAGAACCGAGAAACCGAAGCGCAGCCGGACGCGGAAAAGGCAGTCCGGGGAACCGCCGTGGATTTTGTCTTCGACGAGGACAACACCGAGCTTTTCGTCGATGAAGAATTCGGCGACGCGTATATCGAGGACGGCAAAATCCATCTCACGCCGTCGATCAGCGCCGGTCTCGGACGGCTGCGCATCGAATGCGAGACCGAGTACGGCGATTTTTCGCTCGATCTGTTTGTGCGCGTGACCGATAAGGTGGACACGCTGATTCCGGATCAGAGTTTGCTCCTGCAAAGCGAGTACGAACAGACCGAGTTCCGCGTGCGCGCGCTCTTTGAGGGCGAACCGGTCTGGTTTGGAAACGCGCTTGAATCCAAAACGGAGAACGACAGCTTTTCCATCACGGCCGACGGCGACGTGCTCACCGTGCGCGCAGCGTCGGGCAGCGGCAACGTCGGCGCCGTTCTCTTGGATCAGACGGCCATGCTCCCCGCCTATTTTGATCCCCTGCTTTCCCTCCTGCTCACAGAATTTCTGAGCGGCAGCCTGAGCGCAGAGGGCTATGAAACTGTTTGGGACGACACGGCGGGCATCCTCGGCAAGGGCGCGTTCGTCCTGCGTATGCCTGAGCCGGAAAGCCCTGAACCGGAAGCGTCCGAAACCGCAGAGGACGCCGCCCCGCAAAGCGCAGGCGCCGAAACCGAAAAGCACGAAGAACAAACGACAAAAGCCGCCGAAGAAACCGCCGCGACAGTAAGCCTTGCCGAAGCGCCGGAGGACGGCGGCGAACCCGCGGAAAATACGTCCGCCGAAACAACGAACAGTCCCGACGCGACCGCGGAAAGCACGTCCGCCGAGGTGACAGATGAACGCGGCGAATCCGCGGACAGCACATCCGCAAAAGAAACCGGAAAAACCACGCAGACAACCGACAAAACCGATCCTTTTGCCGACGGCACCTCTGCAAAATCCACGGATGCGGGCGATGCGTCCGCCATAGCCGCCGACAGCGGCGAATCCGGTTCAAAAGAATCGGGAGAGACCGAGGAACCGATCGAGGAACCCGAACCGGAGCCGTTTACGGTTGATGTCGCGCCCGGCGCGCTTCGGGCCAGGGGACTTTGGGGACGCAAACTCTGGGTATGGGTGGACGGACTCGCGCCGGACAGCGATCCATACGCCATCGTCAGCGTGACCGAGGACGACGGCACGAAAACCGAATACTCGATTCCGTACGAGATTTACTATGATTTCCGCGCCTACAACGGCCGCGCGCTGCTTGTTTTAACCATCAATCCCGAACAGCGGGGCGTTGTGGAACTCGAAAGCATCCTCCGCTACACGTCGGCCGAAGCGCCGAAACGCCTGACGCTCGAAAATATTCTGCTTGCCGGCGCCTACGAAACCAACCGCTTTACCGACCTTGACGGTCACTGGGCGAGCGACTATGTCAACACGCTCTGCTATATGGGCGTGGTCAGCGGCAGCGAAAACCTGAAAGGCGAGCTGGTCTACATCCCGGACGACGGACTGAGCCGCGAGCAGTTCGCCAAGATTCTGGTCGGCTATCTCGGCATAGACATAGAAACATACGCGCAGACGCCGCTTGAATTTGAGGATACCGAGGAAATCGCCGAATGGGCGCTTCCCTTTGTGCGCGCGGCGGTCGGCGAGGGCCTCATGCGCGGCAAAACCACCGTATACGACACGCTGATCTTCGCGCCGAAGGACAGCATCACACGTCAGGAAGCCATCTATGTGCTCGGCGCGCTGCTGCCTGCGTCGGAAGATGACGAAACAGACGCCGAGTTCACCGACAGCGACCGGATCGCGCCCTGGGCGGACGAAAATCTGCGCCGCGCCTACGCGCAGGGACTGATTTCCGGCTATGACGACGGCAGCGTGCGTCCCGAAGGAAAAATTACCCGCGCCGAAGCGGCGACGCTGGTTGTAAAACTGGAAGCAATTCTGCAAAACAGTTGAAAAACAGCTTGTAAATCAGCAAAAATTATGGTAAAATTGTCCTATTCCATTCACGGGAGGTTGACCCATGCAGGACAAGTACACGATTTCTCTTGAAAAGCTCATCCAGGAGTTCTCCCTGGAACCGATCTATCTTCCCTCAGCGCCGGCGGAAATTCCGATCTCCAGCCCGGAACTGAACCGGCCTGCCTTTCCGCTTTTCGGATTTTTTGAGCTTTTTGACCGGGAACGCATTCAGATACTTGGCAAAGTCGAAATGCGCTACCTTGAAGAACACACGCCCGAGGAACGCCGGATCGCGGTGGATCGGTTTATGGCCATGCGCCCCGTGGCTGTGGTTGTGACCTCCATGCTTGACATTCCGTCGAACATGACCGAATGCGCGCAGAAATACGACGTTCCCCTGCTCCGCACCGCCGACCGGACAAGCGAATTTATGGCGGCTATGATCTCCCAACTCAACGTTCTGCTCGCCCCGCGGATCACCCGGCACGGCGTTCTGGTGGAGGTGTACGGCGAGGGAATTCTGATCCTCGGCGACAGCGGCGTCGGCAAAAGCGAGACCGCCATTGAACTGGTCAAGCGCGGACACCGGCTGATCGCGGACGACGCGGTCGAAATCAAGCGCGTCTCGGCAAAATCCTTAGTCGGTTCCGCACCCGAAGTCATCCGGCACTATGTGGAGCTTCGCGGCATCGGCATCGTGGACGTGCGCCGGCTGTTTGGCATGGGCGCCGTCAAGCTGACCGAGAAAATCGACCTTGTCGTCACGCTGGAGCCCTGGGTACAGGGAAAAATGTACGACCGGCTGGGCATGGAGTCCCAGTCCGTGGAAATTCTCGGCATCCAGGTCCCCTCGCTGACCATTCCGGTTCGTCCCGGTCGAAATCTGGCTGTTGTGCTGGAGATCGCGGCGATGAACAACCGTCAGAAAAAGATGGGATACAACACGGCTGAGGAATTCAACAAGCGGCTCATGGGTCAGTTCGGCATGGACGAGACTGACCGAAACCGGTAGGACGGCTGCGGACAGGCCCCCGTTCGCCCGCAGAACACGGAGCGGCAAAAGCCGCGATTTGCCTGACAGCGCAAGCAGGCCGAAAAAAATCAAATCGCAAAATGAAAAAGGGACTGCCTTACGCGGGCAGTCCCTCTAACCGTCGAAAAACCAAGGTTTTTCGACGATGGGG
>URDS01000070.1 GCA_900546635.1 uncultured Eubacteriales bacterium | reverse complement strand
ACGCCATACCGCCGAAAAACCGAAGTTTTTCGACGGTGAACTTAAATTTCAAAATAGAACGTACTGCCTTGTCCGATTTCGCTTTGCACACCGAACTGCGCGCCGTGCGCCTGCAAAATATTTTTGACAATGGAAAGACCGAGCCCGGTTCCGTTGACCGCGCGCTTATGCACCTTATCCACCTTATAATACCGGTCAAAAATATACTGCAAATCCTCTTTCGGAATGCCCTCTCCGTGGTCGCTCACCTCGACGCGGCATTTGCCGCCTGCTCCATCGGTCAGACGCAGAATAACCGTTTTATCCTCACCCGCGTAATTAACCGCGTTATTAATCAGATTATACAGCACCTGCAAAATCCGCTTCTTGTCGCACCTGGCGAATTTCGGCCCCGTGCTTTCATATACAAAAGTATACTCTTTGCACGCCAGAAGCTTGCGGAAGCGTCCCACCGTTTCCAGCATCAGATAATCCATATCCACGCTCTCCAACTCCAGCTTCTGCGCGCCGCTCTGATATTTTGAGAGGTCGATCAGATCACTGACAAGCGAGGAAAGGCGCGCTGTCTCATCCAAAACGACCTGCATGTTTTCAGGCGTGTTCTCCCCCTCAATATCCCGCATCATTTCACAATAACCGGTAATCAAAGTCAGCGGCGTGCGCAAATCATGCGAAATGTTGGCAATCAGTTCTTTCTGCATACGGTCGGTTCGCTGCAGATCCTGCGCGGCGAGATTCAGCGTGTTGGAAAGCTCCTGTATCTCGCGGTAACCCTCGCCGGAAAATTCCACATCATACTCTCCCGCCGTCAGCTTTTTCGCGGCACGGTTCACCTCGGCAATCGGCTGTGAGAGCCGTTTTGCCAGAAGATTGGCCATACAGCCCGCAAGCAACGTCATAATGACGGTCACAAACATGAGTTGCAGCGCCAGAGCGCCTTTAATCATATTGACCGGCGTAACCGGACTGTCAAACAGCATAATGAGCACGCCCGCATTCGTCTGCCGCACCGCGGTATATAAAAGCCTGTCCCGCACGCTGTAACGGGTTCCCAAAGCCTTCGTATAGCCGGTTTCTCCGTTCTGAAATCCCTCAAGAGAAGCGCGGTAAAAGTAAGAGCCGCCGTTTTCGAGCGCAGCCGCGTACAGCTGGTTCAAAAGATTATCGTCCACATTGTGAATAATGCAGCCGCCGCCCACATCTGCGGATGTAATCAGCTTTCCGTCGCTGCCGAAGACACTGATGCAAAACTCATTATTGACGCCGATACTGTAAACATTTTTGACAAAATCCCCATTGTCCTCACGATGCGCGGTCTCAATCTGATAGGACGCGGTCTCCATCCGGTTTTTCGTAACCTGATAATAAAACTGGTCCAACAGAAAAATCTGAAATCCCCATATGAGAAAAATGACAATCAGAACAAACGCAATAAACGTCGCAAACAGCCGAACCCGCATTTTTGCCATTTGGCGGGGATGTCTGACGCTTTGCATACGTTATTTCTCACCGTCGCTGTAACGGTATCCAACACCGCGCAGCGTGACGATAAATCCGCTGTACGGGCCGAGACTCTTGCGCAGCAGCTTCACATGCGTATCCAGCGTGCGGTCGCCGCCGAAAAAGTCATAACCCCACACCTTATTGATGAGCTTTTCCCGTGTCAGCGCGATGTCCCGATTTTTAATCATGTAAAAGAGCAAATCATACTCTTTCGGCGACAAATTGACCTCCGTACCGTCCACATAGACGCGGCGCGCGGTAAAATTGACCTCAAGCCCCCCGCATTTGTATACATCGGCCTCGGCTGTCGTCTCCGCTTTCTGCGTGCGCTTTAAGATCGCCTCAATCCGCAGCATAAGCTCTTTCGGGGAAAACGGTTTGACGACATAATCGTCGATTCCGAGTTCAAAACCGTTGATCTTATCGTATTCCTCTCCCCGCGCGCTGAGCATCAAAATCGGCACATCCGATTTTTTGCGAATTTCACGGCAGGCTGAAAATCCGTCCAGTCCGGGCATCATAATATCCATGACAATGACGTCATAGTCATAATTGACGGCACGGCACTTTTCAACCGCTTCCATTCCGTCGGAGGCAAAATCTACGGTGTGTCCTTCAAATTTTGCATATTTTCCGATCAGTTCACGGATTTTTTCCTCGTCGTCTACCACCAGAATCTTGTACATATGTCCACCTCCATATCCGCAAATGGGGCTGTTCAATTCAGCAGCCCCATTTGTATTTTCAATTGTTGTCCGTCTGCAGTTCTATGCCGCTTTCGATCGGCTTATCCTCAACCAGCGTTGCGGTAATCTCGGTATATACGCCGGCGCGTACAACGGTTATCGTTATGGTATCACCGACCTTATAACTCTGGATCGCGCTCTTAAGCGTCGCCGAATTGGTCACCTCATAATCGCCGAGCTTGGTTATGCGGTCGCCGTTTTTCAGTTCCGTGGTACCGCCGTCATAGACATAAATTCCGTAGGAATTCACACGATAGCGCATGAGATCCATATAATCATCGATCTCGATATAGGTAATGCCAAGCGTGGGCCGGCCGGTCACATATCCGTTGTCCATCAATTCCTTGGCAATATCATACGCGTAATTGATCGGGATTGCAAAGCCCAGCCCCTCGATTGTGGAACCCGCGCTCTTTGCATTGACTATGGCAATCAATTCGCCTTTCATATTAAAGAGTCCGCCGCCGCTGTTGCCGGGATTGATCGCCGCATTGGTCTGCAAAAGCTGCATTTTCTGACCGTCAATCGTGATCTCCCGGTCCAGTGCGCTGATGATACCGTTGGTCACGCTGCCGCCGAGCGCGCCGAGCGGATTGCCGATTGCCACAACTTCCTCGCCTACAACCAATGTGGAACTGTCGCCGATCGTAGCGTAGGGCAGATCCTTTTCATCGATTTTCAAAACCGCGATATCGCCCTGCGCATCGCTGCCGACCACAGTGGCCTCATATTCGGCGCCGCTGGTCAGGCGAACAATAACCTTGGTCGCGCCGCTGACAACATGATTATTGGTAATAATATACCCGTCGGCACTGATCAGCACACCGCTGCCCGCGCCGCTGGAAATATACTGCTGGAAATACGAACCGTTGACAACCTGCTCAGTCGTGATCTCCACAACAGCGGGCTTTACTTTCGCCGCCACCGCCGCATAAATCCCTTTGCCGTCCGTCGAAGTCAGTTCGGTTCCATCCGAATTTCCGATCACCGCCGTGCCGAGCGCACCCGACACCTGCTGCTGAATCTGCGTTGTTCCGGTGGGTTGTTTCGCATCCGCCTGCCGGTCGGTCACAAGATAAGCGCCGAACAGGCCGCTGCCGAGCGACAAACCTACGCAAAGCACCGCAACCAGCACCGTTTTTAAAGCTTTTTTGTTTTTCTGATTTGCAGATCGTCCGTTTTCAGGAGGTGTCTGCTGCGCCGGTGCAGCCGATGGA
The DNA here is from genome assembly GCA_900546635.1 of uncultured Eubacteriales bacterium. Taxonomy (GTDB): domain Bacteria; phylum Bacillota; class Clostridia; order Oscillospirales; family CAG-272; genus UMGS902. The sequence goes on along the minus strand of URDS01000070.1, from coordinate 7,929 downwards.
GACGACTCCTTAAAATCCAACTGAATAGAACCGTTACTCGAACGATCCGGAGTTTTTGAATAACTGCTCTCCGAATCAAATTTAAATTCCGCCATGATGAAAACCTCCGTTTTTCATACTGTGCTAACAGTATAAACCGCAAATGTGAAGATTTTATGACAATGCACAAAAATTACACTGAATTTTTCCGCATATCCAGATAGTTTTGCAGTATGATCTCCGCGGAAAGCGTATCCACAACCTGCTTTCGTTTGCTGCCCCGCGTATCGGTCAAATTCAGGATTTGATGCGCGGCCATCGTTGTGACCCGCTCATCCAAAAATTCGATCCGCGCATCGGTAAGCTCTGTGAGAATCGCCGCAAACGCGCGAATCTTTTCGGCGCTTGCTCCTTCGGATCCATCCATGTTTTTCGGCAAACCGATCACAATAACAACCGCGCCGCGATCAGCCGCTACCTTTGCCACCTGTTTTGCGGTCGCGCGCATTCCGCCCTCGCGTATCGTTCCGATTCCGCTTGCGAGAAAGCGGTTTTCATCGGACAGCGCAAGTCCGGTGCGCACGTCTCCGTAATCCACTGCAAGTACTCTTGACATAGTATACCCCGTTTTTTTGTTCCATTTCAAAAAGAAGCTTCAGCCCTGTGATTCAACGTTCCGGGGGATCGTACGCCACCGGAAAAAGCAAGTGAAACCCGTCTAAACAGACGAGATCATCCCGCTTTTGATCGTCGAAAGAAACTCGCTTTATTTCCCGTAAAAAGCGGGCGTCCGACCCTTTTGCCAGAACGCGCCCTCCATTTTGGAGAGAAGCGGTTCAAACTTGTCGCCCGCAATCAAAAGATGTTCCAAAAATTCCACATGAATTTTCTGGAAAGCGTCGGCTACCACCGAGGTCGTCGTAAGATCTTCAGGCGAGGGTACGAGGCTTCCGCTTGGATGATTGTGCGCAAGCACGGCCATCGCCGCGTTTTTGCGCAGCGCGGCTTCAATCAATGTGCGCGTATCGACGCGAACCTGATTGACCGATCCCTCTCCGATCCGAACAACGTCGATCAGCCGATAGCGGTTGTCCAGCAAAACCAGGAGAATCGTTTCGGTTTTCAGGCCGGTAAAGCGGCGCACGAGCATTTTTCCGAGTTTATTCAAGCTGTCATAACACTGCCCCGTCGGTTCTTCGCAAAGCGCGGCGCGGTATATATCGGGGATGAGTTTAATCAAAAGCGCCGTATGCATACTGATGCCGCTGACGCTGCAAAGCTCCTCCGGCTCCGCCTCAAAGACGCCGCGCAGCGAACCGAATCGCGCAATCAGTTCATGCGCAATCGGATTGGTATCTTTCTGAGGAATAGCGTAAAACAACAGCAGTTCAAGCATATTATGCTTTTCAAAACCGTCCAGTCCGTCGCGCAGATACCGGTCTTTGAGTCTTTGCCGATGCCCGCTGTGCACGTTGTCGTCCCCCTCTCGAAAGTCGTCCGGCGCTTTCGCCTGTCCGATAAAAATTCCGCACATTCCGCTTGCAAAGCGCGTACCGATCTGTTAAAATAAAATATATGCAAAAAACCCCGCCGAAGGCAGGGTTTTTGTGGAGCTGGTAGCCGGACTTGAACCGGCGACCTGCTGATTACGAATCAGCTGCTCTACCAACTGAGCCATACCAGCGCATTTGCTATTATACTAAAACATTCGAGTTTTGTCAAGAGGATTTTTAAATGAATTTATGCAATCTGAAAACCATTCGCGAGATTTTATCCGAATTCGGCACGGCGCCCAAAAAAGGCTTCGGACAGAATTTTTTGATTACCCCCGCCGTGCCCGAACGGATCGCGGAAAACTGCTGTGACCGCCGGGACAGTATCATCATAGAGATCGGCCCCGGAATCGGATGCCTGACGGCCGAACTGGCCAAACGGTACCGCAAAGTCATCGCGCTTGAACTGGATGAAACACTGATTCCGGTACTCGGCCGCACAATGGCCGAATATCCGAACGTGACCGTCCGTCAGGGGGATATTCTAAAGACCGATCTTTCCGCTCTCTTGGTCGAGGAAGCGCCCGACGCGCACGTCTCGGTCTGCGCAAACCTTCCCTATTATATCACGACGCCGATTCTCATGTACCTGCTCGAAAGCCGGGTGGCATTGGACAGCATTACGATCATGGTGCAGGCGGAAGTCGCCGCGCGGCTGACCGCAGCGCCGGGCGGCGCCGATTACGGCGCGATCACCGCCTCTGTCGCGTATTTCGGCGCGGCGCGAAGGCTGTTCACCGTTTCGGCCGGAAATTTTTATCCCGCGCCCAAAGTGGATTCCGCCGTTGTGCGCATTGATCTGTACAAGGACAAGCCTGTGCGCCCGAAATCCGAGGAGGCATTTTTCAAAACCATACGCGCAGCATTCGGCCAGCGCCGAAAAACGCTGGTCAACGCGCTCGGAGCGGCCTTTCCCGAACTTTCCAAAGAAACCGTCCAAAGCGCGCTGCTTGCCTGCGGGCTGGATGAACGCATCCGCGGCGAGAGGCTGTCGGTGGGTGATTTTGCCGCGCTCTCCGACAAACTCTTCGCATAAACGTTCGGTTCGGCGCGCAGTCTTCAAAAAACATCTTCTTTTTTGAATTTTTTGAAAAAGCCGCTCAAAAATCCGAAAACGCAACCGATTGTTGCCGAAAAATGTATGGTATGCAACCGCAGTTGCGCGTAAAATGGACGTATCTCGGAAAAAAGAAAGGAGACATTTTATGACTTTCGGAGAACAAATCAAACAAAAACGCGAAGAACACGGAATGACGCAGGAGGAACTCGCCGAAAAGCTGGACGTCAGCCGACAGGCTATTTCCAAATGGGAGAGCGACCTCTCGCTGCCCGGCGGAAAAAACAGGAGCGCGCTCTGCGAACTGCTCGGCCTGGAAAACGGAAATCCGGCCATGCCCCGCGCGCGTATGCGGTGGCTGTACGGCGCACTGGCCGCCGCGCTCCTGTGCGCCCTGCTGCTTTGCGTCCTGCTCTTTATCGAAAAGAACCGAAATAAAGCGGACATTCTCCCGGCATCTCCAACGGAACCCGCTATTACCGGATTTCGCTTTCTGAAATCCGATCTTGAGGAGGCCGAAGCCGAAGCGCTCTGGTACAACGCGGAGGAAATTCAGGGGATGCTGCTTACCTATACCGGCGAGCCGGAGACGGTCAAAATTTTCTTTGTCCCGACCGGTTCGGAAATGACCGAAGAAACCGAGCTTCTGCTCACAAAGGACATTCTTGAAAGCAGCGGCTTCATTTTGCTGCCTCTGAAGCTTTCCGAAAAAATAAGCACCACGGGACATTTGTATGCCGAGCTTCGGTTCGGTGACACGACGATCACGTCTGAGACTTTCAACGTATATTCCGAATAAAAGCGCGGCGCTGAAACAATCATTTCAGCGCCGCATATTTTATCTCTGATTTATCTCTGCTTTTTCTTCCAAGCCTTAATCTCTTCCAGCCGGGCTTTGAATTTCCCCTCGACGCCCTGTTCCGTAGGCCGATAGTATTCCCGTCCCAGCAAAGCGTTCGGCAGGCATTGCATGTCCGTCAGCTTATCAGCCTTGTCATGCGCATACTGATACCCTTTTCCATAATCGAGGTCCCGCATCAGCCGCGTAGGCGCGTTCCGAATCACCAGCGGCACAGGCTCCGCCAACTGCTTTACGGCGTCCCGCTTCGCCCCCTCATAGGCCGTATACAGCGCGTTCGATTTCGGCGCCAAAGACATATAGACGACCGCTTCAGTCAAATGCACCGTACATTCCGGCATCCCGATCAAATGACAGGCCTGATAAGCGGCAACCGAAATTTCCAGTGCGCGCGGGTCGGCCAGTCCGATATCCTCAGCGGCAAACCGCGTCACACGGCGGGCAATATACAACGGATCCTCCCCGGCCTCCAGCATTCTGGCCAGCCAATAAACCGCGGCGTCCGGATCGGAATTTCGCATGGATTTATGCAAAGCCGAAATCAAGTTATAATGTTCCTCTCCGGTTTTATCGTAAAGCAGCGATTTTCTGGACATACACTGCTCCAGCGTTTCCTCGGTTACCGTGACCGTCCCGCCGTCATCCGTATCCCCGTTCAAAACGACCATTTCCAGCGTGGAGAGCGCCGTTCTTGCGTCGCCGTTTGCAAAAACCGAAATCATTTTCAGCATAGCATCCGAAATCATGATTTTCTGGTTTCCGAATCCGCGCGGATCCGTCAGGGCCCTTGAGAGCAGCGAAATCAATTCCTCGGGCTGCAGCGCCTGCAAAACAAACACCTTGCAGCGGGACAAAAGCGCGCTGTTGATTTCAAAGGACGGATTCTCCGTTGTGGCACCGATCAAAATAATGCTGCCCTTTTCCACAAAAGGGAGAAAAGCATCCTGCTGCGCTTTATTGAAACGGTGAATCTCGTCCACAAATACAATCGTTTTTTCCCCATATCGGCGATTGTCCTCCGCCTGCTGCATCACCGTCCGTATTTCTTTGATTCCGCTTGTCACAGCGGAAAAATCAATAAAAGAAGCTTTTGTTCGATTGGCAATAATACGCGCCAGCGTGGTTTTTCCGACCCCCGGCGGCCCCCAGAAAATCATAGAAGAAATCTGATCGTTTTCAATCAGGCGGCGAAGCACCTTGCCCTCTCCAAGCAGATGCGTCTGCCCCACATACTCGTCCAGCGTGCGCGGGCGAAGACGCGCCGCGAGCGGTTGAGCAATGTCTTTTTCAAAGAGTGTTTGCTGATCCATATCCATCCCCGATCCCGTGGAAAAACTTGCAGACCGTGTTCCGGCCGTTTGTTTTTTATTCATCCGCTATGCGTTTTGCGCAATATTGACGACTGAAAGACCCTTGGAATACGCATATTCCACCGTGCGGCGCGTCCCGCTGCCGCCGAGCGACGTCAGATAACAGACGCATGCGCTGCTCGCGTCTACCATGGCGCGGTTGCGCCTTTGCATACATCCGACCGCATACGTCTCCGATGTATAAATAATCTCATCCGCACGGCTAAGTAAATTGTTATATACCATGCGGTCGTATTCGCTCCACCGCGCGGTCTGATCGCGGCAGGGCAGCATCAGCACAAGCTGCACGTCATATCCCCGCATTTTCAGCGAGCTGATGTACGTTTCCGCAAACGTATCAAACCCCAGCGCGCCGCCGCAGACAAAATAGCGATACCCGTTGGCAATCAGGGTCATCAAAAGCGGCTCAAGCCGTTCGACAAGCTGGCTGTAGGTCACCGCCGAAATATCGCGATGGCCGGTAAAACAGCAGGTATTACTTTTTTCTCTCATCCAATATCCTTTTCACTTTGAGCACGGCCACCTGCGTTTTCGCATCCGAAATCTCCCCGCGCATGACCATATCGCAAAGCGTTTCGATGTGTATTTTTTTCACCGTCAGAAATTCGTCCGCATCCAGATGCTGCTGCCCGTCCGACGAGTGCAGCCCCTCAGCAAGGTACATTTCAATCACTTCATCCACAAATGCCGGCGTGGTATACAGCCGGCCGATCGGCGTCCATCTATCGGCTGTGCAGCCGGTCTCCTCATACAGTTCCCGTTTGGCCGCGGCGAGAAAATCTTCGCCTTTGAAGTTCAGCTTCCCCGCCGGAATCTCCCAAAGCACGCGCGCATGCGGATAACGAAACTGCCGTTCCATCAGCACATCCCCGTTTTCAAGCAGGGGCAGCATACAAACCGCGCCCACATGCCGGACGACCTCGCGCACGCTCTCGTGCCCGTTCGGCAGCCGAACGCGGGAACGCTCCAGATGAACAACTACGCCGTCATAAAGCCGCTCGGTGGACAAAGTCTCCTCATAAAGCGACGCTTCCTCTGCGCGCCGCTCTTCGGGGAACCCGCTTTGCGCCGTAGCCGATGTTTCAAACTCATTTTTCATGGTTTTTCTCCCAAAGTTTCATACGCATGGCCGCAATAATAATGTCGGCGCATTGCTCAAACGTAAAATGGTCGGTTGACAGGCACAAATCATAATTGCCGGGATGCGCCCAGGTCTTTCCGGTATAATACTCGTGATAGTCCGACCGGTACTTATTAATACGGTCTACTTTCTCGCGCGCGGCGCGCTCGCTTATGCCATGCTCCTCGACCTCCCGCATCGTGCATTTATCATAGGAACCGCTGATAAACACGCGAAACAGATCCGCACGGTCGCGAAGTATAAACTCGGCGCAGCGTCCCACCACCACGCAGGAGGAGGTTGCGGCCAGTTCCCGAATCACTTTAGCCTGATAATTAAACAAATTCTTACTGGAGGTAAAATCCGCGCTCTCAGGCGGAATCAGTTCGCCGTCGTATACCTTTCTCGACGCTTTAAAAAGCGGCGTGCGGCGCAGTTTTTCGTCCGCACGGGCAAAAAGATCCTCGCTGATGCCGCTGTCATCAGAAGCCATCCGCAGAATTTTGCTGTCATAATACTCTACCGAAAGCTTTTCTGCCAGCTTTTTTCCGACCAAAGTGCCGCCGCTGCCGCAACTGCGCGCAAGCGTAATGACAAACTTTTCCATAAGCACGCCTCCTGATATTCTGATGCAAATTTTTCATGCTGCGCAACATTATTTTTCCAAACACAATTATTTTATCATATTTTGAAAATTTTTTCAAGACCATTCATATGCACTCAGCGTCCGGCGCGTTTTGAAACGCGGATATCCAAGTCCAAAATTACCGCTCCGGCAAGCGCGATAACCGAAGCGATATACGAGCTGCGGAGCATTTCCAAAACAAGCTGCGCGGTTTCAGGCAAATCAAAAAAATAAAAGCCGTATGCCAGTACCAGCAAAAGATAAAAGCAAACCAGTCCGAGACACCGCCGCAAAAGCCGCTGCGCACGGGATTCCATAACCGGCAATTTTTTCAGTCCTATCCTCCCCATTTTCTACTCCTATGTATTTTTATTCATATATTTTAAATCATATTAATTATAACATATGAAATTTTAAAAAAATTTGATATATTATAGAAAAACATGCAGTATTTATCGTATTTATAAATATATTATAGAAATATGTAAAAATATGCGAAAATTGGATTTATAAAATCCGAAAATTATTCAAAATGAATTTTATTCACAATACGATTTTAATTATCTCACAATATACATATGTACGTCAATATATATGTTAACAATTATATCAAAAAAGCGGATACAATCGAAAACCAAACCTCTGCGCGCTTCTTTTTTCGACCGAATACACATTTTTTTGCGTTATTTTGTTTATAATCTCCAAAGTATCTATACGCTTTTTGTAAATTATCTCTTTTTTTCATCTGTCTGTGCCTCGACTTTCATTGATTATACTGAAAGCACATCGAAAATGTGACGGAGGTGCTTTACCGTGGAAACAGGCAAAACTGTACGCATCATCCAAAAAACCGTCCGGGAAGCGGCAGACTGTAAAATCATTTACAGCCTGCTGCAAAACCGGCGGCAGCTTGATCTGGAAGTCCTCTCGGAAAACAACGGCGAGCATATCTATATCCGGGACATTACGCGAAGCCGATCCTACGGCCTGAAACTGCTGTCCCTGCTTTCAGAAGAACTGGTCTATCCCTGCCATTTGCCCGAAATACTCGACGATTTGCTTGGACAAACCGCGCAGATTTAACGCGTTGCCAAATCGAAATATATCTGTCGCTGCGCGGTCAACCAAAAAATATGAATTTTTATCGTTTTCCCCTTGCAATTTCAAATCAAGTATGCTATTATACTTGAGTACGGAGGCATAGCTCAGCTGGTTAGAGTACTTGCTTGACATGCAAGGGGTCACTGGTTCGATTCCAGTTGTCTCCACCAAAATACGGAAAACCGCCTATTTTAGGCGGTTTTTTCTGGTCGTCGAAAAACGAAGGTTTTTCGACGATGGGGCGCGTATAGGCGTGAGGAGGGGC
>URDS01000069.1 GCA_900546635.1 uncultured Eubacteriales bacterium | reverse complement strand
AGGTGTTTACAAGGCGGCACATGTCCGCCTTGTAAACGTATTTGATTTACGATTTGACAGACTGAGACTTCGGAGAATACCTCCCGAAGTCTTTTCACTGTAACCTACAATACAATTATTTTTCCACAGCACTATTTTCGATCATATCGATCAGTCTTCTGCCGCACGCTGCCAGAAATTTCGCGGCTGCAGGCGCCAGTTCTCGACCGAAAGGCGTGTAAAAGTTATCTGCTTCCAAGGTTAGATCGCCGGTATAACCAATTTGCGCCAACGCATCGCATATGGTATCCCAGTGCATTTTTCCGAGGAACGGAACCATATGCGCGTCACTCTGATAATCATTGTCATGCACATGCAGCGCACCGAGACGATTCTTTCCCAACCCTTTAATCATTTCTGCGGCATCAAACCCATACAATCCGCTGTGCCCTAAATCAAGACACGCCGTAAAGCAATCGTCTCCGAGCGTATCCAGATAATCGATAAATTCTTTTGTACGGGAACACGCGCTCGGTACGATTTGTTTGGTCTCTCGATTTCTCTGCCACATATTTTCAAGCGCAATACGCACGTTTGCCGCTTTTGCATAAGGCGCTAAACTCCGATAAAACTCCATATTGATCTGCCTTAGTTCTTCGGTATGCGACGCATATTCCAAATGATGGATCGGATGGATAACAATGATTTGTACGCCGAGTAATCCTACGATTTCTATCGTGCGCGTAAGTTTGTCAAAAATTGAAGAATTATATGCATCATCATCCAAGCGCATACTCGGAAAAGGTGCATGCGCCTGTCGAAAAGAGCGTCCCGCCGCCGCAGCGGCATCTTTCAATCGATGCACATAGTTTAAATAATCCGGAGCGTTCAGTGGATGCGCATCGTCTTTCATGCCAAACATTGTATAATCCAAGGCGTCAAATCCCGCCTCTGAAAGAATCTGAACGGCCTGTATATCGTCAAACATACGGCCTAAATAATCGGTTTGCGTAGATAATATCATATGCACAGTTCCTTTTCATAACTTTACACACTTATTGTACCCCAAGTTTGCAAGTTTTGTCAATTCAAAAATAAAATGCCTCAGAATCTCCTGAGGCATTTTTGAGCGTCGAAAAACCAAAGTTTTTCGACGATGAGGGCGTTCACTCGCGTCGTCGCGCCGCCAACGGCGGCACTCGCGCCCCCACAAGGTGTTTACAAGGCGGCGCATGTCCGCCTTGTAAACGTATTGTATTTACAATTCTTATCTTTATCGACAGGCTGAAATGCCTCGGAAGATTCTGAGGCATTTCAGATTCACAGCAAACAAATCGGCGGGAACATTTTTTATTCGGTTACGAAATTATCAAAATATCCCTGAATCAGAATAATAGGCGTTCCTTTATCGCCTGAACCGGAAGTCAAATCACAAAGAGAGCCGATAAGGTCTGTCAGTTGTCTCGGTGTAGTGCCCTGAGCTGCCATATTGCCAACGAGGTTGCTCTGCTTTGCCTTAATGCTGTTGGAAATCGCTTCTTTCAGTTTTGCACCGCTTAATGCGGCAAAATCATTATCGGCGAGATATTTCAGCTTCAGTTCGTTCGGCGTACCGATCAGGCCATCGGTAAACGCAGGAGAAACTACCGGATCCGCAAGCTCCCAGATTTTCCCCTGAGGGTCTTTGAAAGCGCCGTCTCCGTATACCATCACTTCAATATGTTTTTCTGTCTTTTCAAGGAAAGACGCCTGAATGGCTTCAACAAGATCTTTGCAGTCCTTGGGAAAAAGCTTAATCGTGTTTTCGGTAGCCTTATTGGAGCCCAAAACGCCGTACTGCGTATTATAACCGCTTCCGTTGACAGGAGCGGTCATGATGTCGTCAAGCCCACAGACGATTTTCGCCCCCGCAGCCCTCAGGATTCGTTTTGTGCGCGCTCTTGTATGAATATCGCAGGTAATCACGCAGTCTGTGTAGTTCAGGACAGTCTTTGCCTGATTTGCAAATACGATTTCTACGTCAGCGCCCGTTTCACGGATGATATTCTCATAATAGGCCACATAGTCCACACCGGTAAACTCATGTTTGTTTTCGCCGAAAAGCTCGCGGTATTTTTCTAAAGACAACACATCCGAATATGGATTGACGCCTGCTTCATCCAACTGATCGTAGGTTAATAACGCATTGCCCACCTCATCGCTCGGATAGCTCAGCATCAAAACGACTTTCTTACATCCCATAGCAATGCCTTTTAGAATGATTGCGAAACGATTTCTGGAGAGAATCGGGAAAATAACGCCCACGGTTCCTCCGCCCGTCTTTGCTTTTACATCGGCGGCAATGTCCTCAACAGAGGCATAGTTTCCCTGTGCGCGTGCGACAATAGATTCCGTAATACCGACGACATCGCGGTTTTTAAGTTTAAAGTTTTCGCACGCTGCGGCTTCCATAACACTGTTTACTACGATTTCAACAAGGTTGTCCCCCTTACGGATAATCGGGCAGCGTATTCCCCGTGAAACCGTACCAATTTTTCTTTCCATATATTTTCTACCTCTTCCGAATCGAAATATCGTACACCGATTACTATAGCACAAGTTCAACCGGAAATCAATTTTTTTGCAAAATTCTGTAAATAAAAATTGCCGGGAAAGCATATAAACACCCTTTCCCGGCAATTTTATACTTAATTTTTACTTAAACTTACATTTTAGCCGAAGTATCTCTTCAACAGACCGGCTAAAGCTTTGCCGTGACGGGCCTCGTCGCGAGCCATCTCATGAACCGTATCATGAATGGCATCAAGGCCGAGTTCCTTCGCGCGTTTTGCCAAATCGGTTTTGCCTGCCGTCGCGCCGTTCTCCGCTTCCACACGCATCTCCAGATTCTTTTTTGTAGAATCGGTTACAACCTCGCCGAGTAATTCGGCAAATTTTGCAGCATGTTCAGCTTCTTCATACGCCGCTTTTTCCCAATAAAGCCCGATTTCGGGATATCCCTCACGATGCGCGACTCTGGCCATGGCAAGATACATACCGACTTCCATGCACTCGCCGTTGAAATTTGCGCGAAGATCTTCGATAATATCTTCTCTTACGCCTTTCGCCACTCCGACGACATGCTCGGCAGCCCAGGACATTTCACCTTTCTGCTCGGTAAATTTGCTGGCAGGCGCTTTGCACTGCGGGCAAAAATCCGGCGCAGAATCGCCCTCATGAACATAACCACATACGCTACATACAAATTTTGCCATTATACTATCCTCCAAAGTTAATATTAATTCCTGTTCTTGATGAGTTAATTATAATCCAATAGAATTTGTTTGTCAACCCCTTTTTCATAAAAAACAATTCTTTTTACTTGTATAAATTTTTGAAAAGATGTGTAAATTTATAAAAGCCGGGCAGTACAAAACGCTATTTCCCGATCAAAAGCGCCTTGCTTTCCAACTCTGCAAAAATCGTGAAATTTCAATATATACTGCATAATTTCACTTTTGTTACAAACACTAACAAAGCAAACAGCAAAATAACAGATCAAGGAGAAAACTATGAAAGCCACCGGTATTGTAAGAAGAATCGACGATCTTGGCAGAGTAGTCATTCCAAAAGAGATACGGCGCACAATGCGAATCCGCGAAGGCGACCCGCTTGAAATATACACGGACAGAGAAGGCGAAGTTATATTTAAAAAATATTCGCCTATCGGAGAATTAATGGCCTTTGCAGCCCAATATGCCGACACACTGAATAAAACCAGCGGAATGTCCGTCGTTATCTCCGATCGGGATGTAATCATTGCCTGCTCGGGCGTATCCAAAAAAGAATACACAGAGAAAAAACTCTCCAGTGAAATCGAAGATATTATCGAAAGTCGCGCGCTTTATGTCAACAGCGGCGAGAGTACACGATTGCCTGTAATTGAGGACGGCGGCAGCCATTATGTCAGCTGCGCCATGCCCATCATCAGTGAGGGAGACATTGTCGGATGTGTCGCCTCTATCGTTTCAAATGAGATCCAAAGCAGCGCAGCACTCGGTCGTGACGTTGAGGTCAAATTGATTCAAACAGCAGCGTCTTTCCTCGGAAAGCAGCTTGAGGCCTAATTTCACGCAGAACAAACGCCATCCCGCAGGATGGCGTTTGTTCTGTCAATCAATATCTTCAATTACCGTTTCCGGCGGTGTTTCCAAGAGCGCCGGAGACATTACAAATTTTTTAATCAGTTTAAAAGCAGAGGCGTAATAGAATCCATCGCAGATTCGTTCATCTACAACAGCGGTAAAGTCAATAAAAGTTCTTTTTTCAATTTCGCCGTTGATGCCCATGACATTTTTATGGTATTTCTGTCCGTAAGAAAGGAAAGCGGGAAGATTGCCGAAATTATAAAGATGATGATAAATCGGCGGGATTCCAAGCGATCCCATACTGGTGATGATCATAGAGCCATGGAACGGACTGACATCTAACAAAGCCTGCGGAAGCAAACCGAAATAGTCTAAGAAAGTCAAAAGAGAAACCGTCCAGCGGAAAAAAAGTCCAGGCAGACGCGTAAGCGCTTTGGCTGTTTTATCAAAATCCGTATTGCTGTTTTCTTTTGTGGCATTTTCTACGACCTGATTAAATTTTTCATATACCACGGATATTGTGTCTGTCGGTTCAAAGCGCACTTTAATCATCGTATCGGGCGCGTCCAGCGACATTTCCTTTTTCACAGCCATATTAAATTCAATTGTATTGCGGTGAAAAATTTTCTGTCCCGAACAAAAACGGTTTATGCCCGGACGCATGGCGATTGCACGAATATAAGCGGCCAGAAAAATATGTAGGATACTGATATTTTTCATGCCTTTGCGACGCAGTTCACGCAGATATTTATCTGTCTCCGTAATGTCAATAGAATCCGTAATAAAATTCTGCGCATCGTTTCGGGTGCGCATAATATATGGAATTACATACGACATCGGCGGCAGAGAGCGGACGCGCCTGCCGTCTTTTCTGTCGCCAAAGCGGCGGCGTCTTTTTTTCATGAGGAGTCCTCCACTTATTGCGCGGGTTTCGTTTTTAACGTTTATATCATAGCATATTATGACGAATAATACAAGCGAATATGACGATTTTGTGAATTTTTCATCTAATGGTACAATCTACCGCACACGCTGCAGACGGAAACGGGAATTTTTGCGCTTCGGCTTCTAAGGGGATTCCGCTTTCATCCAGCGGCATGATGCAAACCTCGCCGGATACCTGATAACAGACAATCAGCGAGCGGCCGTCTTGAGTCAAAATCATATGTCTCGGTTTTTCACCGACAGTCGGGATTTGGAGCACCTTTTTCAGTAATCCGGCCGAATCCGCAGCAAAAAACACAAGCGATTCACTGTATCGGTTTGCACCGTAAATCATCTTCTCGTCCGGCGACAGGCAAATCGCGGAACAGTGGCTTTTTCCGGAAAAACCGTCCGGCAGCGTTGAAATGCGCTGAAGCAGTTGCTTTTCCGGCATTTTATATACCAACACTTCATTGGAAAGCTCGGTTATAACATATAAAAGACTTTCGTCGCGGTTATATACAGAATGCCGCGGATGCTGGCCGCGCTCTGTATAAATGCGGTCTTTTTCACGAAGCTGACCGTTTAAAATCTCATAAAAATATATGATATCCAGGCCGACATTATTTACCATCAGCGTATCTTCAGCAGAATTGACATGTACGAAATGCACACGTGAAATCAGCGCGTCATCTCCGGATTCATTTTCCTGATAAAGCGCATCCGCTTTTAAGAACTTTCCGTTATCATCAATGCTTGCATACAGCAAATGCCCGGATCCCCAGCAGGCGCCGAATACCATATGATGTTTTTCCGAATAGCAAACATGGCAAAGCCCGTTTCCGGCGCAGCGAATACTGTCAACACGGCTATACCCTGCACCGTTTTGCACATAAGAATGCAGATATGCGTAATCGTCGCTTTCGGTCACGGCAAACATCCGTGTGCCGCAGACACATACAAAACTCGGAGATTCAATCGTATCATACCATAGGATTTTTCCGGTTTCATCACATTTTATAAGATTTTGATCGCCTTTTTTGCCGTACCCTGAAATAAGCAGTTCCATCTTTTGACCTCGCTTTATAAAAAATCATGATTAAACAATTGTATCATAACATAGCCGCATGGCCATTGCAACACAAAAAGCCGCCGGCCGAAATAAAAATTTTGTTTCGGCCGGCGGCAAAAAGCTTTCAGCGGTCAATTGTAAATGTATACAGCGTCATGAAGTCATACTTTTCGTTTGCATGCAAAATTGTCCGTTCATACGACGGGCTGTCCGGTTCATACTGCGGTTCCAGACAAATCGCCTGCCGCTTATGCTGCTTTACACCGCCTTTGAACGGCACGGGACCGCACAGAATATTGGAAGTATAAAACTGATTGCAGGGCATATCGGACGCGACCTGCATCGAAAGACCGGCGCAGGAAACATCGGCATGCACGAGCAGCGGCCGGGCTTCATATTGCGTCATTTTGGAACCGTTTATCCAATAATTATGTCCGTATCCGCCGATATTTCCCATCTGCTCATTCGGAATGTCAATGTCCTTTCCGATCTGCTTTTGCACACGGAAATCAAAAGGCGTGCCGGTCACATCAATCGTGTAGCCCAAAGGAATACGAAGCAAATCCACAGCCGTGAAACGATCGGCATACAGAATCAATTCATGGTCCTCAATCGTACCCTTATCATACCCTTTTAAATTAAAATAAGAATGATTGGTAAGATTGACATATGTATCGCTGTCACAAATTGCCTCATACCGAATAGCAAGCCGATTCTCCGTCAAGGTATAGGTTACGGTAACATCCAAATTCCCGGGATACCCCTCTTCTCCGTCCGGGCTTGTATACCGAAGTACAAGCGATTCTTTCCTGACATCCGGAATTTCCGCAGTCCATACTTTCCGGTCAAATCCGCTGACGCCGCCGTGATTATGGTTGAGCCCTTTATCATTTTTGGCAAGTTCGTATTTTTTCCCGTTCAGCGTAAAGGTTCCCTCGCTGATGCGATTGGCGTATCTCCCGATAATCGCCCCTTGATATGAATTGTCGTTTTCATAGTCTTCGAGCGTATCAAAGCCGCACACGATATCCCGACCGTCAATATGCAGCGACTGTATTCTGCCGCCGTATGTCAAGATAACAGCCGTAACGGTTTCACTTTTCAGTGTATATGCGTCAATCGGGGTTCCGTCCTTTAAAATTCCGAATTGATTTTTGTCCATTTTTATTCCTCCACATCTTGATATTTTTATTTTAAAACCATTTTAAAACTTCGTCAAGACAAAGCGATACGTAATTTTTATTGAAAATTTAACGCCCGGCATTGCAAAACATATGTCATATATTGTAGAATTATAGCAAACAATGACGAGTTCGAGGATAAAAATACAATGGACATTTTCAGTAAGCGCCCTTTGTTTCTTGCGCTGACTCTTTTTGTCACCGTCAGCCTGCTTTGTTGTAATTTAAACAGCAAAATCAAGCAAGTTTTATTCTGGATTTTTCTTTCGGCAACGGTGCTGCTCTTCTTCGCGGCCGCCTTAATCACAATCGTTCGTCGTTTTGTGCCGGGGTTGATTCTGCGTCTGTTTCTCTGTACTGTTTTCTGTACGCTGGCAACCGTATCTTCACTGTGCTTTTTTGAAAATACCGTATATCCGCTTGAACATACGGAAGCGCCGGTTTCCATAGAGGGCGAAATTATCAAAAGAAATTTCAGTGCTTCTTATTTCAGTACATATACGGCAAAAGTCAAGCGGCTTAACGGCGAAAAATGCGATTTTAAAGCGATATTGGAATTTGACGCCGAACCCGAACTGACCCGAGGCGATGTTATACGCGCGGATGCGCTGCTGCATCCCTTTGAAGATACGATCAACGGATACCATGCGCGCAGCGCCAATCTATCAAACGGAATACTGATTGGCGCGGACGTCAGTTCATGTGTTTTGCTTGGAAATCAAAGCGCGTCCTTTGCATACACCTTCGATATTCTTCGCGAAAAAATAGCTACAAAAATTGACGGCGCTTATTCGGAGGATACCGCCGCGCTTTTGAAAGCGCTTGTAATCGGAGAGCGCGACTGCCTTGACGACTCGACAGTCAGGGATTTTCGCCGTCTCGGAATCAGTCACATTCTTGCAATCAGCGGAACGCATTTTACCGCATTTCTCGGAATGGCCGCGCTTTGCATGTCCTTTTTCCGTCTGAATAAAAAGATAATTTATACGCTGCTCATTCCGCTTGCGCTGTTTTACATGGGGCTGTCCGGATTTTCCGCGTCCGTTTGCCGTGCCGGCCTCATGGCGATATTGTCTTATTGGAGCTTTCTGTGCGGCAGAAGCCGAGATTCCTATACGGCGTTGATGATCGCCGTTTCCGTAATTTTGCTGCTGCGTCCCTTTTCGGTACTGAGCGCAGGACTGTGGCTTTCTTTTGCCGCTACTTTCGCCATTCTGGTCGTTATGGATATTTTCCCAAAATATAAAGGTAAAAACCGTTTTTTCGGCGTTGTCCTCACCTTTGCGCTTCAGCTTTTGATAACCATATGCGTCTTTTTTGCAACCCTGCCGATTACAGCGGTTCAGTTTGGGGAAGTTTCGGTTATGACGCCGCTTGCCAATCTCCTGATTGTGCCTTTGTTTACGCTGTTTTTGTATCTTGTGCCGGTTGCCGTTTTGTTTTCGGATGTCGCCCTGATTCAGATTCTGATAAACGGCGCCGCGGATTTTATTTTGGGGATTACCAGACGTTTGGCAGACCGGCCGGGATTGCTTGTTTCCGTATCGCAGGATTTTGTCAAAATAATTTTATTTGTTTCGGTGATTTTTGCGGTGATTCTTCTAACTCTGCGGCTTCAGAAAAAATGGCTGATTTTCCTTCCGTTGCTCGCAGGTCTGCTTGCATCCGGCATCGGAATTGCCGTCGTCGGAAGCGCACATGCAAATGAAATGCACTGTATCTATTTTACCAATACGAAAAGTGACGGAATCGTCTTGACTGCAAACGGCAAATCCATGTATATTGATATTTCAAACGGCTCTTCGGGTACCGTGAACAAAGCAGAATACATATCGAAAACCGCGTTTTGTCCGGAGTTATCCGGTTATATGATCACGCATTATCATGAAACGCATATCGGAAGTTTTGATAAACTGGCGCGCAGCGCATATATCGAAACGCTATACCTTCCCATCCCAAACGGAGAAACGGAAACCGTTATCATGCATGCGCTCTGTGATACGGCCGTCAATCGCGGCGTTTCGGTAAAATTTTTTGATTACGATATGCCCGAAACGTTCGGCGCGTGTGAAATTACACTGTATCCGCCGCAGTCTATTCCCCGCTCATCTCATCCGTCTGTTTCTCTCCAGTTGACTTATCGTAATCAAAATATTCTGTATCTCGGCTCTTCTTTTAATGAAACGGCGCTGGACTTGACAGAGCAAATCCGATATGCGGATTTTGTTTTGCTCGGCCAGCATTCTCCGGTTGCGAAAAAAGCATTTTTTCTCCATACAAATGCATTTTTAGTCTACGGCGATGCACAAATATTTGCGCTTTCGCAAAATACAAATCCCGGTTTTGTGCTGTATGAAAGCGGGAAATATGAAATAACACTAAAATAAATCCAAATATTCGCGCTTTTTTATAAAATTCTCAATTGACACCCGGGCCCTTTTTCGGTATAATTTTATATAAATAATATTATCGGTAAATTCTGCCAAAGGAGTTTGTGATGTCAAAAATGGATATGCATGAAAAAATCGCCCAGGAGGGATTAACGTTTGATGATGTTCTTCTCATTCCTGCCAAAAGCGAAGTCCTGCCCAACCAAATAAACTTGGAAACGCGCCTTACAAACAAAATCAAGCTGAATATTCCGCTGATGAGCGCGGCGATGGATACCGTAACCGAGGCGGATTTGGCCATTGCCATTGCGCGTGAGGGCGGTGCGGGCACGATTCACAAAAACATGTCGATCGACCGTCAGGCAGAAGAAGTGGACAAAGTAAAACGAAACGAAAACGGCGTGATTACAAATCCGTTTTCCCTGTCTCCGGACAATTTTGTCTATGAAGCCGACGAACTTATGAACAAGTTCCGGATTTCCGGTGTGCCGATCTGTGATGCTGACGGTTATCTCGTCGGTATCATTACCAATCGCGATATGCGCTTTTTAGATGATTTTCACATGCCGATTCGCGAGGTTATGACAAAAGAAAATCTTGTAGTCGCGCCGAAAGGCACTACGCTTGAACAGGCGCAAAACATACTGCGCCATCATAAGATCGAAAAACTCCCCCTAGTCGATGAGGATGGCAAACTCTGCGGGCTGATTACCATTAAAGACATTCTCAAAACAAAGAAATATCCAAATTCCGCGAAAGACAGCCGCGGCAGACTATTGTGCGGCGCGGCGATCGGTGTAACCGCCGACGTACTCGATCGCGCGCGCGCGCTGTTGGATGCAAGCGCTGACTTTCTTGTATTGGATTCGGCGCACGGACATTCAAAAGGAATCATTGATTGCGTGGCCAAAGTAAAAGATGCATTTCCGGAAGCTCAGATTATTGCAGGCAACATTGCAACGGCGGAGGCGGCACGCGATCTGATTCGCGCCGGCGCGGACGCGATCAAGGTCGGCATCGGCCCCGGTTCCATCTGTACGACCCGTATTGTTGCGGGCATCGGCGTTCCGCAGATCACGGCCATTATGAATGCTGCCGAAGTTGCCGGTGAACTCGGCATTCCGCTGATTGCAGACGGCGGCGTTAAATACAGCGGTGATCTTGTCAAAGCCATTGCCGCGGGCGCGGATGTTGTGATGATCGGTTCCCTGTTCGCAGGCTGCGAGGAGAGCCCCGGAGAAAGCGAAATTTATCAGGGACGCCGCTTTAAAGTATACAGAGGTATGGGATCGCTTGCTGCAATGGAAAAGGGGTCCAAGGACAGATATTTCCAAACCGGAACGAAAAAACTTGTTCCCGAAGGCGTCGAGGGGCGCGTACCGTACAAAGGACCGCTGTCGGACACCGTGTATCAGCTTATGGGCGGACTGCGTTCCGGCATGGGCTATTGCGGAACCGGGAATATTCCGGCGCTCAAAGAAAACGGCCGGTTTATTCGGATCAGTGCGGCGGGACTGCGTGAATCTCATCCGCACGATATCAACATTACCAAAGAAGCGCCGAATTACAGCGTACAATCTTAAAATTGCTTTCTTTCTGCCGCTTTGCGGGCTGAATATCAAAGCAGACCGTTCGATTTTACGAACAGTCTGCTCAGCCTGTCAAAAAAGTGAAAATCGCAAATCAAATAAGTTTACAAGGCGGACATGCGCCGCCTTGTAAACACCTTACAGGCGCGCGAGTGCC
>URDS01000068.1 GCA_900546635.1 uncultured Eubacteriales bacterium | reverse complement strand
TCGCACGCCCGCAAGGTGTTTACAAGGCGGCGCATGTCCGCCTTGTAAACGTATTCTATTTGTAGTTTTCACTTTATCGACAGACTGTTGGGAGCGTACGAGCGCTTCTATTTCAATCTTTTTCATCTGCATTTTTCATCCCCTTTTCTCTCGCGGCTTGTCCGGTCGCTTCCCGCAAGGCAAAAGCAACTCCAAACAATCGCCCTTGCGCAGCATGGATATTTTTTGAATACGCACGTTCCGACCGGTACCGCGCGCACGCAAACCGCGAAAACGCGCAAAAACACCCGCGGCAGGCAAAAAAGCCGGCGCCGCGGATGTTTTTCTTTTTCCCATTTCTTTTTGTGCGCCTGCCGCCCGTAAGCCCCTTGAGATGCCATGCACTCCACGACCTTGGAAACACGAAGTCGAGCGGGAACTTTCTTCTTGTCTTTCGGCAAAAAGGTCAAAGCTTGCCCATATCCTCAACATTCAAAACGAAGTAGGTCGCGCCGCCGACCGTGATTTTCGGCGGAATGCCGTCCGGACGCAGACCGCGGCCGAGCGAATCGGCGGTTGAGGTCACTTTTCTGTGTGTAGAACAATACTGCTTCAAAATGGCCACAAGTTCCTCCACGCGCTCGTCCTCGGTGCCGACCAATAGCGTCGTATTGCCCACCATCAGAAAACCGCCCGTTGTAGACAGCTTTGTAACGAAAAAGCCCTCCGCCGTGAGCGCCGCGGACGCCACCGCGCTGTCGTCGTTGTTGATGATTGCCAGAACCAGCTTCATACTGCCTCCTGTTAAATCTGTGAATTGAGTATCCTGCGACTGCGTTTATCCAGGCGCGTATAGTCCGGAATCTCATACCGGTTATCGTTGGTATCCCGAATCAGAACGCGGCCGTCATAGAGAATCTTAACATCCGAATGGCGGTTCTGAATCCGGAACGTCTGCTGACCGGATTCGGTATCCACCGTCCACTTGATGGCGCCGAACTTTTCGGTAATATCCAGCACAGCCGTAATTTTCGGAATCAGATAATATTCCTCAAGCGCCTCGACGATCACCTTTCGGCTTTCGGGCATCAGCGTTCCGACATCCCGAATAATGGCGCGCTCGTGCCCGTCCGCGTCCAGCAATGTGATATACTTGTCTCTGCCGGTAATCGGAAAGAGTCTGCGCGGCTCCAGACCGCGCTCAATGCGGCCGTCAAAATATTCCATATCCACAAGGCACAAATCGACCCTTGTAAATTTTACGCTTTCGCCGCCGATATAATTCCTTGCCATTATTCAAATCCCTCCTCTTTCTTGCCGGCTTCCGCCTGCTCGGCCATGGTCTGGATCTGAATCAGTTTATAGTATTTGCCTTTTGCGGCAATCAATTCCTCCGGCGAACCCATCTCGATGATCTTGCCCTTATCCACAACCACAATCTTGTTGGCCTTACGCAGCGTGGACAGACGATGCGCGATCATGATGGTCGTGCGCCCGCTGATCAAACGCTCTATAGCGCCCTGAATCAGGCTTTCGGTCTCCGAGTCAACCGAGGCTGTCGCCTCGTCGAAAATCAGCATCCGCGGATTCATCAAAACAGTGCGCGCAATGGAAAGGCGCTGCCGCTCGCCGCCCGAAAGGCCGATGCCGCGCTCGCCGAGCATGGAATCATACCCGTCGGGCAGCCGCGCGATAAATTCATGCGCGTTGGCCACCTCGGCGGCGTGAAACACTTCCTCCACCCCGGCATCCGGCCGGCTGAACGCGATGTTGTTATACACCGTGTCCCGGAACATCATGGATTCCTGCTGCACATAGCCGATCTGCGAGCGGTAATAGGAAAGATCAATATCCTGAATGTTGACGCCGTCCACCAAAATATCGCCCTCATAGCCGTCGTAGAAACGCATCAGCAGATTGACAAGCGTGGATTTACCCGAACCGGTCGTACCGACAATGCCGACGATATCGCCCGGCTCAATGGTCAGATTGATGTCGGAAAGCGTCATTTTGGTGCGGTCAAACGAGAAATTGACATGCCGGAACTCGACCTTGCCGCGCATTTTCGGGCAGGAACCGTGTCCTCTGTCCGCCTCCTCCTCCGCGTCCAGAATGTCCAGCACGCGCTCCGCCGAGGACAGGGCGTGCTGATAGGAGTCGTTGAGGTTGGCAAAGAAGTTGACCGGTCCGTAGAACATGGAAGCATACGAAATAAACGCCACCAGCGTACCGATGGAAAGCTCGCCGCCGGTATGAATGACCCAACTGCCGCCGACGCCCCAAATCAAGAGCGAGCCGCAGGTCACAAAGAACGAAACGATATTGGGAAACGCCGTGGAAATACGCGCGCTGCGCTTATCCACTTCCAGCCATTCCGTGTTATAATCCTTGAAATAATCCCCGCTTCTCTGCTCGGCCGAAAAAGCCTTGACCACACGAATTCCGGGCAGCGTATCGGTCAGAATCGAGACGACCGCCGACCAGCGGCGCCAGATTTTTCTGTAAAATGGCAGAATCTTCTTGCCGAATATCTTGGAGCCGATCACAACGAACGGGATCGGAATCAACGCAAGGAGCGCGAGCTTGTAGTTCATCGCGAACATGATGACCACGATACCGATCAGCGTAAAGAACTGCACGACGACCTCCTGCGTGATGCGCAGCATGAACGCCTGAATGGTGGAAGTGTCGCCGCTGATGCGGTTGATGACCGAGCCGGTCGAGGTTTTATCGTAAAAGCGCATACTCAGGCGCTGCGCTTTGGCGTACACATCGTTGCGAAGCGAGTAAACCACATGGTCGCCGCTCACGCGCAGCCGGTAGCTGCGGAAAATGCCCACGCCGTACTGGAGCACATACGAAGCAAACAGCACGCCGACAATCGTGTAAAGCGCGCGCATGTCGTTTGCCGGCAAAACGCTGTCTACCAGATTGCGGGTCGCCGTCGGCGGAATCAGGGACATCGCCGTCGTAAAGAGCGACAGAATCACGCACAATATCAAATTGGGCAGTTCGGGCCGGACATATTTCACCAGCTTTTTGAAGATCCTGCCCTTGGACTGACAGTTGAGACAATCCGCGCCCGGATGCAGCAGCGTCCGGCCGCACTTCGGGCATATGTTCATCAGCTTTTCATAGGTCGCGCAAACAATGTCGTATTCACGCGCCGCATCGGCGCCGTTTGCCATATGGCTGATGTATTCGGCCGCCATGTCGCAGAGCGTGGCGACCGCATAAGTAAACCGGAAAAATTCATGCTTTTCCCCGGCTTTATCAAAGAGTATCAGCCGCGCGTTGCCGTACATGCGTCTGACCTCGGCTTTGTCAATATCGCAGTGCTTTTTGCAGCGAACGGTGCCGTCGCTGTCAATCGTAAAAGCACGCTTTGCGGTTACGGCGAGCAGACTGTCCCCGTACTTTGCGTCGAGCGTCAGATCACCGGCGATGATAAAAAGAATTTTTTCTTCTTTCTCGCAAATTTCGGCTTTGACGGCCTCAAGCCGTTTCAAAAGCCCGGACGGTAATTCCTTATTGACAAGGATGCCGTTCATATTCAAATCAAGTCTCCCGGCCTGTAAAACGCCGCGCGAATGAGCGCAGCCGTTTTGCAGACTTTTTCCGCTGTAAACTGCCTGTCGGTTTTGTGTTATCTTAACTATACCATGCGGCGCGCGCGAAAGGCAAGCTTTTTTCAAAGCATTGGTCAAAGTGCCGATTTTTTTGGAAAGTTCAACAAGATTACGACCTTTTTTTTGGCTAAGAATGAGATAAAACGGGCGGCTGTCCCCAGCCGCCCGTTTTGCTTATTGGTCATTTTGGTAACGCTTTACAAGTTCATCAGTCAAATCATACAAATCCTCGGTAGACCGCGGCTTTCCGAGCGCCTCGACCGATCGGACAAGCCCCTCGGCGCGCGCCGGATTGTGCAAAAGCTGATAGAACACATCCTCAAAATGCGTATGCAAGTCCACCGCCATCGCCGCGCCGTTGTTGAGCAGAAACGCCGCGTTGCGCTGCTCGTGGCCGGGGATGGGATTGCAAATGATAATCGGCAGTCCTTTGGCCAGCGCCTCCGACACGGTAAGACCGCCCGGCTTTGTGATGATCGCGTCCGACGCGTCCATCAAGAGGTCAACCTCTTTTGTAAAACCGAAATTCATCACGCGCTTGCGCGTATGCAGCGCGTCGATGGAAGTCTTTGCCTCTACGTTGTTGCCGCACACCGAAATAATCTGAAAATCCGCGTTGATCGCGTCCAGTTCCTCCACCACGCCCGCAATATCGCCGTAGCCCATGCTGCCCCCCATCAGGAGCACCGTATATTTGTCCGCAAGACCAAGCTGCGCGCGGGCGCGCGCTTTCGGAATCTTCTGCGAAAACTGCGCCCGAATCGGGATGCCTATCGGCGCGATCCGATCATCCGAAAATCCCTTGCGGTAAAGCTGAGACTTCAGCAATTCGTTGGCAATGACGATTTTGTCGCTGCTGCGCGCCTCCTCCCAAAGCGGATGAACGGTATAATCGGTCACAATGCCGATCATCGGCACATGGATCCCGTTCTTCGTTTTGAGCAGATCGGTCACAACCCCTAAAAAGGAATGCGTATAAATAATCGCGTCGGGCGCGTATTGCCGGATGAATTTGCCGAGCTTTTTGGTCAGCTGCATGTTGGAAATGCGGTAAATGCTGTGACTCGAATCCACGCGGCGCCCCTCGGCGAGCGCATAGGATTTGGCGAACAGCGTCTTAAAATCCTTGGTTACCAGTAAATACCCCTTTTTCACAATCGAATACAACGCTTTGCTGACATAGCGATAGGCGTCAAACACCACCGCCTCGTCCCCGTGCGCCTCAAAGCACTGGCGAATCGCCTCGGCGGTCGAATTGTGCCCCTCGCCTGCGGTAATGGACAAGATCAATATTCTCATTTTCCTCTATGCGCCAATATGTACCGTTCATAATAAAACAGATACTGCTGCGCCACTCCTCCGTAAATTCCTGCGTGTTCTGCGTCAAATCCATCTTTAAAATGCGACCGGAGCGACCTGCGAATCCAAACATCGACCGGAAAAGCCGAGAGATCGCCGAGCCCGTACAGCCGGACGCATGCCGAAACCTTTTCGCCGACGCCGCAAATCTCGCGCAGCGCCGCGTCGGCCTCTGCGCGCGGGAGCCGGTCGAGCGCAAGCTGACCCGACGCCACGCTCTGCGCCGCGTCCGCAATATACCGCGCGCGGAACCCGCAGCCGAGCGCGCGCAGATCGGCTTCGGTCAGCGCGGCAAGCGTCCGCGGTTCCGGGAACGCATACCGCCGGCCGCGCGGCGTCTCAAGCGGCGCGCCGCAGTGCGCCGAAATCGCCTCAATAATCTTTTTGATGCGCGGGATGTTGTTGTTCTGCGACAGGATAAACGAACAAAGCGTCTCAAAGCGCGCCTGCCGGAGAATGCGGATGCCGCCCGCCGCCGCGACAGCCTCGCGCATGGCGGGAAACGGAAGATCGCGAAGAATCCGCGCGCGGATCGCCGCATAATCGGTGTCCAGCGAGAGATACGGCAGCCAAATTTCGCTGATCTCGCGCGCGGACGCATTCAAAATATGCAGGCCGCCGGCCGCGCGCGCAAAACGGACATACCGGCCATGCGCCACGCCCTCGTATTCGCAGAGATAGGGCGAATCGGGCACGCGCGAAAAACGGAAGCACTGCCCGCAGTCAAAGGTTTTTTCCAGATCATAGTCGGGCGCGGATACGAAAAAGCAGGCCTCGCTGTCCGGAGAAACGGCCGGACGCAAAGACGTTTTGCAGGGCTTAGTCTCCATCCGGCGTTCCTCCTCAAAATCTATATGCGCATCTATTTTTAATCGTACAAAAATACAGAATCCTTACAGCGTTACTATACTCTATTTAACGGGGTTTGTCAAGCGGATGAAATATTAGGGTTTTTTTAAGATGCGGCATTTCGGCGCCGATAAAGATAAGAAAAAACGCGGTATATCGCCAAACGAAAAACGCGAAGCGTCAGCGTTCTGCCGGAGCGCCTCTGCAAATCTATATCCAACAATACGAGCGGGGATGCGGAAAAATCGAAACCGCATACACGGCTTTTTACCATTTCAAAGAATGATGCATTTTTTCTTTTCAATCGCCAAAAGTTATGCTATAATGAAAAAAACGCCGGATATACGGCGAATTTCCGCTAAGGAGACAAAATGGAAAAAATCTATACCATTCCGGTCAACGAAGCGTTTGACCGTTCCGCCGCGGACAAAAATTGCGGCTGCCCGTTCTGCGCGCTCTACAACATGCTGGAACAAAACGAGATCGACGCGGTGCTGGGTCCTTCGATGATGGAGCCGGACGTTCGGATCGAAACCAACAAAAAGGGCTTCTGCAAGACGCATTTTGACCGTATGCTCGGCTGCAAAAACAAGCTCGGCCTTGCGCTGATGCTGGAAAGCCACCTCGGACAGAACCAAAGCGCCCTCTTTCCCGCGGGGCTTTCCGGACTGTTTGGCGGCAGCGGGGACAAACCGCTCTCCGAGATCAACCGCAGCTGCTATGTCTGCGACCGGATCGAATATCATTTTTCCAGAATGATCGACACGGCGGTGCTGCTGTTCGGGCAGGATGAGGCCTTCCGTCAAAAGTTCGGCGCGCAGCCCTATTTTTGTCTGCCGCACTATGAGCGTCTGCTTTCCTATGCCAGGCAGAAAATGAACAAAAAAGCGTTCAAGGCGCTGGAGGCCGACGCGCGCAGAATCGAGGAAGCCTATTATACCGAGCTTCACGGCGATGTTTCGTGGTTCTGCAAAAAGTTCGACTACCGCTATGAGGACGAACCCTGGAACAACGCAAAGGACGCGGTCGAGCGCGCCGGAAAATTTCTCCGGGGCGACCTGCACGTCCCGAAAAAGTAAGGATATTCAGATGTACCGGATTTTTATTATCGAGGACGACGAAACCATCGCCGCGGAAATCAAGCGGCACCTTGAGGGCTGGGGATACAGCGCGGCCTGCGCCCGCGATTTTCAAAACGTACAGGCCGAAATCGAAGCGTTCGCGCCGCATCTGATTCTGCTCGACGTATTTCTGCCGGGTATAAGCGGCTTTCACGTCTGCGAAGAGGTGCGAAAGCGCTCCAAAGCGCCCGTTATTTTCATCTCCTCCGCCTCGGACAACATGAATATCGTGATGGCCATGAGCATGGGCGGCGACGACTTTATCGCGAAGCCGTTCGATCTGCGCGTGCTCGGCGCAAAAGTGCAGGCCATGCTCCGGCGCAGCTATGATTTTTCAAACGACGCGGGCTATCTCGAATGCGGCGGCGTGCGCCTTTGTCCCGCCGACATGTCGGCCATGTGCGGAGGCGCGCGGCTGGAACTGACCAAAAACGAATACCGCATTCTGCTCGTCCTCTTTGAAAACCGCGGGCGGGTCGTCAGCCGCGATACGCTCATGCAGCGGCTGTGGGAAACCGATCTGTTTGTGGATGAAAACACCCTGACGGTCAACATCGCAAGACTGCGAAAAAAGCTGGCGAGCGCCGGCGTTGAAGATCTGATCGCCACAAAAAAGGGGCTTGGTTATCTTGTACGGTAAGCTGAAAATTTTCGGGATGTATGTCCGCTCAAAGCTCAAATTGCTCGCGCTGCTCTGCGTATTCTGCGCCCTGTTCGCGGCGGTCCTTTCGCTGTATCATCTGCCGGCGGAGGCCGTATTGTACGCCGCCGGACTCTGCGCGGCCTGCGGCGTCGCCGCAGCCGTACCTGATTTTCTGTATTTTTACAGGCGGCACCGTCTCCTTTCCGACCTGCTTGACAAAATCGCCCTCTCCTGCGACAAGCTGC
Organism: uncultured Eubacteriales bacterium; assembly: GCA_900546635.1. Classification (GTDB taxonomy): domain Bacteria; phylum Bacillota; class Clostridia; order Oscillospirales; family CAG-272; genus UMGS902. The sequence continues at coordinate 3,961 of URDS01000068.1, read as the reverse complement.
CCGAACCGCACGGTCTGATCGAAGCCGACTACACGGCGCTTGTGCGGGCGGTCTGCGCCGAGCGGCAAAAGCTGATCGCCGATACGGAAAAGGAAAAGCGGCAAATCATCGACTACTACACCATGTGGGCGCACCAGATCAAAACGCCGATTGCCGCCGCGCGGCTGATCCTCGCGGACGAAGAAACCGAAATCAGCCGCGAACTGCTCGCGCAGATCTTTCGCATCGAGCAGTATGTGGAAATGGTGCTCGCCTACCTGCGCATGGGCAGCGACACCACCGACTATGTTCTGCGCGAGTGCGTGTTGATGGATCTTGTGCGGCAGGCGGTACGCAAATACGCGCCGCTCTTTATCCGCGGAAAAATCTCGCTCGACCTCGCCCCGTCCGAAACGCGGGTGCTGACCGATGAAAAATGGCTCTCTTTTTGTATCGAGCAAATCCTCTCCAACGCCGTCAAATACGCGCCGGGCGGTCGGGTTTCGATTTTCTGCGAGGGGGATACGCTCTTCGTGCGCGACAACGGCATCGGCATCGCGCCCGAAGATCTGCCGCGTATCTTTGAGCGCGGCTTCACCGGCTACAACGGCAGAACCGACAAAAAAGCCTCTGGTATCGGTCTGTATCTGACCAAACAGATTCTCACAAAGCTCGGCCATAAAATCACCATCGAATCGGCGTGCGGCAAGGGCACCACAGTCAAAATCGACCTTTCCGCCGAGCGCCGGCAATTTGAATAAAAAAAACCGCCGAACCTTACAAAAATGAAAGGAACGGCGGTTTTTTGTAAGACAAATGCATGGAAAAGCGCTTTTTCCCCTGCTACAATAAAAGGGAAAAAGGGAGGAATCAACAAAATGACGGTTCTTGAAGTCAACAATCTCAAAAAAATCTACACGACGCGCTTCGGCGGTCAGTCGGTCACAGCGCTCCGGGACATCACGTTCTCGGTCGAACAGGGCGAATACGTCGCCATCATGGGCGAATCCGGTTCGGGCAAAACGACGCTGCTCAACATCCTCGCGGCGCTCGACCGTCCGACTTCGGGCGAGGTCACGCTCGGCGGCAAACCGCTCTCCTCCATTCGCGAAAAGGAGATTTCCACATTCCGCCGGGACAACATCGGATTTGTCTTTCAGGATTTCAACCTGCTCGACACCTTTTCCCTGCGGGACAACATCTTTTTGCCCCTGGTTCTTGCCGGAAAATCCTATACCGAAATGGAAGCGCGCCTTTTGCCGATCGCGCAGCGGCTGCACATCGCCGAGCTTCTGCAAAAATACCCTTACGAAGTTTCGGGCGGGCAGAAGCAGCGCGCCGCCATCGCCCGCGCGCTGATTACCGGACCGCAGATCGTGCTGGCGGACGAACCGACCGGCGCGCTCGATTCTCGCGCGACCGACAGCCTGCTCCGCCTGTTTGACGACATCAACGCCGACGGACAGACCATTCTCATGGTCACGCACTCGACAAAGGCGGCCAGCCACGCAAAGCGCGTGCTCTTTATCAAGGACGGAGAGGTCTTTCATCAGCTTTTCAGAGGCGAAATGTCCGACGGAGAAATGTTCGCCAAAATCTCCGACACGCTGACCATGCTGCTGCGGGGTGAGGGTCATGCGTAAAGCGCTCTATATGCGGCTCGCGCTGCAAAACATCCGCAAAAACGGACGGTTCTATATCCCCTATATTCTGACCGTCGCGGGCACCTCCGGCGCTTTTTACATCATGCTGGCACTCAACGGAAACGCGGAACTGCCCGAACGCATCCGGTACTCCTACCTCTCCATGTTCGTCGCCATCGGCACGGCCGTGATCGCGCTGTTTTCCGTGATCTTTTTATTCTACACCAACAGCTTTCTGATGAAGCGGAGAACCCGCGAACTCGGTCTTTATCACATCCTCGGCATGGAAAAGCGGCACATCGCGCGGATTCTCGGCTGGGAGACGGTGTTCACCGCCCTCTTCGGCATCGGGGGCGGAATCGCGTTCGGCATCGGCTTTCAAAAGCTGGTCACGCTTCTGCTCTATAAAATTATGCGTTTCGACGTGTACTACGGCTTCTACATATTCGGCGATGGAATCAAAATAACCGCGCTGGTCTTTGCGGCGATCCTGTTTGTCTGCCTGCTCTTCAACCTCGGACGCATCCATGCGCAAAAGCCGATTGAACTGCTCCGCTCGGCCAATACCGGCGAAAAAGAGCCGAAAACCCGTTGGCTTTTGACCATTCTCGGCCTGCTCTCGCTCGGCGCGGGCTACTATATCGCCGTGACCACAAAAGGCGCCATGGAAGCGCTGACCTACTATTTCCCCGCCGTTTTTCTTGTCATCATCGGCACCTACTGCCTGTTTACCTCGGTCAGCATCGCGCTGCTCAAGCTGCTGCGGAAAAACAAGAAATTTTACTACAAAACCAGCCATTTTATCGGCGTCTCCGGTATGCTTTACCGCATGAAGCGCAACGCGGTGGGGCTTGCCAACATCTGCATTCTTTCCACGATGGTGCTGGTCATGGTTTCGGGTACGCTCGCGCTCTTTCTCGGCACGGAGGGCTCGCTGAACGCCCGCTATCCCGCCGACATCAACGTGGAAGTGCGCTATAACCCGAACTCGGAAGACCCGTTCCGGCCGGAGGATATGAAACGCAATATTTTCACGGCCGTGGAAAAACAAGGCCGCAAGGTCGAATCCCACAGCGCCTATACGGTTTTGAACTTTGCCGCCGGAATCGAGGGCAAAACCTTTGTCGCGACCGCTCACCGGAGCATGGGCGTCGGGTACGCCGCGCTGAACTTCATCACCGCGGACGAATACAACCATATGACCGGCAGCGCGGTCACCCTCGGCAAAGACGAAGTGCTTCTGTACGCCTTGCAGGGGAACTCCATCGGCAACTTTCTTGACATCCGCTTTGATTCGCCGCAAAATCCGAGCGGCGAGCACATGCGCTTTTCCATTCGCGAAACGCTCGATTCTTTCCCCGGCGCGCTGGCCGATACCGCCTATCTGACCGCCGTAAACAGCTATTATGCCGTCGTGTCGGACGAGACGGTCCTGCGGTCGCTCTATGACGCGCAGGCGGCCGCCTACGACAAAAATAAAAGCTCGATGTGCTGGAAAATGCTGCTCGACATCGACGGCACAAACGAAGAAAAAACCGACTGCGCCGTAGTGGTTTTGGCCGCGCTGCCGGGGCTCGAAACGACATGGGACGAAGACGGCAATATACACAGCTATGAAAGCGAAAACTCGCCCTATACGGAGGTCGGCAATTTCGACCGCTACTGGACCGAAAGCCGCGCCGCGAACGCGGAAGACTTTTATTCGATGAACGGCGGATTCTTTTTCCTCGGCGTTTTTCTCGGACTCCTGTTCATCATGGCAACCGTTTTGATTATCTACTACAAGCAGATCTCGGAGGGCTACGAGGACGCCGGGCGCTACCGCATCATGCAGCAGGTCGGACTCTCGCGCGCCGACATCCGCCGGTCGGTCAACAGCCAGATTTTGGTCGTATTCTTTATGCCGCTGGCCGTCGCCACGGTGCATATTCTCTTTAATTTCCCGCTGATTAAGTTGCTGCTCACCCTATTCCAGCTGACGGACACCGCGCTCACGCTCTGGTGTACCGCAGGCACGCTGCTTGCGTTCTCGCTGATCTACGGCGTGGTCTACGCGCTGACGGCGAAAGTCTATTACCGCCTTGTCGCCGACCGAAAGGAGACATTGTGAAAAAAGTATTCGGCCATCCGAGCGGCGTTCTGATTTTTCTGCTCGCCCTGCTGTTTTTGCTCCTCGCCGCGGAGATCGTTACGGTCATCCGCTGGGCGGCGCTTTAAAAGACAAAAAGCAAAACAAAAAACAGACAAACCGACAAAATATGCGCGCCGGAATTTTTCCGGCGCGCATATCAGTCTGTCAAAAAAGTGAAAATCGCAAATCAAATACGTTTACAAGGCGG
>URDS01000067.1 GCA_900546635.1 uncultured Eubacteriales bacterium | reverse complement strand
CCGTAGGTCGGCGCGACGACGCGAGTGAACGCGCCCTATCGTCGAAAAACCTTGGTTTTTCGACGGTCAGAAACCGCGCGCTTGCCGTGCGGTTTTTTATATGGAAGAAACGGAGCGCCGTTTTCAAAAATTTAATTAAAAATGCAAATTTCGGTTGCCGCCGCCCGTTGAATGTGGTAAAATAAAAATAATAACAAGTTTCTCGTAGATGCAGGAGGCGGATAGGGAATGCATAAAAAACTTTTACTGATCGTCAATCCCGTGGCGGGAAAAATGCGCATTAAGGGCGCGCTGATGGATGTCATTCGCATTTTCGCAGAGGGTGATTTTGCGGTGACTGTTATGGTGACAAATCGACGCGGAGACGCATCGGAGTTTGCGGGCGCGGGCGCGGGATACGATTTGATTGTTTGCTGCGGCGGGGACGGTACGCTGAATGAGGTAATCAGCGGTATGCTGGACGCCGGCGTGTCGATTCCGCTGGGTTATATTCCGTGCGGCAGCACCAATGATTTCGGCAGCAGCATGGGGCTTCCTTCCAATATAAAGAAAGCGGCGCATGCGATTGCCGACGGTATGCCGCGTCCGCTTGATGTCGGGAAATTCGGCGATCGCTATTTTACCTATGTCGCTTCATTCGGCGCGTTTACCGCCGCGTCTTATTCGGCATCTCAGGATGTTAAGAACGTGCTGGGGCATGCGGCCTATGTATTTGAGGGCATTCGGGATTTGCAGAGCATTAAGCCGCAGCGTATGAAATTTATGACGCACGATACAATTTACGAGGGAGATTATGTGTTCGGTGCGATTGCAAATTCCACCTCTTTCGGCGGAATTGTGAAGCTGAGCGATAAGATCGTATCGCTCAACGACGGCCTTTTTGAAGTGATTTTGATTAAAATGCCGAGGACGCTCGGTGATTTGAATGTGATCATCAATTCGTTGACGACCAGCAATTTTGAGAACAAACGTTTTGAGTTTTTCAAGGCCTCTTCTCTTGAAATTATTCCCGATTTGCCGACGGCTTGGTCGCTTGACGGCGAGTATTTGCGTACTGAGCGCGCAATAGAAATGAAAAATCTTCACGGCGCCGTTCAGTTTGTGAAGTAAGGAGCAGAAAATGGCAAAATCCCTGGCAGAATATTTTCCGGCCTATACGCCTTCATCGGAAAATCGTGCGGCAATGATGAAATGCGCGCAGGAAGTATCGCTCCGTGTGGATCGGGAACGCCGCATGGTCGAGGTGCGCGCATTCTTTCCGGATATTGTGGAAAAATCTCTCTTATATGCGCTGGAGGGGGAACTGGCCGCTGCGCATGCTTTGAACTCGGTGCGTATACTGCCGCGTTACCCGGCGGAAAAATTCAACAAAAGTTATATGACCGAGGTGCTCAATGAGACAGAGCGCGTCGGTACTGTGTCGCGGGGATTCTTTCATTATGCGGACATTGAAATTGCAAAGACGAGCATTCGCATCGGCGTTCCGTTCGGCGCAGGCGGAATCGGCATATTGGATATGGCGCGGACGGCGGACGTGATTGCCGGAATTATTAAAAGTGAATTTGCGCTTGATTTCAAGGTGGAAATTCATTCGAGCGAGGACCCGGCATATATAGAAAGCGTTCGCAAAACGGTTTTTGAGAACGACTATCGCCGTCTGGATGCGGATATTGCACGCGCGCTGGCCGCGGAGCAGCAGGCGCCGCCTGAGCCAAACAGCGAGCCTGAACAGCCTGAGCGCCTGCCGATGGTGGATACGCTGAGCAGCGAGACGCTGGAGGGCGAGCAAATCGGTGAGACACGCTTTAAAAGCGGCTATATGCTGTTTGACACGCAGGACAGCCGACAGGTGCTCGGCGAGGAATTTTTGTTTGCAGCGCCCACGCCGATGCGTAAACTTCAAAAATCATCCGGCACCCATCTCATTATGGGTAAGGTTTTTTCGGTGGATACCCGCGAGACGCGCCGTGGCGATAAGATCAGCGTCAGTATCGGTCTGACAGACGGTGATTCATCTGTTTTCCTGCGCGGTGTATATTTGACAGACGAGGTCGGTTTTGTTTCCGACATCAAAATCGGCAAATGCTATGCCGTGTACGGACGGCTGCGCGTGGATACGTTTACAAATGAAAACGTCATGCGTCCTCAACATATCGCGCAGATTTCGGAAGTGCTGCGCGAGGATCACGCGCCCGAAAAGCGAGTGGAACTGCATTTACACAGCGTTATGTCGCAGATGGATGCGATCATCAATCCCGCCGACGCGATTGCGACGGCCAAACGCTTCGGCCATCCGGCCATTGCCATTACCGATCACGGAAACGTTCAGTCTTTTCCCGAGATGATGCTGGCTGCCGAAAAGCAGGGCGGCATCAAGGTGATTTACGGCATGGAGGCGTACTTTGTCGATGATACCGCGCGCGCGGTATACGGCGACATTGAGGGCGCCACGCTGGACAATGAATTTATTGTATTTGACATTGAGACAACAGGGCTTTCGGTGGCAAATTGCGGGATTACCGAGATCGGCGCGGTGAAAATTCAGGGCGGTCAGGTGCTTGCGCGTTATAATACTTTTGTCAATCCCGGGATGCCGATTCCGCAGAATATTACCGAGCTGACCGGTATTACCGATGAAATGGTCGCAGACGCGCCGGGCATTGAGAAAGCCATTCCGGATTTTCTCGATTTTGTCGGCGACCGTCTGCTGATTGCGCACAATGCCAATTTTGATATCAGTTTTATTCGTGCCGCCGCAGAACAACTGCATATTCCGTTTGACAATCCGTATATGGATACGGTTGCGCTTTCGCGCTTTGCCAACCCGGAACTGAAACGGCATAAGCTGGATATACTTGCGGAGTATTACGGCCTTGGGGATTTTAATCACCACCGCGCCTGCGACGACGCGGAAATGCTGGCCAACATCTTTTTCAAGATGGCGGAAAAATTGAAAAACGAGGGGATTGCAAATCTTGAGCGTATCAACGGCGCGATGAGCGAAAGCGCCGATCCCTTGAAGCTTCGCACCTATCACCAGATTCTGCTTGTGAAAAATGCGACCGGTTTGAAAAATCTGTATAAGCTCATTTCCATGAGCTATCTCAACTATTATCGGCGAAATCCCCGTATTCCGAAGACGGTGCTTGCGCAATACCGCGACGGCCTTTTGATCGGCTCCGCCTGCGAAGCGGGCGAACTGTTCCGCGCGGTGCTGGACGGCCGCTCGCAGGATGAAATCGAAAAAATCGCCGAGTTTTACGATTACCTGGAAATTCAGCCGATTTGCAACAACCGTTTTTTGATCGCGGAGGGAAAAGCGGCGGATGACGAGGGACTGCGCGACCTGAACCGAAAGATTGTTGCGCTCGGTAAAAAGCTCGGCAAACCGGTAGTTGCGACGTGCGACGCGCATTTTTTAAACCGTGAGGATGAAATCTACCGAAAAATCCTGCTTTCCGGTCTCAAATTTTCGGATGCCGACCGCGACATCGGTTTGTATTACCGCACTACTGAGGAGATGCTGGAGGAGTTCAGCTATCTCGGCGAGGAAACCGCCTATGAGGTTGTGGTGACGAATACCAATCGGATCAATGATATGATTGAGGAAATCCGACCGATTCCCAAAGGCACCTATACGCCGATTATGGAAGGGGCGGAGGAGGATCTGCAGCACATGTGCTGGGAGCGCGCCCGCTCTATTTACGGCGAGAATCTGCCGGAAATTGTGGAAAAGCGCCTTGCCAAAGAACTGGATTCGATTATCAAGCATGGTTTTGCGGTGCTGTATATGATCGCGCAAAAGCTTGTCGCTTACAGCGAAAGTCAGGGATATTTGGTGGGTTCCCGCGGATCGGTCGGTTCGTCTTTTGTCGCTTCCATGGCCGGCATTTCGGAGGTCAATCCGCTGCCGCCGCATTATGTTTGCCCGAAATGTAAGCACAGCGAATTTTTTACGGATGGTTCGGTCGGATCCGGCTTCGATCTGCCGGATAAAAACTGTCCGGTTTGCGGCGCGCCCTATCACGGAGACGGGCACGACATTCCGTTTGAGACCTTTCTCGGCTTCTATGGGGACAAGTCTCCGGATATTGACCTGAACTTTTCGGGCGACGTACAGGGGCGCGTACATAAATACACGGAGGAACTGTTCGGCAGTGAGAATGTGTTCCGCGCGGGAACCATCGGCACGCTGGCTTCCAAGACTGCGTTCGGCTTTGTATCCAAGTATTTGGAGGAGCGCGGCATTTCGCTCTGTCGGGCGGATGTGGACCGCCTCGTGGCGGGCTGCGTCGGTGTAAAACGCACGACCGGACAGCATCCCGGCGGCATCATTGTTGTGCCGAAAGAATACAGCATTTATGACTTTACGCCCGTGCAGCATCCGGCTGACGATCCGAAATCCAATATTGTGACGACGCACTTTCAGTTTTCGTATCTGCACGATACGATTTTGAAGCTCGACGAGCTCGGGCACGATATGCCGACCAAGTATAAGATGCTGGAAAAATATACAAATACCAGCGTCATGGACGTAAAAATGAACGACCGCTCGGCGTATGAACTGTTTTTGTCCTGCGCGCCGCTCGGCGTGACGCCCGACGACATCGGCTGCCCGCTCGGAACGCTCGGTCTGCCTGAAATGGGTACGCGCTTTATCCAGAGCGTACTGGTAGATGCGAAACCGCAGAACTTTGCCGACCTTTTGCAGATTTCGGGGCTGACGCACGGCACCGATGTGTGGCTCGGCAATGCGCAGGATTTGATTCGCGAGGGTACCTGCACGATTTCCGAGGTGGTGGGAACGCGCGACGGCATTATGTTGTATCTGATTCGGCACGGACTTGACAACGGCCTTGCCTTTAAAATTATGGAATCCGTGCGTAAGGGTAAGGGACTGACGCCCGAATGGGAAGAAGAAATGCTGGCGCACAATGTACCCGAATGGTACATCGCCTCCTGCAAAAAAATCAAATACATGTTCCCGAAAGCGCATGCCGCGGCGTATGTTATGAGTGCGATTCGTCTGGCATGGTATAAAATTTATTATCCGATGGAGTTTTACGCCGCCTACTTTACCGTGGCGCCCGGCGGTTTTGACGGTGAAGTCGTCATGCGGGGGCGCGGCGCGGTTTCGGCCAAAATAGACGAGCTTTCCGCCAAGGAGGATGCGACCCAGAAAGACGCGGAAATGGTCACGGCTTTGCAGCTTGTGCGGGAGGCGCTTGCGCGCGGCATACAGTTTTTGCCGGTGGATTTGTACAAATCGGATGCCGCAGCGTTCTTGCCGGAAAACGGAAAGATACGGCTTCCGTTTGCATCGCTCGGAGGACTTGGCGAGACGGCCGCGCAGAAAATCGTAGAGGCGCGCGGAGAGGGCGAGTTCTTTTCCATTGAGGAACTTCGTGAGCGTGCGCAGCTGAATAAAAGCGTGGTTGAAATTTTATCCCGCAACAGCGTTTTGGACAATCTGAACGAAACCAATCAGTTTTCTTTCTTTTGATGTCTTTTTCTTCAAAAACGGTTTACAAAACCCGTATTTTAGTATAAAATAGAAACGTTAGAAAAGATAGAGCGGAAAGGTGTTTTCAGAAAATGTCATATACAGAGGAACCGAAATATAAACGTGTGCTTCTTAAACTGTCCGGCGAGGCGCTGGCCAAGGATGCGGACGGTATTTTCAATCACGATTTTATCGGAGAGATTGCGGCGGTTGTCAAAAAGTGCGTGGACGCCGGCGTAGAGGTCGGCGTTGTGGTCGGCGCGGGCAACATCTGGCGCGGACGGCAGGGCGTAAATATGGATCGCGTGCGCGCCGATCATATGGGGATGCTGGCTACGGTTATCAATTCGCTTGCGCTTCAGGATGCGTTTGAACACGCGGGCGTGACAACGCGCGTCATGACGGCTGTGGAAATGAAAGCGATGGCTGAGCCGTATATTCGCAATCGCGCCGTCCGGCATTTGGAAAAGGGCAGGGTTACGATTTTCGGCTGCGGGCTGGGATCCCCTTATTTCTCGACCGATACCGCGGCGGTGCTTCGCGCGGCGGAGATCAATGCGGACGTTGTGCTGCTGGCTAAAAATATTGACGGCGTCTATACTGCGGATCCGCGCAAGGACGCAAGCGCGACCAAAATCGATCAAATTACATATCAGGAAATCCTGTCGCGCGGACTCGCGGCCATGGATTCCACGGCAACGTCCTTTTGCATGGACAATCACATACCGATACTTGTATTCGGTCTCGACGATCCGGACAATATTTATAAGGCTGTCATGGGCGAGGAGATCGGTACGATTGTAAAGTAAAATTTGGAGGTAGACACCATGAAACTTGATACCAAAGAATATGAGGGCAAAATGCAGAAAACCATCGCTTCGCTCCGGCAGAATCTCGGTACGATTCGCGCGGGCAAAGCCAGCCCCGACGTGCTCTCGCGCGTAACCGTGGATTATTACGGCACGCCTACGCCGATCGCACAGATGGCGGCGGTGCAGATTCCGGATCCCCGTACGCTTGTGATTGCGCCCTGGGATGCAAGCACGCTGAAAAATATTGAAAAGGCGATTTTGGCTTCCGATGTCGGTATTACGCCGCAAAATGACGGTAAGGTTTTGCGGCTTGCGTTCCCGCAGCCGACCGAGGAACGCCGCCGTGAGCTTGTGAAGCAGGCGTCAAAGCTCTGCGAAGAGGGAAAAGTGGCCGTGCGCAATATTCGCCGCGAGGCCAACGACAAAACCAAAGAAATGAAGAAAAACAGCGAGATGACCGAGGACGAGGTTAAGGCAAGCGATAAAGCGGTGCAGGATTTGACCGATCGGTTCATCAAGGAGATCGACATGATTGCGGCCGAAAAGGATAAGGAGATCATGTCCATTTGAGCGTTTATGCGCTTTTGCAGAGAATTTCATGGGCTGAAAGCGCGTCTTTCAGCCCAATTTGCTAAGAGGAAACCATGTTTTTCAAACAAAAAGAACATCGTATCAGGGCGGATGAACGGCTGCGGCATGTTGCGTTTATCATGGACGGCAACGGACGATGGGCAAAAAAACGTTCGATGCCGCGTGAATACGGGCATGTAAACGGCGCAAAGAACTTTAAAAAGGTGATTCGCTACTGCGGCGACATTGGAATTAAGATCATTACCGTCTATGCTTTTTCCACGGAGAACTGGAAGCGTCCGAAGCATGAAGTGGAGGCAATTCTCGGCCTTTTGTCCGATTATATAGACGATGCGGTTGCTTCGATGGATGAAAACAATATCCGGTTGGTTTTTCTCGGCGACAAGAGCATTTTTCCGCAAACGCTTCAAAAGAAGATCGCGGATGTGGAAAAAATGTCCGAGCAAAAGGATTTGCTGTTGAACATCGCGCTGAATTACGGTTCTCGCGCGGAACTGACGCATGCCTGCAATCTTTTGATTGCGCGCGGCGCGAGAAATGTGACCGAGGCGGATGTTGCCGGTGCGCTTTACACGGCGCATTGCCCCGATCCGGACTTGATCGTGCGCACAGGCGGGGATATTCGGCTTTCCAATTTTTTGCTTTGGCAGGCCGCGTATGCGGAACTGTATTTTACCGATACGCTTTGGCCGGATCTCGCTCCGCATGAAATTGACAAAATCGTGGATGAGTTTTACAGGAGAAAACGCCGCTATGGCGGACTTTGAGCTATGCTGGTTAGAATTTTGACAGGTATATGCCTGCTTTTAGCGGCGATTCCCATTCTTTATTGGTCGGACACTTTTTTACTTGTACTGGCCGTTTCGCTTTTGTCGCTTGGCGCGGTGTTTGAAATGCTTCGCTGCCTTGGCGTACACAAAAATTTTGCGCTGTCTCTGCCGTCCTATGCCGTGGCGTTGGCTGTGCCGGCTACGACCCGACTGATTTCGGATGTCAGTTTTGATGGGTTGATTTTATTTGCCTTAGTTTATGTGTACGGCCTCTATGTGTTGGCGAATGCGATGTTTTCAAAAGGAAAAATCCCGTTTTCCACGGCGTCGCGGGTATTTTTGAGCACGGCGTATATTGTGTGCGGATTTTCCTGCCTGATTGCCACCCGGGATCTTCCGAAACATGGGCTGTTTTTCCTTGTCATGGTGGTGGTTGTCGCTTTTGCCACCGATATTTTCGCCTATTTTTCGGGAATGCTTTTCGGACGGCATAAGCTGATTCCCGAAGTCAGCCCGAAAAAGACGGTGGAAGGCGCGATCGGCGGCACCCTTATTTCCGCCGCCGCTTTTGTCGGCTGCGGTGTTTTGTATGCCATTTGGTTTAATGTACCGCGCCCGCACTTGCTTTCTCTCTTTTTATGCGGCGTGGCGATCTCGGCGGTTGCGCAGATTGGGGATTTAATCGCTTCCTTTATTAAACGGGAATGCGGCGTCAAGGATTACGGAAAGATTTTTCCCGGACACGGCGGAATCATGGATCGTTTTGACAGTGTAATCGCGGTTGCGCCGATTCTGTATCTGTTGCTTGCCAATCCGTCTATGCTTCCTATATTCAAATAAGGGGATTTTTATGGACAGGCAAATTGCAGTATTGGGGTCAAGTGGTTCTGTCGGCAGACAGGCGCTGGATGTTGCGGCGGCAACGGGTATTTCGGTAGACGCGCTTGCCGGCGGCAAGAATGCGGCTTTGCTGGAAGATCAGGCGCGCGCGTTTTCTCCCCGCTTTTGCGCAATGGCGGACGAGACTGCGGCAAAGGAGTTGCGGGCGCGTCTTGCCGACACGGATATCAAAATATTTGCCGGTGAAACGGGCATACTGGAACTGATTGAGCGTACATCCGCGCAGACAGCGGTGCATGCGATTGTCGGTCTTGCCGGTCTTATGCCTGCGCTGGCGGCCGCAAAGCGCGGGATGCGCATTGCGATTGCGAATAAGGAGCCGCTGGTTGCGGCCGGTGAATTGCTCTTTTGCGAGGCGGCGGCGCACGGCGCGAAAATTTTGCCGGTGGACAGTGAACACAGCGCCGTTTTCCAATGCTTGCAGGCGGGAAAGCCCGCTGAAGTCAAACGAATTTTGCTTACGGCTTCGGGCGGTCCTTTTTTCGGAATGGATCGTGCGGCGCTGGAACATGTGACGGCGGCGGATGCGCTGAAGCATCCGACCTGGTCGATGGGGCAAAAAATTACCATCGACAGCGCCACGCTGATGAATAAAGGCCTTGAAGTCATTGAAGCGGTGCGCCTGTTCGGCGTGCGGCCGGATCAGATTCAGGTGGTCGTACACCGTGAAAGTATAATTCACAGCGCGGTTGAATATATTGATAATGTTGTACTTGCCCAGTTGGCTGTACCGGATATGCGTTCCTGTATACAGTATGCGCTGACCTGGCCGGAGCGAACCGCGGGCGTTGTAGCGCCGCTCGATCTGTTTTCGGTGGGACGGCTGACCTTTGCGCGGCCGGATATGGAGACGTTTCGCTGCCTGAAAATGGCGTACCGCGCAATCGATGCCGGCGGGTTGATGCCGGCTGTACTAAGCGCCGCCAACGAAGCGGCGGTGGATTTGTTTTTGTCCGGGCGTATTCGTTTTTTGGAAATTGCGGCTTTGGTGCAGGCGGCAATGGATGGCTTTGCAAATCAAACCAAGATCACCGTGGAGGATATATTTGCCGCCGACCGAACGGCGCGTGCGGCGGTATATCGCATGGTTTAGAGGAGTACTATGGCAACTGTCGGATATATTATTGTGGCGCTTTTGGTGTTCGGACTGATGATTTTGATTCATGAGTTGGGACATTTTCTTGTGGCGCGCGCCTGCGGTGTGTGTGTGCATGAATTTTCCATGGGGATGGGACCGAAGATTTTCGGCTGGAAAGGCAAAACGGGAACCAGTTATAATTTGCGGGTATTTCCGATCGGCGGTTTTGTCAGCATGAAAGGAGAGGACGAGGCGGCTGACGGAGAGGATTCCTTTTCTCAGAAACGTCCGTGGCAGAAATTTTTGATTGTTGCCGCCGGCGCCTGCATGAATATTTTGTTGGCGCTTTTGCTGATGCTGGGCGTTGTTCTGTTTTCGTCTTCTCTTGCTTCAACGGTTGTATATTCGTTTGGCGAGGACGCGACAAGCAATGAATGGCTGCAGCCCGGCGACCGCATTTTGGCGGTCAACGGTTCGAGAACGCATACCGGTAACGAGGTTGTGTATGAGATTGCGCACGACGGCTATGAGCCGATTGATCTCGTCGTTGTGCGCGACGGGCAGACCATGACGCTTGCGGACGTTGTGTTCCCGACGCAGATTTCTTCCGGAATGGTTTACGGAAAAACTGATTTTGTGGTGTATGCGGAAGCGAAAAATATCGGAACCGTACTGAAACATACATTTTTCCGCAGTGTTTCGACGGTGAAAATGATTTGGGAGTCGCTTTTGGATTTGGTCGGCGGCAGAGTCGGTATGGAGGCGGTTTCCGGGCCGGTCGGCGTGACGACTGCGATCAGCGACGCGGCGAGAACCGGCGCTTTACAGCTATTGTACCTTGTTTGTGTGCTCAGTATGAATCTCGGCGTGTTTAATCTGTTGCCGCTTCCGGCGCTTGACGGTGGCCGGCTGATATTTATACTCTGGGAAATGATTACAGGCAAACCGGTCAATCCCAAATACGAGGGAATGGTGCATTTTATCGGCATTATCCTCCTGTTTGGACTGATGATTTTGATCACGTATAAGGATATTGTGAATTTGTTTAGGTAAGACATATGACAGAACGTTACAATCAGATTCGCCGGGCGGCAAAAGAGATATGTGTCGGTCGTGTTACGATCGGCGGACAGTGCCCGATTGCGGTGCAGTCGATGACCAATACCAACCCGCACGATACGGCGGCAACGCTTGCACAGGTCCGCGCGCTTGAGGCGGCGGGCTGTGATATTATCCGCATGACGGCGCCGGATACCGAGAGCGCGCGCACGTTTGCCTATCTGAAGGAAGCGGGCATCGAGGCGTCCCTGGTTGCGGACATTCATTTTGACTACCGCGTTGCGCTGGAGTGCATTGCGGCCGGTGCGGATAAGATTCGGATTAATCCGGGTAATATCGGGGATGAAAACCGGATTCGGGCTGTTGCGGACGCTTGTCGGGAGAAGGGGATTTCGATCCGGATCGGCGTAAACGGCGGTTCGCTAGAGAAAGAGATTTTAGCCAAACACGGCGCGCCGACCGGCGCGGCGCTTGCAGAGAGCGCGCTGTATCACTGCAGTTTGCTGGAAAAGTTCGATTTCGACCAAATCGTTTTGTCCGTCAAGTCCTCCGATGTGTGTGAAATGGCGCGCGCAAACGAACTGCTTGCCGACGCCTGTACATATCCGCTGCATTTGGGCGTGACCGAGGCGGGCGGCGGTCGTATGGGACTGATTAAGGGCGCCGTCGGCATCGGCGGTATGCTGCTGCGCGGTATCGGGGATACGGTCCGCGTTTCTCTGACCGACAATCCGGTAGAGGAAGTCGCCGCGGCACATGACATCCTGTTTTCGCTTGGTTTTGACAATAAAAAGCGTATGAACATTGTTTCCTGCCCGACTTGCGGGAGAACCAGGATCGATTTGATCGGGCTTTCTCGCCGGTTTGAAGAAGCGGCGGCGGCAGAGGGACTTTTGGAAAAAGATGTTCGTGTCGCGCTGATGGGCTGCGCGGTGAATGGTCCGGGCGAAGCGCGGGAAGCCGATATCGGCGTGGCCGGCGGCAGCGGCGAAGCCGTGCTGATTAAAAAGGGGCGGATCGTCGGCAAAATTGCCGAGGAAGAAATTATTCCCCGCTTGATTGAGGAAATCAAAAAGCTATAGATTCTTGTATGGACGTGTCCAAATATAAAAAATGATAAACGCTCCCCAAATTTTATTTGGGGAGCGCAGACCGTCGAAAAACCTTGGTTTTTCGACGATGGGGCGTGTTCGCTCGCGCCGT
>URDS01000066.1 GCA_900546635.1 uncultured Eubacteriales bacterium | reverse complement strand
AAGGCGGACATGTGCCGCCTTATAAACACCTTGTGGGTGTGCGAGTGCCGCCATTGGCGGCGCGATGGCGCGAGCGAACACGCCCCATCGTCGCAAAACCTTGTTTTTTCGACGGTCTGAGAGGGCGCAGAATCAGATTCTGCGCCCTCTTTCTTTGATTCAGTTAAAAAACCAAGTGGATCAAGAGCATATAAACTACGGTTCCGCCTGCAATGGAAAGCAGCATATTTCGTTTCCAAACATGCAGCAAGACAATACAGCCGATTGCGATCAGTTCCGGGAGTCCGTATGGGCTGACCAAAACCTCAACATCTTTCAAGCAATAAACGACCAGCAGTCCGAGCGCGGCCGCCGGCAAAAAACGTCCTAAATATCGTACGTATTTCGGCGTTGGGCGATTGGCCGGAAAAAGCCAAAAAGGCAAAAAGCGCGTTAAAATTGTTCCGAGCGCCACCACGGCTATCGTAAGTATTTGCTGTGTCTGTGTCATGTCCTGCCTCCTGATTTTTCAATCGGCTTTTGCAAAAGTGTCAGCACACCCAAAATCAAAAGCATGGCGGGAATCATAAAATTACCGCTGCCAAACAGAAGCAAGCAGATAAGCGAAAGTCCCACGCCCAATACAGAGCTTATATGCGACGCTTCTTTCAGCCAATTATCCAGAAAAATCACCACAAGCAACGCGGTCATCACAAAATCCAAGCCCTCAAGCTGAGTGGGAATCAATGCGCCAAGCAAACCGCCGAGCGTCGCCCCCATAACCCAATAAGAATGGTTTAAAAGCGTCACAAAAAAGTAAAACCAGCCGCGATCTACACCGAGCGGAACGTCAACTGTGCAGTTAATTGAAAAAGCCTCGTCACACAAACCGAAAATCAAATACCACCGCTTTTTGCCCACGCCTTTATACTTATCCAGCATCGACAGACCATAAAACAGATGTCGTGCATTGACCATAAGCGAAAGCAAAAAAGCGCCGACCGGATCAAACGCGCCAAGCAGCAAATCAACGGTCACAAATTCCATCGATCCCGCAAAAATGATCAGACTCATACATATGGGATACAGCGGAGAAAAGCCGGAAAGATTCATATATATACCGTATGCCGTTCCCAAAAATAAAAATCCGGCTAAAATCGGCAGCGTATACGGGAAAGCGGCACGCAACGCTATAACTGCAGAACTTTTTTTATTCAACGTATAACTTGTCCTTTCTATCCACACAACGATCAAAATAACAAATCCGCTTTATCTTAACACAAATATCACCAAAATGCAATCTCAGTGACAAAATAAACAGACGCCCTCCAAAGCGTTGTTTTAAGAACCTCCGTAGGGGCGGCGAACAGCGCCTGCGGGCGCACACTACGCCCCCTGCATCATGTTTTCTTATTACAACGCCCTATACGGCGTCTGTTTATTTTAATTGTTTGCTTCTTTTAAAATCTGCAATGCATCTTTCAAATCAATGTATCCGTCACCGTTTACATCATAGCGCACATCGCAAACACCGCTGACGATTTCTTAACCGAATAGCGCCGCGTCCCATGTGGTTGTCCGCCCGTCTGAAACAGAATCCCCTGCCTTTTTGTTTGAGGGACAGGGCTGCGGCGCCGTAGTCGGACCGTATACTTCTCAGGCTCCGGCTACGATTACTTTCATCAAATACATAATATCATTCAAATCGGATTTTCCATCCGCATTTGGATCATAAGCCGCGCTGTAGCCCGCATTCGACAGAATATACCGCGAAACCAAAAATACATCCGCCAGCGTAACGCGCCCGTCCCGATTAAAATCGTCTTTATATACATTTGCAGGATAGGGCTGCGGTGTCGTGGTCGGACCGTACACATACAAAATGTCCGGGCCGCCGTTTTCATCAGGAACAAATTTCACGCGGTCAATGCAAGTATAGCGCAGTTCAAAAACGCCCGTACTGCAATGCCGATGATATACCATATATAGTTCGCTGCCGTCCGGCGAAGTGACAAAAATACCGTCCCCCACACCGTCTACCGCACTGTTATAGGTCAGAATATCATTATATTCATATTTCGTATACGGCCCAAGGACATTCTCGGCCACCGCATAGCCCTCTCCGTAATGTCCTTTGTAATGACCTGTCGCATAAATCATATAATACAGTCCGTTATGCTTATAAATCACACCGCCCTCGCTGATAAGACCGTATCCATCCGTTTCATAAATGTCCGTCGGAGAAATTACAAGCGTCAATGTACCGGGCTTCGGCGTAATCACGCCGTCCGCCACCGTGATTTCTTCCATCCAGATAAAGTTTCCGCCGCCGAACCGCACATACGACAAATAAATTTTTCCGTCGTCATCGATGAACGGATGCCCGCCGATCTCGCTGACATCATGCAGCGGAACACCGGGCGTTGCCGGTTTAAACGGGCCGTACGGAGACGATGCTACCGCATAGTAAAGCCTTGAATTTCCCTCTGAATTTTTGGCCGCATACAGCAAATAGAACAACCCGTCATGATAAAAAACGTTCGGACTCATATAGCTGCTGGTTTTATATTCCGCTTTATGCGTAAACACAACATTCTTCGAGGTCCAATTGACCAAATCTGTTGAGGTATGCACACGGAAAACATTGTTCCCGTCCGATATACGGTTATACAAATAGTACACGCCGTCATAATACAGTACATCCGGCCCCCCGCCAACCGTTACCGGATTGGTATGCGTTTTGCCCGCATATGCCCGTGGCTCGGAAAAAGTCAAAGCCGATACACAGCCGCCGTCCAGCCAAATTCCGAAATTACCTGCGCGATAGGTTCCCAGCCGCATATCAAACTTCGGAAAAGGATCGTAATCATGAAAATTATCTTCAAAGTAAAGCTTTACATATTTATCAAGCATTTCAATCCGCACAGTCCGAACGCCGTCTCTGACCGGAACATTTTTTGAACCCATGCATTTGAACTTTCCGTTAACCACCTGATAAAGATATACGCGCTCCTCTTCCCGGTTAATTTCAAAAACGAAATAATTTCGCGTGTCGGTCGCACCAAACACAAAGCGCGTTACGCCGACCGCTTCAAGCTCGCATTCGACTGCAAAATCTTCCGTGAAAGCATCCGCGCTGAGCAAAGCGCCTGTGCCGCGCACCTCGGTTTCAAGGATCTCCAAACTTCCGCCGTACTGAACATTCATACCTGCAAAACTCGCAGTTTGACTGAGTTCGGGCAAAACATCATCCTCTAAAACCGTCACGCGGAAATTATCAAATTTTCCGCTGTCACTATAGAATTTCCGAAGTCCGATCTGGTTTCCGATTGCCGAATAAATATCCTTTGAAGAGGTGCCGATATCATAGGTCATGCCAAAATACTGCTCCGTACCGTCCAAAGACGTTACAAGATACGTCAATTCTTTTCCGCGCACCGTTACAGAAAGATGCAAATCCGCGCCGCGCCGTATGGATGCAAGTCCTACCGTGATATTACCCCCCCATGCCCCGGTCGCGTCATAACAGCCCATAGCGCCCTTTTGCGCATCCGCACTGATAAAGAAATCATAACCGAAAAAGTTTTTCGGCGCAGCTGCAAGCGCACTTCCCTGTGCGCCGCTCCCTCCGATTAAAATGCCGCCTGTAGAGGTATGACCGAGGAAATCCACTTCCACACGAAAATTCTTGCCTGCATACGCATTCGGAATCGTATACGTAAGGTAAGCCGAACCGGCGCCGAAACTGGTTGTCAAACTGCCGTTTTGAATGTTCCATTTTCCTTGCACAGACGAAAAATCGGCAAGCGAAGCTGCGTCAGAAAAATCATTTTGATAAAGAAGTTCGCCTTTCGCACACACACGGATACTCAATACGGCGCAAAGCATCAAAAATATAAAAAGCAATTTGAACTTCATATTTTCTCCTTTTTGCCGTATTGTTTCAACAAATGTAAATCTTCCTGCGCCGGTGCGTAATATCTTTAAATTCAGAAATAAATCAAACCGTCATTTTACACTTATGAGTGATTGGCTACGATCACTTTCATCAAATACATAATATCATTCAAATCGGATTTTCCATCCGCATTCGGGTCATAAGCCGCGCTGTAGCTCGCATTCGACAGAATATACCGCGAAACCAAAAATACATCCGCCAGCGTAACGCGCCCGTCCCGATTAAAATCGTCTTTATATACATTTGCAGGATAGGGCTGCGGTGTCGTGGTCGGACCGTACACATACAAAATGTCCGGGCCGCCGTTTTCATCAGGAACAAATTTCACGCGGTCAATGCAAGTATAGCGCAGTTCAAAAACGCCCGTACTGCAATGCCGATGATATACCATATATAGTTCGCTGCCGTCCGGCGAAGTGACAAAAATACCGTCCCCCACACCGTCTACCGCACTGTTATAGGTCAGAATATCATTATATTCATATTTCGTATACGGCCCAAGGACATTCTCGGCCACCGCATAGCCCTCTCCGTAATGTCCTTTGTAATGACCTGTCGCATAAATCATATAATACAGTCCGTTATGCTTATAAATCACACCGCCCTCGCTGATAAGACCGTATCCATCCGTTTCATAAATGTCCGTCGGAGAAATTACAAGCGTCAATGTACCGGGCTTCGGCGTAATCACGCCGTCCGCCACCGTGATTTCTTCCATCCAGATAAAGTTTCCGCCGCCGAACCGCACATACGACAAATAAATTTTTCCGTCGTCATCGATGAACGGATGCCCGCCGATCTCGCTGACATCATGCAGCGGAACACCGGGCGTTGCCGGTTTAAACGGGCCGTACGGAGACGATGCTACCGCATAGTAAAGCCTTGAATTTCCCTCTGAATTTTTGGCCGCATACAGCAAATAGAACAACCCGTCATGATAAAAAACGTTCGGACTCATATAGCTGCTGGTTTTATATTCCGCTTTATGCGTAAACACAACATTCTTCGAGGTCCAATTGACCAAATCTGTTGAGGTATGCACACGGAAAACATTGTTCCCGTCCGATATACGGTTATACAAATAGTACACGCCGTCATAATACAGTACATCCGGCCCCCCGCCAACCGTTACCGGATTGGTATGCGTTTTGCCCGCATATGCCCGTGGCTCGGAAAAAGTCAAAGCCGATACACAGCCGCCGTCCAGCCAAATTCCGAAATTACCTGCGCGATAGGTTCCCAGCCGCATATCAAACTTCGGAAAAGGATCGTAATCATGAAAATTATCTTCAAAGTAAAGCTTTACATATTTATCAAGCATTTCAATCCGCACAGTCCGAACGCCGTCTCTGACCGGAACATTTTTTGAACCCATGCATTTGAACTTTCCGTTAACCACCTGATAAAGATATACGCGCTCCTCTTCCCGGTTAATTTCAAAAACGAAATAATTTCGCGTGTCGGTCGCACCAAACACAAAGCGCGTTACGCCGACCGCTTCAAGCTCGCATTCGACTGCAAAATCTTCCGTGAAAGCATCCGCGCTGAGCAAAGCGCCTGTGCCGCGCACCTCGGTTTCAAGGATCTCCAAACTTCCGCCGTACTGAACATTCATACCTGCAAAACTCGCAGTTTGACTGAGTTCGGGCAAAACATCATCCTCTAAAACCGTCACGCGGAAATTATCAAATTTTCCGCTGTCACTATAGAATTTCCGAAGTCCGATCTGGTTTCCGATTGCCGAATAAATATCCTTTGAAGAGGTGCCGATATCATAGGTCATGCCAAAATACTGCTCCGTACCGTCCAAAGACGTTACAAGATACGTCAATTCTTTTCCGCGCACCGTTACAGAAAGATGCAAATCCGCGCCGCGCCGTATGGATGCAAGTCCTACCGTGATATTACCCCCCCATGCCCCGGTCGCGTCATAACAGCCCATAGCGCCCTTTTGCGCATCCGCACTGATAAAGAAATCATAACCGAAAAAAGTTTTCGGACGGACGGACGGTGCGCCGATTCCTCCGATTAAAATGCCGCCTGTAGAGGTATGACCAAGGAAATCCACTTCCACACGAAAATTCTTGCCTGCATACGCATCCGGAATCGTATACGTAAGGTAAGCCGAACCGGAACCGGAAGAGGCTGTAAGGCCTCCGTCCCCAATCGTCCAGTTTCCGTTTAACGTAAAATCGGAAAGAGATGACGAATCTGAAAAATCATTAAAGTAAATCTCTGTTTCTTTTGCCTGTACGCTAACCGCCAGCACAGCGCACAAACCAATCAATGCCCACAAAAAACAACTCTTTTTTCTCATAAGTACTCCTTTAACTTTTCCTGCCCAATCTTTCCGAAACATCCGCCCGATACAATCGACTGCTTTGTAAATTATCCTAACACATACGCTGAAAAAATGCAATCTCAGTTCTAAATAAACAGGCGCTGTTATCATACAGCGCCTGTGACCGTCGAAAAACCAAAGCGCTCCGACGAGGAGCGCGCACACTCGTGTATCGGCGCACCTTTGAAGCGCGTATTCGCGCCGCCCGGCGAGATGCACGCGCGCTCCGCAAGGTAATTTCAAGGCGGCACATATCCGCCTTGAAAACAAAGTTTATTTTTCGTTTTCTCTTTCGCGCTTTTATTGAATCGACAAACGGGACGCTACATAATCAATAGCGCCTGTTGTTTTTAAGGATTTTTATCCTTTATAATATACAGCGCATCCTTCAAACCAATGCGCCCGTCGCCGTTTACATCATAGCGCGCATCATAACCGCCGCTGATGATCTTTTGACTAAGCAAAGCCGCATTCGGCGAGACCGAACCGTTATCCGGGGTTTGATGATTTGCAGGATACGGCTGCGGAGTCATAGTCGGCCCGTACACATACAAAATATCCGGTCCTCCGTTTTCATCCGGAACGAATTTCACGCGGTCAATGCAAGTATAACGAGGTTCAATCAGACTTGTGCTGCAATGCTTATGATAAACCATGAAAAGTTCGCTGCCGTCCGGAGACGGAACCAAAATACCGTCGCCGACACCGTTTACCACAGAATTATACGTCAAAATATCATTGTATGCATATTTCGTATACGGTCCGAGGACATTCTCGGCCACGGCATAACCCTCGCCGTAATGTCCCTTATAGTGACCGGTCGCATAAATCATATAGTACAGCCCGTTATGCTTGCGAATCACACCGCCCTCGCTGATAAGACCGTATCCGTCCGTTTCATAAATATCCGTCGGAGAGACCAACAGTGTCAGCGTATCGGGTTTCGGCGTTATTACACCGTTTGCCACCGTAACTTCCTCTATCCAAATGAAGTTGCCGCCGCCGAACCGCACATAGGTCAAATAGATTTTCCCATCGTCGTCGATGAACGGATGGCCGCCGATCTCGCTGACATCGTGCAGCGGAACACCGGGCGTCGCCGGTTCAAACGGGCCGTACGGAGACGATGCTACCGCATAGTATAGCCGCTCCTTACCGTCTGAATTTTTGGCCGCATACATCAAATAAAAGAAACCGTCATGATAGAATACATTTGGACTCATGTACCCTTTGGTGTTATACTCTGCTTTATGCGTAAAGACAACATTTTTGGAAGTCCAGTTGACCAGATCCGTCGAGGTATGTACGCGAAAAACATTGTTCCCATCCGATATACGGTTGTATAAATAATACACGCCGTCATAATACAGCACATCCGGGTCTGCGCCGACAATGACAGAATTTGTATAGGTTTCCCCGACATATGCCTGCGGTTCGGAAAGCGTCAAATCGGATACGCTTCCGCCGTCCAGCCAAATACCGAATTTGCCCGCACAATAGGCTGCAAGCCGCATGTCAAACTTCGGGAAAGGATCGCTGTCATTGAAATTATCTTCAAAATACAATTTGGCAATCTGATCGAGCACCTCGATTCGCACAGTTCGGGCGCCGTCTCGAATTGGTACGTTCTTAAAGCCTAAACAGTTAAAGTGTCCGTTTATGACCTGATACAGATATACGCGATTCTCATTTCGGTTGATTTCAAAGGCAAAATAGTTCTGCGCATCGGCAGCGCCGAACATAAATCGCGTTACACCGACCGCTTCAAGCTTACATTCTGCTGCAAAATTTTCGGGGAAAGCGGTTTCGCTGAACAGCGCCCCCTCGCCGCGCACGGCCACTTCTACATTTCCGCCGCACTGAAAATTCATGCCCGCAAAGCTTGCCGTTTGGTTCAATTCAGGCAGAACGTCATCCTCTAAAATCGTCACGCGAAAATTGTCAAAAGTACCGGTGTCATTGTAAAATTTGCGGAGTCCGACTTGATTCCCGACCGTTTTGTAAACATCTTTAGCGGAAGAACCAATATCATAGGTCATACCAAAATACTGCGTAGCGCCGTCTAAAGAGGTCACAAGGTAAGTCAGTTCCTTTTCTCGAACCGTCACAGAGAGATGCAAATCGGTTCCGCGCTGCATAGACGCAAGTCCCACCGTGATATTCCCGCCCCATGCTCCGGTAACATCATAACATCCCATAGCCGCTTTTTGCGCATCCGCACTGATGAAAAAATCATATCCGAAAAACTCTGCCGGCTGCCCGGATGTTTCTCCGATTCCTCCGATTAAAATACCGCCGGTCGAAGTATGACCGAGAAAATCAACCTCTACGCGAAAATTCTTGCCTGCATACGCATTCGGAATCGTATACGTAAGGAAAGCAGAACCGGCACCGGAACCGGTTGTCAGACTTCCGTTTTGAATCGTCCAATTTCCTTTTGCAGTAAAATCGGAAAGAGACGCCGCGTTTGAAAAATCATTAAAGTACATTTCAGTCTCCTTTGCCTTCGCGCTGACTGCCAGTACAACGAATAAAACAATCAGCGCGCCCAAAAAACAACGCTTTTTTCTCATCAGATCTTTTCTTAACTTATTGCTTTACCCAATCCGAAACCGCCACCTGATAGAACTGGTTGATAACATCGAGGAGTCCCTGCGCAGAGTTCTTATAGGTGTCATACATCGACGTAAAGTTTGTATTGTAAGCGCGTACCATATAAATCAGCTGCTTGTTGTACGGACCGATCTGATAATAATATCCAATGTCAAACACCAAAGAGTCAAAGATAATATCCAGCATATCCGAAGACTCTTCATCACGCGTGCTCTGTCCGATCAGGTTTATATCATAATAAGCAGGCGTAACAATCTGCTTTCCGTAGTATGCCAGCGCCTCGGTCACCACACCGGTGCGATCCACGTCATTCTGAATCAAAGGCACACAGATAAACTGAGAATTATACGGCGCAACCGTCGTATAATACGAATCCTGCGCCTCATTCAGCTTCGGATAAGGCAAAATGCCGAAGTCGCTCTCCATTTCACGGAACTGCGGAATGATTCCCATCCAAGTCGTCCAAAACAAACCGTGATCCCCAGCCCACAGCATCTGCTCATCATGTCCGCTGATTCTTTGATAGGTCAACGCATATTGTGTATCGTACGCGATTGAAAAATATTTTTCCAGCGCCGAAATCGTCGTCTCGTTGTACAGCGTAAGCTCGATCGTACCGTCATCGGCAATGGTACAGCACTGCTGCCCGGCTGCATTCACGATGCCGACAACCGAATCGTCCCAAACCAGCAAACCGAAACGGTCGTTTTGATTCATTATGCCGTCTTGATTCAAATCTTCGGTCACGGTTTTGCACAATTCAGCAAATTTATCCAGCGTCCACTTGTTATCATACACCAACTGATAGGGATCCTCCAATTCATACGCGGTGCGAAGCTCCTTATTGAACATAATGACAAACGCGGCATTATTATCGGAAACCGTAATTTCACCGGTGGTGAAGAACAAAACGTCGTTTACAGAAAGGCTCTCATTGGCCTTTTGATCCCACCAGCTTTTGGTCAAATCAATTCCGGGCATCGAGTTCATATCATACAAGAACCCGCTGTAAGCCAAAACACTCACATCATAGCCTGCAATCAAGGCAAGGTCAAAATTGCAGTCGCCCGCATTGACATCGGTACTGATCTGCATAAAGCCGGGACCGCCGCCGCTGGAATATGATTTTTTCGCTGTCTGTACAATATCCACATTATAGTTTTGCTCCACAAGCGCTTTTCGCTTATACTGCGCATTGTCCAGCGCCAGTGAAGATTCCTCGTCAAATTTAAAATCTTCACATACTACATTGCCGGCAGACAAAATATTAAAGGTCTCGCCGCCATAATCCGCCGTTTCCGGCACACCGAGTTTCTCCTCTTGCGGCGTGCTCATATTCGATAAATCGCTGGTATCGGAAACACCCCCGGAATTATCAGGAGTTTTCTCCTCTTTACATCCTGTAAAAAGCAACATGCAAAGCAGTATCATAAAAACAAAATACCGACAACGCTTCATCTTTTTCTCCTCCAAATTAAAGTAAATTCTATTCTAATCATAACGCATCTATAGAGAACCAATCAATACATAAAAAACATCAATTTGTGCAAAATAGTATATTTTGTGCAAAATGGTATATTTTGATCAAAATATGCACGTCATCTTTTAATCTGAGCAAATAAATATCAAAAACATCTTTCAAAATAAAGAATAAAATTCTGTAAATCAAGGCATAGTATGGCAATGCGCCGTTTAAGACATTGTTTTCATTTTATATCGGTCAAGATCCACGATGCCGTTAATTACTTTAACGCCCTCCGCTTCAAGCATTGCAGCCTGCACGCCTTCGCCCCCGAATACAAATGCACGCGAAAGCTGCCCTTTTGCGTTGATCACACGATGGCAGGGAACGTCGCCGAAATAAGGATTTTGATGCAATGCGTTGCCTACCACACGACACATACGCGGATTCCCGGCCATCGCAGCAATCTGCGCATAGGTCGCAACCTGACCGCGCGGAATTTTACGAACGGCATCGTATATTTTTTCATATAATACACTCATTGCTTGAATACCATCAAAAGCGTTCCGGCCGTAATCGCCGCAAGACCGCCCCATCCCTTTCCCGATATTTTTTCTTTGAAAATGATCCATGAAAGCAGTACCGTAAAGACCACGCTGAGTTTGTCGATAGCCGCAACAATGCTGACGCTTCCCGCTTTCAGCGCGCTGTAGTAACAGAGCCAGGATGCGCCGGTCGCAATACCGGAAAGACAAATAAATATCAGTTCACGTCCCGGTATCCTCGAAAGCGATTTTCCCTTTCCGCGTGCAAATACCACTGCAAAGGCTACTGCCAAAACAACCGTTGTACGGATTGCCGTTCCCAAGTTGGAATCTATATCTTCAATTCCGATTTTAGCAAGAATAGATGTCAAAGCCGCAAACACGGCGGACAAAAATGCGTATAGTACTGACTTTTTGCTTCCGGATGCTGAACTTCCGCGTTGCCACGTCATCAGCAGAATCCCCGCCGCGATCAAACCGGTTCCGATCAGCTTTTCTGCCAACTGATCGGTTTCGCCCAAAAGCAGAATGGACATCAAAATAGTCAAAACCGTACTGGATTTATCAATGGGCACCACCCGACTGACATCCCCAAGCTGAAGCGCGCGAAAATAGCAAAGCCAGGATGCACCGGTAGCCAAACCGGACAAAATCAAAAATATCAGCGTTTTGGCCGTTATCATCGTTATTTGATTCTGCGCCTGTACAATCCATACCATCAGCCATGAAAAAAAGAGAACTACAATCGTGCGCACCGCGGTGGCGATATCGGAATCCGTCCTGCGAATCCCGCATTTTGCCAGTATCGACGTTAATGCTGCAAAAACAGCTGAGCAAAAAGCCAAAATAATCCACATGAGTGATCGCCTCCGGTATTATTTTAGCATATTGGCATCATTTGTTCAAGCATTCAGATAAATTTTACATTCATTGCCTCGGACAGTCTTCATATAAATAGCAGACAGATAAAAATAAAGCAGGAATCAAAAACAAATTCCTGCTTTAACTGCATGATGAAAAACAAAAAACGGAACGCGCAAAAGAAAGGAGCGTTCCATAGGGGGAAAAATATGAGGAA